>JARLGE010000243.1 GCA_031296215.1 Occallatibacter sp.
CATCGGCAGCGGGCAGAAGGATGACCTGGCCGCAGGCGCGGCCACGGCGGAGGTGGAACGAAAGACGCTGGCTCTGCCTGCGATTTTGAGTCCTGTCCAGTTTCCGGGGCGGCTTCTGCCCAAGCCGACGCCGGTCAACCTGCGCCGGTTCGCGGAGACGCCGGTGGTGCGGCGCGCGATCAACGTGATCAAGGACCGCATCGCGGCCATGGACTGGCAGATCAGGGTGCGGCGCGGCGTGAGGCCGACCGATGTGGCCTCTGCGGAGAGGAAGCTGCGGGCGCTGCGGCGGAGCCTGGAAGAGCCCAATGCGGTGGACAGTTTTCGCACGCTGATGGAGCAGACGATCGAGGATGCGCTGACGGGCGGATTCGGGGCCATCGAGATGGAGCCGACGGGCGATCCGGAGCGGCCGGGGATGTTGTGGCCGGTGGACGGGGCGTCGATCCGCATCAACGCGCGCTGGGACGGGCAGCAAGCCACGCCGCGCTATGCGCAGGCGCTGCCCGGGCAATCCGCCGCGGCGGACGCGGTGGATCTGCGCGACGACCAATTGATGTATGTGCGCATGAATCCGCGCAGCTTTACTCCCTTCGGTCTGGGACCGCTGGAGGTGGCTTTCGAAACGGTGAATCAGTTTCTCAGCGCGCACCGGTTTGCGGGCAAGCTAGCGGCCAACGCGGTGGCGCAATACGCGCTTTGGCTCAACGAGGCCACGCCGACGCAGCACGACCGGCTGATTCGCTGGTGGCAGGACGAGATCGAGGGGACGGGGCGGGTGCCGCTGCTGTCGACCGAGCAGAAGCCGGAGGTGTTGCGGTTTGCGCAGGGAACGGATGCGGACCTGCGGCTGGCCTGGCAGGAGTTTCTGATCCGCATGGTGGCGAATGCCTTTGGCTTGCCCCCGATGCTCCTTGGGTTGGAAGGCGATGTGAATCGCTCGACCGCGGCGGAGATGGCCGATGAGGCCTTCCGCGGGGCGATCTCTCCGCTGGCGATGCTGCTGGCCGGGCACATCACGCGGGATTTCTTTGGCAAGTGCATCGGGTGGCGGGAGTTTGAGTTTGTCTTCAACGAACTGAACGCGAGGGACGAGGAGACGGAGCTGGCCGTGCAGGTGCAGCTGCTCGCGGCCGGCGTGCTGACCGTGAATGAGGTGCGGGCCATGCGGGGGCTGGGTCCGCTGGGACAGGACGGGGCCGTGCAGTTGACAGGCGAAGCGGCAGTGGAACAGGGACTAAGGGACTAGGGGTAAGGGGCTAGTCCCTGAAGAGCGGAGAGCGCATGCGATTGGAAGCGATGGCGGTGAAGTTTCCCCATGTGGACGGGCATCCGAACCGGGTGCCGTTCGAGGGGGTATTAACGGTGGTCAATGCGGCCAGCGACAAGGCGCCGGCCGGGGCGCGCGGACACCGGGTGATGTTGACGCGCGAGGCGGCAGACAAGGCGCTGCCATCGCTGTTGGGGATGGCGGTGGATTACCGGCCGGGGTGGGACGGGCATGATGCCCGGCGCAAGATTGGGCTGCTGACCGAGGCGGATCTGGTCGGGCAGCGCCTGGTGGTGCGCGGATACATTTACGCGCGGGACTTCCCCGAGGTGGCCAAGACCATCGAGGCGCACGCGCCTGAGGCGATGGGGATGAGTTATGAACTGGCCGATGCGCGGGTGGAGGATCTGCGGGCTGAGGTGTGGAAGCTGACTCGCGTGACTTTCACCGGCGCGGCGATTCTGTTGAGGGAAAAAGCGGCCTATCGGTCCACCAGCTTTCGCCTGGCGAGTTAGCAAGTGCGCGGAAAACTTGCACGATACTCACGGAAAACGAGAAAGGAATGACATGGACACGGAACAGAAAGAGATTGCGGAGCGGCTGGAGGCCGCAACCACCCTTCTGGAGAGAACGCTGAACTTTCTGGAAGAGCGCCAGGGCGCGTTAAGCGGCGAGGTGGAGAGAATTTCGGCAACTGTGGAGCAGAGCCGCAGGGAGGTGGAGCTTGCGGAGAAGCTGGCCGCCGTGGAGAGGGAGCTGGGCGAGTTGAAGGCCTCCACGGCGACGGTTGTCAATCCGCTGCGCAGGACGCTTCCCGCGTCAACCTCGGAGATGCTGGCCAAGCACGGAATTGCAGACGGCCCGGTGGACGTGCGGGCTCTGGACGCGGCGTTGGCCGGATTGAGCCTGGAACAGCGCATTGCAGTGAAGACCCAGCTGTTGCGGGCCGGCGCGATCGCCTAGGAGAGTTGTCAGTGGTCAGTTGTCAGTGGTCAGTCATTGCTGATTGCTGCTGCTGACGGCTGATAACTGATAACCGATAACTGAAACTACGGCCCCATGGAGGGGGCGGAGAAGCCTATGAACGCAACCTTTGCAGACATTCACGCGGCAGCAGACTACATTGGGCCGGGCGCAATCGAAGTTCCGCTGTATCAGACCGAAATCTTCGACATCTGCCGGCGTTCCAGTCCCTTTGGGCAACGCATCAAGCAGGTTCCGGCCACCGGCCACCCGTCGCGGTTCTTTGAAGAGACGGCCATTCCGAATCCGGGCACGGCCGGTTTTGTGAATCCGCGCAGCATCGTCCCGGCGGTGGTGAGCCCCACGCGAGTGGAGCGGAGCGTGCCGCTGAAGGCGATCGTTTCGCAGATCAACTACAACCTCTTCGACATCGAGCTGGGGGACCAGCAGAAGCAGTTCGCCTATCTGCAAGCCAAGGATCTGGTGGATACGGTGAGCGGCGTGATGGTGGCGCACGATGTGGCACTCTGGAATGGCAACGACACCAGCCTGAACACACCGACAACCACGCAGTATATGGGCGTCGTCCCGCAGATTGTGGCCGGCGGACTGACCACGACCATCGGCCTGGCAGCGTCGATCGTGGACGGGATCAAGTCGGCGGTGGCGCAGATGGTGGCCAACAACGGCTACCATGTGCGGCCCACGGCGATCTATGCCAACCCTGTCTTGCTGGACCTGATCGACCGGGAGATGAAGACCGAGTTCAACGTGGTGCTGAATACCGACAACATCACGGGTGGCATCCGGGTGAAGATGCTTTCGACGCAGGCCGGCGACCTGCCGCTGATTCCGGATTGGAGCCTGGGATACACGGGCACACCCGGATCGGGCTCGGCGGTGCTTCCGGCCTACATCGTTACCGAGGATCTGATCGAGTACCACTGGCTCGGCGATCCCACGCCGCGCATCTTCCAACTGGGCCTGCCGAACTCGATGACCTACCAGTACGTGGCGGTCAAGTTCGGCGGAGTGGTTGTGAAGGGCGCCAATTACGCGCATTACCAGGTCCTGGTTGACCGGTAGTCAGCCGGGCCGCAAACCGCAGAGTCAGCAGGCGAACGGGAGGAATGGACGGACCTCTCCCGTTCGCCCCGCGGAACAAGCAAAAGGAAGGGTGGGATATGGCATATCTGCAGCCGACGGATTACCCGAACTACGGATTGCCGGCGGGAACGACGGCGGATTGGATCACGGCCGCCACGGCATTGATCAACAGCTACTGCAGGCGGCCGGACCTGAACGTGATCCAGTACACGGAGCGCCTGCGGCTGACCAGCGGCTCGCAAACGGTGCTTCTCAGCTATCTTCCGTTGGCGCCTTTGGGAATGGCTGCATCGCCGATCGTGAGCATCGAAGGCCGTTACACAAAGCCGCGGCGCGGGGAGCTTCCCAACGGACCGCTGCTGGAAATTGCCCTGGCGTTTTCCCTGCCTGGCCAATGGACGCCGATCGACCCGAATTCAGTGGATTTTGATGCAAACACCGGGGAACTGACGCTGCCCTGGAATGTGCTTGGATTGCCATACAACGAGGTCGCAGTGACCTATTCGGCGGGGCTTGCGACGATCGGCGACGACGTGAAGACAGCTTGTGCGCAGATCGTGCGCAACGCGCAATCGACGCCCGCGCTAAACGCAAGCAAAACCAAGATCGACACGATGCAGATGCAGTATTTCTCGAGTTCGCTGGTGGACGAAACAGCGCAGGCCTGGCTGCGTCCGTACGTTGCGAACAGGTTGGGGTGAGCGATGAGCGATACGGCGCCGCGGAACCCAACGGGTGCGCCGCAGATGCTGGCCGATGCCCTGCTGCGAAGCGTGGCGGGGACGACAGCCCTTCTGCGGGTGACGGGCACGAATACGGACACCAACCAGTCCGAGTTAGGGCTGGTGTCAACGACCTTCTTCGATGTTGTGGTAAGCCCAGTTGTGATGCGCAAGCTCCGCCCCGCATGGAAGGAGGGCGGCGAATCGAAGTGGGAGCTTTTGGTGTCTGCAACCGGAGTCGAGCAACAGGTGAATGCCTTGGACCTGGCCTCGGCGCAATCGTTGTTCGCACTAACACTGGCAGTTACCGTGGCCGGGCAAGACTACCTGATTGAGTCGATTGCTTCCAACGAGGCCTTTGGCCAAGTGTATCTCTATCGCCTGGTGTTGCGCGAAGCGCGCCAGCAGGCGGTGTGAGAGCAGGGATCAGGGGTCAGGGATCATGGATCATGATGCGCAATCAATGGCCGAAACTGAGTTTCCCGCCCCAATGGCGGCCGTTTGTCAACGAACATTGACCCGGAAAGGTGAATGGGAAAGCAAGGGAGAGTGATCAAGGAGAGGTTTTACTGCTCCCTGATCCCTGACCCCTGATCCCTGTCTTCTTATGCAGAATGCGAAAGACTCGTTTTACATGGCCCTGCGCACGCGATTAGCGACGATCAATCCGGATCGGACGATCCTTCAGCGCGGGACAGTGCGGCCGGGAATTGTCGTGGAAGAAGCAGAAGCTCCGTTCAGCCAGCTTCCCAACGATGTGTTTGTCCTCCGCTGGCTGGGCCTGGGTGTCGATTCAAATCTCGCCTCCACGATGACCGCCGCGGAGTGCGAGGTCCTTTATCAAACCTGCGGGACGCAGAGCTTTGGCGGGTTGGACCGTGGACGTGCCCTCAGTGAGATGGACGAGGAGGTTACAGCGATGCTGCAGCCTTTCTACATCCCCAAGATGAACTACACCGCAACGCCGCCGGTGGCGATGCTGACGCAAGTGTTCTGGGACGAGCCGGCATTTACGCCCATCGTGACGCAGCGGGATCAGCTGAGCCGATCGGCAAAGGTTATGGTCTATAGCTACCAGGAGCAGGGGGAGTAAATGGCGTCGACATGGTTTTCGGCTCCCGCGCCGGTGGCACATCGGGTTCGAGGGTTTTTCGCTCCCGTGAATCGTGCTGCGCAGACGCCGGTCATCTTCGATCCCTCGGAACAGGGCGGATTCAGCCTGGATGCTCCGCCTGCCCCATGGATCAACCTTGGTTGGATTGATAACTTCTCGCGCAAACCGGGGAGCAAAACTTCTCCGGTGTTGTCCGGCATTCCAGCCTCACCGCTGGAGCAGGTACGCGAGACGCTCGAGGCGCGGGTAAGCCTGCAGTTTCTAAGCTGGACAAAACTGACGATGGCCCTGGCTACGGGCGCGCAACATATGAATCTGCTGGCTCCTGCAAGCGGCGCTGCCGCTCAAGCGGATGGTGCGCACGCGGCCGCCGCTGTCAATGTCCAAAGCGGATCGACAGCTTCTACCATCTTGCTGGCGGCTACGGATGCAGCCAACTTCACACCCGGATCGATCATTGCGCTGGATGCCGATTACTCGGGACAAACAGGGTATGTGGGCGCGCCTATCTCCGGCGCGTATGTGCGGCAGGCGCCTAGCGATGTGGACTATATCCGGCGTATCACCTTCAATGTGGCGCTGGTATCTCAAGTGAATCCTACCGGCCTCACGCTCGCCGAACCATTGCCGGGAGGCGCTCCGGCGGCCGGCGCCAAGCTACAGGCAGTATCTGGATTTGTGGACCGCGAAGGCGGCAGTTTTTACCAGGAGTGGTCGGGCCTGTTTGTGATGCAGGGAAGCCAGGGCGAACGAATCTTCTATTACTATCCGCGCCTGCAGTCGATGGCAAGCGCGGAGGAAGCAGCCATCCCGCTCAGCGGCAAGAATCCGGGCGGCCAAATGCGTGTCTTGCTCAAGGGGCAGTTCCTGGCTCTTCCAGTTACCGACCCATTGGATGGGGAGCGTGTGCTCTGTTACCGCAGCTTCCTCCCCGCGCCCAATGCGCTGGTGTAACAGGGGTACAGATCAGCGAGTTATCAAGCTAGAGGGTCACGATGAAGATTACCATTCAGGGGCAGGACTACACTGCCGCACTCGATGCGGTTCGGCCGATAACTATCGAGCGCAAACTGAACGAACCGTCTATCTGCCAGCTTTGGCTGAGCCTGCCAGCCAACGGAAGCCTGGCGACGCCCTCTCGAGATCAATCTCTGGCGGTAACTGGCGATGACGGCACGCACTACTTCACCGGCTACATTGCGGTAAGTCCCCTCCCTGAGTACGCCGGGGTCGCAATCGAAGGCCCTCGTTACAGGATTGCCATTCAGGCAGTAAGTGACGAACTGCTGCTGGACCAATTGCCGATGCCTCCGAGCGCCGGCACGACCGGCGAAACAGCCGGAAGCCTGATGGCTGCTTTGATTACTCATTCGGGATCGGCGGCACTCTCGACCCTAGGCCTATCGCTGGCCGCGCAAGTTAACAACTTTGCTCCCGATCCTGGAGCTTCCTGGAGCAAGAGCGCGGGTCAGGTTGCAAGCCAGGCTCGAGCTTCCTATCGTGCCGTTAACGGCGCGTTGACGCTCTCCACCGTCCCCGGCACGGTGCATCCGCTGAACGAGACGGACGGCAGCCTCAACCTGGCAAGCCTTTCATTTACTGCCAATGTCAAGCGCGCGTTGGCAAACGATGTGACCGTTTGCGGCGAGCATGAGCCGGCGGCCTACGTCACGGAGTATTTTCTCGGCGACGGAGTTACCACGCAGTTCTATCTCGCCGCGGATCCGTTCTTTCCCGCCGCATCCAAATCCACCATCATCAACGATCTCTTTAACGAGCCGGCTGTCAATTTGTCCGTGTGGGAGAACACCGGCTTGAACGGGTACCTCGGCCTCGGCGCGGGCGGGCTGGTGATGGATGGAGGCAACGGCATCGACGGGGATGCGGTCATGAACTGGATCGATCCGGTCGAGATGGGCGGGACCCTGTTGCTGGAGGCCGTCGGCGTTGCCTTGTCCCCTGGCAGCACCGGAGTCCTCGCCGGCTTCTACACAGGTCTGTTTGAGCAGGGGGCGTGCATTGCGGGATTTCAGGCAACGGCGCAGACGGGAACCGGGGCAGTTACTTTGCAACCTATCATTCAGGGGACAGTCGCGGGAACGTCCTATCCGATCAACCCAGCTAACCAATACAATCTGCGTGCACGCGTCCATTGTCCGGAATGCGAGCGGGAGTTAGCTGTGTATCGCTCCTTCGGAGATAGCGGAGCAATTACACTGGGCGGTCAGTCGAATGTCAGCTCGGGAAAGATACAACTGGAGATCCAGGAGTTTGTCAATGGAGTGGGCGGAATGCCCGTCACCTTGTACGATGGCGGAGTCGCAAGCTTACCGGCAACAGGCACCGTGGTGGTGGCCAGCAGCATCAACCTGATCGGAACCATGCGCGCCATTCATCTGACGAATCTCGGATCGGGCTGGGTGGTAAGCACGCCGCCGGGCGGGGGCCCGTATACGCGGCGCGTGGGCACAACCGCCGAGGCGGCCGAGTGTCACGTGGAGCGCACCGGCAGGTTGGTGTTCTATAACGGTTCCACGCCTGTTGCTGGCGAGCAGATTGCCGTCAGCTATCGCACTGTTGGCAGGGCGGTGGGACGGGCCGTGAATGCCGCCAGCCAGCGGGCGCTCGCGCAAGCCGGGTCGCCGCCGGTCGCCGCATGGATCGGTTCGGTCACCAGTCCCTCGGCGCGCAGCTCCGCGGATTGCGTCAATGCGGCCATGGCAATCGAGCAGGCCGCGGCCGGAGTGAGTGCGCTGTGGAGCGGAACTTACATCGGGAACAGCACCAGCTTTTCCAGCGATGTGTGGCCGGGGGACGCGCTACTTCTCGACGCCCCTTCGACCAATCTGAACGCCCAGGTTGTAATTCGGGCAGTGAAAGTAAGTTATCGCGCGAGTTATCCCGACCTAGTGGAATATGCGATCCAGTTTGCCAACGACTGGGCCGACGACCTGGCCATCAAAACAAGCGCGACGGTGCCCGCCGATGCCTGGCTGCCCGCGGCCATCGCTCCCACCGTCCTGGCTAACCTGACCAGCCTCGCGGTGACCACGCTGAATGGAACGACGGTGACGATCAACACCGGCATAACTCCGCCAACTGGCGGCGGGTTTGAAATTCGGCGGCGGGATTTTGCCTTCATGGCGGGTGAGGATCCAGGCCTTGTGGTGCGCGCGAACTTGCCCGGCATCACCTTCTCGCGCGGGACCGCCAATGATCGTTTCTATATCCGGATGTACGACGGATCGACGCCGCCCAATTATTCGGCGTTCTCGACAGCTTTGTTTATCAACCTGCCGCTGGGATCCTAAGCGGAAGTCTTGTCGGCGACTCAATAGCAGATGGAGTTCGGTGAATGCGGATGATGAATGAATTCGAAGCGCAGGTGCTGAGCGACCTGAGCGTGCTCAAGACGCAGATCACCAACTTAATGGGCGATGGCAATGGCGGGCGGATCGCCGACCTGGAACGGCGCATGGAACGGCACGAGCAAAACTGGCAGCGCGCCAAGGGCTTTCTGGCGGCGGTCAGCGTTCTGTTTGCGGTGGTCGAAGTGGCCGTTGAGGCGTGGCACAGGCATTGAGCGCCGAAGCTGATACCTGTCCTGCGCAGGGGGAGCGGCTTTCGGCTTTGGCGTGCTCCTGGGGCGTCCGTATAATTGACCCATGAGCGAACATCCCCTGGTTGGCATCGTGATGGGCAGCAAGAGCGACTACGACGTGCTTTTGGCTGCGATTGAGATTCTGCGGGTACTAGAGATTCCCCATGAGGCGCGGGTATTGAGCGCGCATCGCACCCCGGACCAACTCTTCGAGTACGTTGAAGCGGCGCGGGCGCGAGGGCTGCGGGTACTGATCGCCGGGGCCGGTGGCGCGGCGCATCTGGCCGGCGTGATGGCCGCCAAGACGCTGCTTCCGGTGCTGGCTGTGCCCATCGCGGCTACGCCGCTCAACGGCCTCGATTCCCTGCTGGCCATGGTGCAAATGCCCAAGGGCATTCCCGTCGCCACGCTCGCCATCGGCAAGCCCGGCGCGGCCAATGCCGCGCTGTTCGCGGCGGCGATTCTGGCCTTGAACGACGCGGCGCTCTACGAACGGCTGGCCGCGTGGCGCGCGGCGCGGGCGCAGGAAGTACTGGAGTCGAGGCTGCCGGAGTAAGCGGCGATGTTCAGGATTCTCTAAATCCACGCGTCGTTTTTGGCCGTTAGATTTCCGCCTGCATCTCCCGTATTGACTACGCCGCGGGGCTCAATGAGCAAAACCTTGACCTCATTCTCCGCGTAAGGCTTGTGCTCTACGCCCCTGGGAACGACGAACATCTCCCCGGCTGACAGATGAACCGCGCCGTCGCGAAAATCGATGCGCAACTCGCCTTCAATCACGATGAATGTCTCATCGGTATCCTTGTGGTCGTGCCAGATGAAGTCGCCCTCAAGCCTGACGATCTTGAACTGATAGTCATTCATCTCGGCGATGACTTTCGGAGCCCATTGATCCCCAAACAGTCCGAACTTCTCGCGAAGATTGATCCCCTTGTAGCTCAAGTTACTTTCCCTCAGCTCGTCTGCTGGCCCTTTTCCCACCGCTTGGGCCGGCGGTTTTGCTGCAAGATCTTCTTCCGCAGGCGCAGCGACTTGGGCGTCACCTCGACCATCTCGTCCTCGGCGATGAACTCGATGGCCTGCTCCAGATTGAGAGCCCTCACAGGCACCAGGCGGATGGCGTCATCGGCGCTGGAGGCGCGCATGTTGGTCATCTTCTTTTCGCGCACCACGTTCACGTCGAGATCGTTGTCGCGGGAGTGCTCGCCGACGATCATGCCCTCGTAGACTTCAACGCCCGCTCCCGTAAACAGAATGCCGCGCTCCTGCAGGCCGTTGAGCGAATAGGTCGTGGTCAATCCCTGGCGGTCGGCAATCAGAGCGCCGGTGGGCCGCTGCGGAATCTCGCCCTGGTAGGGGATGTAGCCGTCAAACAGCGCGTTCATCACAATCGTTCCACGCGTCTCGGTGAGCATCTCGCTGCGCAGCCCGATGAGCCCGCGGCTGGGCACGCGAAACTCCAGGCGCACGCGGCCTGAGCCGTGATTGTGCATCTTGGTCATCTCGCCCTTGCGCGGCCCCAGCTTTTCAATCACCGTGCCGGTATAGTTCTCGGGCACGTCGATGGTGAGGTGCTCGACCGGCTCCATGCGAGCGCCATCCACCGTCTTGGTGACGATCTCCGGCCGGCCGGCCGAAAGCTCGAAGCCCTCGCGGCGCATCATTTCAATGAGAATGGCCAGTTGCAGTTCGCCGCGGCCCAGCACCTTGAAGCTGTCCGGCGAACCGGTGTCTTCCACGCGGATCGAAACATTGGTGAGCAGCTCCTTTTCCAGGCGCTCGCGCAGGTTGCGGCTGGTGACGTAGTTGCCCTCGCGTCCGGCAAAGGGTGAGTTGTTCACGCTGAATTGAATCGCAATGGTCGGCTCGTCGATCACGATCAGCGGCAGTGGCGAGGGGTTCTCGACGCTGGTAATGGTTTCGCCGATGGTGATGCCTTCCACGCCGGCCACGGCCACAATGTCGCCCATGGTGGTCTCGGTGGTCTCAATGCGCTTCAGGCCGGAGAAGGTGAACAGCTTGGTGATGCGCGTCTTCATGAGCGTGCCATCGCGCTTGGAGATGGTCACGTCGTCGCCGGCGTGCAGCGTGCCCTGAAACACACGGCAGATGGCGATGCGGCCGAAGTAGTCGGAGTAGTCCAGGTTGGTAACCAGAATCTGCAGCGTCCCGTTCTCGTCGCCCGTGGCGGCGGGAATGGTGGAGACGATGGTCTCAAACAGCGGCTGCAAATCCGTGCCGGGCTTGGCCAGGTCGAGCGTCGCAGTGCCCGCCTTGGCCACCGCGTAGAGCACCGGAAAATCCAGTTGCGATTCGTCCGCGTCCAGGTCGATAAAGAGGTCGTAGATCTCGTTCAGCACTTCCTGCGGCCGCGCATCGGGGCGGTCGATCTTGTTGATCACCACGATGGGCAGCAGCTTGGCCTCCAGCGCCTTGGCTAGCACGTAGCGGGTC
>JARLGE010000244.1 GCA_031296215.1 Occallatibacter sp.
TCGCGATGGAGCATCTGCTCTATGAAGGCGGGCCCGCCCACGCGCGGATGGTAGAAGTTTTCGTCCCAGAGCTGTAAATCCTCGACGGTGGTGTGCAGGCTGGTGGCGCCGGCGGTGTCGAAGTTGGTGAGGCTCATGCGGAAGGGCTTGTCCTTGCCGTCCTGCTCGTAGCCGAGCGCGTCGTGCTTGATGACCTCCTCGTGATCGTCGCGGAAATGGGTGTGGGTCATGCCCAGCGGCTCGAAGATGTTTTTAGTCGTGAACTCACGGAACGACACGCCGCTGACGCGCTTGACGACGATGGCCAGCAGAGTGAAGCCGGTGTTGGAGTACATGTACTTGTCGCCGGGCTTGAAGTTGAGCGCCTTCTGGTGCACCAGCACACTCATGACGTCGTCGTCGGTGATCAGGTCCTGGGAGTAGCGCCAGCCGGCCAGGCCCAGCAGCGACCACTGGTCGCGCAGGCCGCTGGTGTGGTGCATCAGGTTCCGCAGCGTGATGCGCTCGCCGAAGTCGGGCAGTTCGGGGATGTACTTGTGCACATCGTCGTCGATGGAGAGCTTGCCCTGCTGCTGAAGGAGCAGGATCGACGCGGCGGTAAACTGCTTGGACATGGAAGCCACATGGAAGACCGTCTCCGGCGTGATGGTGACGTCGTCGTTGAGATTGGCCATGCCGTAGCCGTGCTTGTAGACCACCTGGCCGTCCTTGTAGACGCCCAGCGCGCAACCCGGCGAGTCGGTGCGGTTCCACTTCTCGAAGACCTTGTCAACCTGCGCGGCGAGATCGGGCGAGAGCGTTTGCGCGTGGCACAGGCAGGAGAAGAGAAAGATTGCAGGCAGGGCGAGCAGCACGGGCATACGCTTCATGATTTTTCCTCTGGGCGTGAGTTGTCGGGCGAAATTCGATTCGGACAATTCTCACAGGCCGGGGCCGCGTGCGCAAGGCGAAATTGCCGTGCTAGAGCCCATCTCATAAATGCTCTCCGGATCGTTGAAAGCGTCCCTCAGGGGCTAAAGCCGTGCCCTTTCAAAACCGCGATTCGCCCGGAGCATTTGCAACTGACAAGGCAGGCCGGGTTGGGCTGGCCTCCTTGTTGAAGCGATGGCTTGGTCAGGCTTTGATGGAGGCGGCGCGGGCGGAGACGCCGCTGATCTCGGCGGCGCGGGCTTCGGCGTAGGCGGCTGCGCCCAGCAGGGCGGCGCGGCTCTCCAGGATCACGCGCACCGGCATGTTGATGAGCAACTGGCTCAGCCGGCCCTTGTCGGTGAAGGCCTTCATGAAGGCGCCGTCCTTGAGCTTCTCGATAATGCGCGGGGCGATGCCGCCGCCCACGTAGAGGCCACCGACCGCAAGCACCTTGAGGGCCAGGTTGCCGGCCTCGGCGCCATAGGCGGAGACGAACATGTCCAGCGCCTTCTGGCAGATCTCGCTTCTGGCCGCGAGAGCCATCTCGGTAATGACGGAGTTGGGGTCGTGGGCCTTGGAGAAGAGCTCGGTGAGCCAGGCCGGCTCTTCCATTCCGCGCACCTCGCGCAGGAACTCGTAGATGTTGGTCAGGCCCTGGCCGGCCACGACGCGCTCGAAGCTGACGCGGCCGTTGTATTTCTCTTTCAAGAAGCGGAGCAGATCGATCTCGTCTTCGTTGCGGGGCGCATAGTCGGCGTGACCGCCCTCGCTGGGATAGGGCGTGTGGGTGCGTCCGTTCCAGATGAGCAGGCCCTGGCCCAGCCCGGTGCCGGCGGCGATGAGGGCGCGGTTGCCCGTCTGGCTGGAGTCGCCCTCGGAGAGGGTATAGATCTGCTCGCTGGTGAGCTCGGCCACGCCGTAGCCGTTGGCTTCGATGTCGTTCATGAGGAAGACGTGCTGGATGCCGAGGCCGGCCGAGAGCTCGCGGCTGTCGATGGTCCAGGGCAGGTTGGTCAGGCGCAGGCGGCCGTCGCGCACCGGTCCGGGCACGCCGAAGCAGGCAGCGGTTACCTGGTCCGCGCCCAGAAACTCCTTGACGATGACCTGGAGGCCCGGATAGTCCTTGGCCCGGTAGACCTTGTCGCGGGTGTATTGGAGTTTGCCGTTGATAAAGTCATACAGCGCCAGGTCGACCTTGGTGCCGCCTACGTCTCCCGCCAGAATCATCGATCTCTCTCCAAAAACCCACAGCCTTCCCCGTCCGTTGCGGGCAAAAGCTGAGCTGCAGCTTTATCCAGAATCAGCGTAAGTATACCGCTCGACGGCCAGATAAGCTGACTGGGCAGCCGCTCGGGATCGCGCGGGCCGGTCAGGACTTCGTTCAAAACCTGGGCTTTATCGGCGCCGGCGATGAGGAAGAAGACCGAACTGGCGTGGTTGATGACGGGCCAGGTGAGGGTGACGCGCCAGGCGTCTTTCTGCGGCACGTGGTTGGCAACGGCCAGGCGGCCGAGCTCGTGGATGGCCTCGGTGTGGGGAAAGAGCGAGGCGGTGTGGCCGTCGGGGCCCATGCCCAGCGCGATGAGGTCGAAGCGCGGGCTCTCGGCGCCTTCGAGGCGGAAGCCATTGCGCAGCTCGGACTCGTAGCGGGCGGCGGCGGCTTCGGGGTCCAGCTCACCCTCGATGCGGTGAATTTGATCGGGCCTGAGCGGCACGTGGTCGAGCAGCGCCTCGCGGGTCATGCGGTAGTTGCTGTCCTCATCGTCAGGAGGAACCGAGCGCTCGTCGACCCAGTAGAGGTCGAGGCCGGACCAGGGCATGCGGCTGCGCCAGGGCCCGTTGGGGTCGGCAAGCAACTGGAAGGTCGCCTTGGGGGTGGAACCCCCGCTGATGGCGAACCGCGCCCGGCCGCGGGCTTCCACGGCCTCGCCGGCCATCTCCACCAGGTACTGCGCCGCCCGCCTGGCGAGGGCCGCCGGGTCCGGCTCCACGTAGTACTTGATGAGCAGCTTTCGTGACATGAGGTCGAGCCCCCTCGCTTCTACGTTACACGGTAAAGCCTGCGGGGGCGTGAGATACCGGCGAAAAGTCAGGTGGGAAAGGGTCAGCGCCCGAGGTATTCGCGGTACTGGGTTTCGAGGACGCCGGCGGCGCGGGCCAGGGCCAGCTTGGAGACGTTGTACTGGTAGAGACTCTCGACCAGGTTGCTCTGGGCTGTGGCAAGCGTGGCCTGCGCGGTGACCAGGGGCAGGTTGTCGTCGACGCCGGCTTTGACGCGGTCGGTTTCGTCGCTCAGCGCGCGGGTGGCCAAATCTGCGTTGGAGCGGGCGACCTTCACCAACTGCGAGGCAGCGTCGACATCCAGAAGCGCGGCGCGCACCTGCTGGTCGATGCGTCCGCGCAGGTCGGCAAGATGGTTGTTCATGGCGTCCATCTGCGCCTGCGTGGCTTCCACGTCGCCGCGCAGCTTGGCCTCGCGGAAGAGCGGGACGCTGAGCGTGCCCTGGGCCACAAAGACGCCATGCGTGCCGACGCCGGTGACCGTGTCGGTGCCGTAGTAGCCGGCGAAGCTGAGGGTGGGGAGGCGCTGGGCGCGATAAGCGGTGTGGATGGCTTTGTACTCGACGGCCTGGTTTTGGAGATTCTGGTAGTCCTGGCGGCTCTTATAGGCGACAGCCCGGACCTCTTCGGGGGTTTCGGCGGCCAGTTCGCTGTAGGGAGCGGGGTCGGTGAGGGCGATCTTTTGGCCCGGCGCAACGCCGATCTCGCGCTTGAGCAGGATCAGGTCCTTTTCCAGGGCATTCTCGGCCAGGATGCGGGCCTGCTGCTGGGCCTGCAACTGGACGCGCGCACGCAACTCGTCGAGGTTGGCGGCGACGCCTGCTTCGTGGGCTGCGTGGGCCTGGCTGAGAAGCACCTGGTCTTCGGCTTCGAGGGCTTTGGCGTTGTCCACCTCGCTGGAGGCAGCGATCGAGTGCAAGTAGGCCGAGGCCACCTGCTGGACAACTTCGCCGCGAGCCGACATTTTGGCGAAGTGCGCCGCCCGCTCCGCCGCTCCGGCGCCCTTGAAGGCGGCGATCACCGGGCCGGAAAACAGCGTCTCGCTGAACAGGATCTGGCCCTGGGTGAGGTCGTCGCGGGTGATGAATTTGAAGCCCGCAGGCATGGTTCCACCGAACAGCTTGGCAAACTGATCGATCACGCTGGGGCCGAAGCCGAGCGCGGCCAGGTTGTGCTGGTAGACGCCAGTCGAGCCGGACAGAACGATGGTGGGCAGAAACTCCTGCAAGGCGATGTTCTTTTCCCCTTGCAGCAGCTTTTCGCCGTTTTCCGCTTCCTTGAGGCCGAGATTGTTTTTGAGGCCTAAACCAATGGCCTCGTCGAGCGAGAGCTTGAGGGTTTCGTCGCTGGCGCCGTGCAGAGTAACGCTGCCGAAGAACGGGTTGGCGGCGGAGGTGGGATTGGGCCCCTGCGCGCCGAGAGACGCCGTGGCCAGGGCGAGAAGCGCCAGAAGCACCGGCTTTCCCGCCTGCCGGGAAGAAAAATGTTGCGCGCGATTCACTACCATCATTCTCTCAGATGATCGGGCGGGCGGTGCGGATTCCGGGTTGTGGAAGAAAAACCGCCTTGCATGGGTAGAGCAGAGCTTTCTTTTCAGCAATTCAGATTTCGATGGCTTGAAATCCAAGCAGCCCGGCTGCCTCAAGCAGTTGCGCATCGCCGGAGAGGAAGGCGCGAGCGCGCGGCCTGCCTGACGTCCAGGCAAACGCCGCGGCCAGTTGCAGGGCGTCCGCTGCCTTCAGCGGAAAGCGTTCGAGGAAGCGCTCCGCCTGGTCGCGAATCGCCAGGCTGGGCGAAATCTCCCGCCATTGGGAGCGCATCCGATCAAGACGCATCTGGGCGCCCACCTGCTGGTTTGAGGTCAGTTGACCCATCCGGTGCAGGCGTGCAATGGCGCCACGGATTTCCACCGGCGCGGCCCACCAGACGGCCATGCTGAAACGTTGGCACAAAGCTTCCGCCGCAGGCGTTGCGCGCTGCTGAGCACAGAGGGGAACCAGCGCGCTCGAGTGCCAAAACGCGAGTTCCATTTAGCGGTCGCCCTTGGCCCATTCGATGGCCTCCCGGACTGCCTCGTCAGAAACAGTGCCGGTTGGGATGGCCCAGAAGGCATCCCAGTCCATGGGGTTGGGGTCCGCGGCAGGCTTCAGAATGCCGACGGCGATCAGCCGCGCCTCTTCCTCGTCGAATCCCTCGGCAGGCCGAAACGGGAGGATACGCGCCACCGGAACGTTGCGATCGCAGACGATGACCTCTTCGCCGTTGCGGACGAACTTGAGGTAGGCGCTGAGCCGGTTTTTGAGAGCGCCGATGTTGACGGTGGGCATGGGTCTAGTCTAGATCAACTTGGCTAAGTTAGCCAAGTTGGACGGACTCGAGAGAGAAAGGCGGCCTGGGCGGAGGTCGCGAGGGCCCTGGGGACAGATGGCTCAGAGCGCCAGGGCGACGTAGACCAGGACCAGCAGTTGCGCAATCCAGAAGTTGCAGATGGTGAAGGACCTGGAACTGAGTTGATTCCGGCTCATCTCCTCCCGGAGCAGCTTGCGAAAGGAGATTGCCATCAGGAGCGGGGCTGGGCAGACGAGCAGGTCCACACCGATGTGGACCGCCTCCTGCCAGCCGATGGGCTTTCCGTCCAGCTGGGTCCAGGCGCGGAGGGCGCGGAAACACAGGTCGAACACCAGCATCAGGTAAACAGCGGTCCACAGTTCCGGCGTGGCCGCGGTGCCTCGAAGCGCCCGATCCGAGCTTTCCATTGGATTCCCCAAACAGAATCGATGGTAGCTTTCATCGAGCCAAGGGCCTATACCACCAAGGTCTCACGCGGAACCCCATTGGTAAGTTACTGGCTAAACCATGGCCCGCTCTTTGACGGTGAGGTACTGGTTGAGGACCGAGGAGGTAAGGGCCGCGGGGTTGAGGTCGAGGGTGAGGGCGCCGTGCTCGTGGAGGCGGGCGAGGAGCAGTTCGCGGCGGCCGGCCATCTCCTGGGCGGCGGCGGCGCGGAACATCTGGTCGATGTTCTGGGGGCGGGCCTGGGCGATGGATTCCACCTCCGGCTGGGCCATGGCGACAAAGAGCAGAACGTGGCGGCGGAGCAGTTGCACGGCGCCGTCGATGACCTCGGGGCGCATGGCGGTCTCGGCCAGGTCAGTAACCCACAGGATCAGCGATCGGCGAGGCTGCAGGCGGTTGAGCGTGGCGGTGGCCCTGAGGTGGTCGGCCTCGCCAGACTCGGCGCGGACCAGGGCGAGCGACTCGATCAACTGGCGCAGGTGGGCGGCGCCGCGGCCGGGCAAAAGGCGCTGCTGGATGCCCTGGCCATAGGCGA
The DNA here is from genome assembly GCA_031296215.1 of Occallatibacter sp. Taxonomy (GTDB): domain Bacteria; phylum Acidobacteriota; class Terriglobia; order Terriglobales; family Acidobacteriaceae; genus Telmatobacter. Next base: position 6,302 of record JARLGE010000244.1, read on the forward strand.
GCAGGCCCACGCGGTCGCCGGAGAAGAGAGCCAGTTGCGCCAGGGCGACGGCGGTGGTGCAGGCGTAGTCGAGCTTGGAGTGAATTTCTTGATGATCGTGGAAACTTCCCTCAGGGGTTAAAACCCCGCCTGATTTAGCGCGGTCGGAGGCACGACTGAAGTCGTGCCCTTTCAAAGCAAATTGCTTTTCCGCGACCCGAATGGCGGCGACCCGCGAGCGCATCAGGCGGCCGCAGTCGAGGACGATCCAGACGGCCTGGCTGCGTTCGGTCTGGTACTGGCGGGTAATGAGGCTGCCGCGGCGGGCGCTGGCCGTCCAGCAGATGTCGCGCAGGTCGTCGCCCTGGCGGTACTCGCGCAGGCTTTCGAAGTCGCGGCCCAGGCCGCGCAGCCGCGCCTGGCGCAGTTCGAGGTCGATCTGGCGGCTGCGGGCGAGAAATATCTGCTGCTCCTCGCCGGTGCGCAGGGCGGGGTAGACGCGGACCGTCTGGGTGAGCGGAGCGCGGGCCCAGCGCTCGGCCAGTCCCAGGCCGGAGCGGTAGCGGAGGTAGAGCCAACCCGTCTCGCAGTCGCCGCGCTCCTGGGGCTGGATGCGGTAACGCAGGCTGGCCGGGACGCGCGGGAAGGCGGTAAGCCGGTGCGGGGCGGGCAGGGCAACCAGCGCCGTGGGCAGGTCGTCCGTAAGGCGGCACTCGACGATCAGGCGGCCGTGGTTCTCCAGGGTGAGCTCGATCTCGGTTTCGGAATCGAGGGCGGGTGCGTTGGACCAGGTGCGGGTGGCGGCGAGGTCGCGCGGTGCGGGCAGGCGCAGGCCGTCGAGCAAGGCGAACAAAAGTAGGAGCAAGTCCCAGGCCAGCATGGAGTAAGCCAGGCGCGGCTCCCAGAAGCCGGGGACCAGGCCGAGGAAGCCAACCAGCAGCAGCCCGACGCTGCGTGAGGTCAAGCCGAAGGCCCAGCGGCCGCGCGGCTCAAAGGCTGCGCGGATGGGGCCGGGATGGAGGGAGGGGGAGATCATTGGGGCTCAGGGCCAAGATCGAGGGCGAATGCCAAAGCGCGATTGAATTCGGTCAGCTTGGCCCCGGAGAGAGACCCGACATATTGCGTCAGCGCCGATTTTGGAATGCTCGTCAGGCCATCGCACCAA
>JARLGE010000037.1 GCA_031296215.1 Occallatibacter sp.
CCCCGCAAAAGCCCAGGAAAAGACTGGGCTTCAGCCCCGGAAGAACCTCAACCCGCCTCTGTCCCTTCCCCAGGAACGCCGGGTGCCCCAGTGCCTGTCCTGAGCTTGTCGAAGGATCCCGATCCCGAGACCTGGGAAACCACGCACCCCAATCGCCTTTGAAAGGGCACGGCTTCAATAGCCTGCCCTGAGCGCAGTCGAAGGGTGCCGAATATGGCAATCTGGCTGATGAAGGGTACGGGCTTCAGCCCGTACATCAAATCCCCAACCAAAATCGACCGGGCTTCAGCCCCTGAGGGATGTATTGAGGAGCCTCCGCCAAACCGCCGCCCGCACCGCAGCATCCAACCCCGAAATCGAAGAAGCCCGCCGCCCGGCTCCCGCCAGCGCCCCATCGAGAGAAACCCCTCAGGGCCAGCTGACTGATGATTAGAAACCGAACGGCCAGCACCGACTATAAGATGCCGATGCGAATCTGTCCTGGTTCGCCTACTCAAAGGAGACCCTCTGCTTGCGGAACGCTAGGGTACTGAACTAACTGTGATGAGGCATGCCCCGCGCATTATCGCCCAGGATGAGTTTGGAAAAATGCGGCAATTTTCGATTCGATTTCCTTCTTTGACTTCGCACACGGCTGAAGCCTTTCCGCCCATTCCCGCCCTTGATGGATAACATCCCAGGGAGACTTTTTCTGCTGATGCCTACCAGAGCCAGGGTCGTGGTTTCCAAATCCATCAATCTCAAGGTTCCAGAGTGGCTGAAATCTGTCTATCAGCATTGATTCAGCAAGCGGAATCCAAATGTCATCCACAACAAGATAACGGCATCGAAAGTCGGGGCCTTACAGATCTGAGGCTCGAATGATGGAATCGGCGGCGAATCCCGCGTCAAATTCGCAACTCAACTCACCCTGCCGACTGTCGGGTCGGCCACCCACCACCCTTCACTCAGGTCGCTCCATGTTGGGTTCGCCTTCTCGATAAGAGCGATCTTCTTAGCGCGAGTCCATCCCTTCAACTGCTTCTCTCGCGCAATTGCGCTTCTTGGACCCGTGAATCGCTCGAACCAGACGAGCCGGTTGCAGTTGTATGTCGCCGAGAAGCCCTCGTGCGTCTTTCGTTTATGTTCGAACACCCGCTTCAGAAGGTCGCCAGTCACTCCGATATAAAGAGTATGGCTGCGGCTAGCCACAATGTAGGCGAAATAGACCTTCTCGTCCATGGCGAGAACTTACTGCAAATTGCCAAGGATAGCAACCAACTTGGATTCCGGAGAGCTTTGCCGCTCCCCCTGTCGATCGTAACCCGCCACCACAGGACGCGATTCCACTGCAAAGGTGTGTCCGCGACATGGCTCTCATCCGCCACAAGGCTGTCATCCTGAGCGAAGCGCAGCGGAGTCGAAGGACCTGCGGCTGCTTTTGCACTTGCCTCTGCTTTTCCCGCTGAATCCGAATTGCGCAGGATCAGCAGGCGCCTTCGAAGTGCGCTCGTCGACAGCCGAGTTCGAATTCGACAAACATTATCCAAAACATCTTCAAGGGCTATCAGCTAAGATGTGGACAAATCAAATGGCTGATGACGAAAAGATCGGGAAACCGTGGCGAGATGACGAGCTTGATGCCATCATAACGGACTATTTCGCAATGCTCGCCGACGATCTTGCTGGGAGGCCATACGTAAAATCCAGGCATAGTGCATCCCTCATGGCGCAGATCGGCCGCACACACCGGTCCGTCGAGTTCAAGCACCAGAACATCTCGGCCGTACTCGACGAACTGGGGCTTCCGTGGATTCCAGGCTATATGCCAAAGAGGAACTATCAGAACGCCATCTTCGATGGAATCGACCGATACCTCACCCTCCATCCGGAAGCATTGGTACCGGCATCGGCTCCGCAGCCAGAATCGACATTGTCGTCGGCGATCTTTGTGGACCCGCCCTCACAAGCAACGGCGAAACAGACAATTCCGGAAAGGCTAGAGAGGCTCGTAAGGAAATTTGACCCCGTTGAGCGAGACCACCGCAACCGATCTCTAGGGAAAGCCGGAGAGGCATTTGTTGTCGATGTCGAACGAAGGCAACTCGCTCAGGCTGACCGTGAAGACTTGGCGCGAAAGGTCAGATGGGTGTCAGAAGAAGAGGGAGACGGTGCCGGCTACGACATCTACTCGTTTGACCCGCACGGCCATGAGCGCCTGATCGAAGTGAAAACTACAAATGGGGCCGCACGAACTCCATTCTTTTTGAGCCGCAATGAGCGTGAATTGGCAACGGAGCGCCCTAGGGATTGGCGCATCTACCGGGTGCATCTGTTCGCCCGGCGGCCGCGCATTTTCACCATATCGCCGCCGCTCGAGAGCACAGTTCACCTCAGGCCTGAAACCTGGCGGGCGTCCTTTTAGGAATTTGCTGCCCAGGTCCCCTCTACTTGGCCAGACCGGCTCCTCCTTGAGTCACCCACACCCAAGCAGCGACCCACGCACCACCTTCCGCAATGCTCACCTGCGGTTCATCGTCAATTTCAAGGTCGGAAGTCGACGTCATGTACTGTTGACGGGCCTGGGCGATATAGGCAGATGCGATGGCCTTTTCTTCGCATGTGGTATTTGGTGTAGCGAATTTGGCGGTTGCCTGGCCTTTGCTCATGGAGGCTTCAACCTCGAATTTGTAGGTTAGTTATTAATCGCTCGTTTGGGAGGCCCGAAAGCCTTTCATTGATCCGGCCCTGTCGGGATGGAACAAAGAAAGACAAAGGCAAGAGCAACCGCAGGTCCTTCGACTCCGTTTGGCGCAAAAAACGCGCCAAACTCCGCTCAGGATGACAGTTCTGTGGTGTTCTTCTCATTTAAGACAGCTTCAACAAACACACTCCCACACTATCAGGATTCGCCAGCCTAAAGAACGCAGCGCCTGTTGATTCCGAAAGTCCCTCTCCCGGTTTTGGGAAAGCTTCTTTGACCAGAAGCCCAATCGGGATTTCGGCTGCCTTCCGCAGCCCGGGTGCTGATGCCAACAACATCCGTGAACGAAAATTATCTTTCCCAGCCCTGGGAAAACTAGGTCGGGAATTCCGGGAAGGTCACGCGCATGAAGCCTGAATCGGAATCCCATGCCGTGCACCAGGCGCCGAACAATCATCTCCGGACCGGTGTCCGCGCTCTTGATGCGGGACATCCGTTCGCTTCGCTCCTGCCGGGACAGATTATCCATGGGACCGATCGATCCTGATGCGGATTTTACCGCTGCATCGCCCGGCGCCCTGTGGATATATGGGGACTATTCAACCGCCGGTGGTCGGGTTAGGATCGATGGGCGCGAAGGCTTGCGGCGCCAGCAGAGCCTGCGGCGCTGACGATGTTCTCGCCTTACCAGCCTTGGAAGGCACACCATTCGCACCGGATGTGGCAGCCGCCTTTCCGGCGCGCAAGGGTGGGAAACCACGAACCTCCTGCGAGCGGGAGGCGAGCGTCTGCCCCACCGCAGGTGGTTTGCAGATAATTAAATGCTTCCGGCGCACAATCAAAGAGTGAAGGCCAGAAAGCCCCCACCCGGAGAACCCGCCATGATCCAAGCCATCCAACCCGCCACAGCCGAAACCCTGGATGATCTCTTCTGTCCCGCCCTCAAAAACCCCGCCGTCGCCCTTTGCAGCGAGGTCTGGCAGAAGATTTTCAGGGCCACTCTGGAGCAAACCGAGAACCTGAACACAGCCGAGCGCTGCGCCGGCAGAGCCTACCGCCTCGCCATGCCCCCGCTCACCGGCTACGAGAACATCTGCGACTTCATCGCCTGCGCTGGTTACGGAATGCTCCTCGGCGCCATCAAGGCGGATGTCGGCACCAAGCTCCTCTACGCCGCGCAGGTCGCCCTCAACTCCGGCTCCCAGCAGCCCAAATCGCCGGCCCGCGGCGCGGCCGAGGGGGGGGTACCCCCCCCGGTTTCGCCTCATGTCAAAGAAAAGAAAGAAGTTAGGTCAATAAAACCGTAAAATGCCTATGAAAACAAAGGACCCACGTCTTCTAAAACCCCCAAAATCCGGCCCCAAACACCGATTTAGTCCTTCTTCGCCGTGTTCCGCGCCCGCACCTTGAACCAGATCGGCGTCCCCTTGAACCCGAACGCCTCCCGGATCTGGTTCTCCAGGAACCGCTCGAAAGAAAAATGCAATTGGATGTCCCGGTCGGTGAACAGGATGAACGTCGGCGGCGCAACCGCGGCCTGGGTCATATAGAAAATCCGGATCCGCTTGGACATCGGCACCGACGCCCGCTGGAAGTCGATCTTGTCCAGGAACCGGTTCATCTGGCCCGTCGTAACCCGCTTGCGCCGCTCCAGGGCAACGGCCTTCACCTCGTGCATCACCCGCGCCATCCCCTTGTGTTCCGATCCCGTCCCCTCCAGCGCCGATAGAAAAATCACCGGCGCATAGCTCAGGTACTTGAGCACGCGCCTCAGTTGCGTCTCGAATATCTCCCGGTCGGCCGGCGGCTTTCCATCGGTCCTTCCCGTCGTCACCGCATCCCACTTGTTCACCACGATGATCACGCTGCGCCCGCTCTCGTGCGCATAGCCGCCAATGGTCGCGTCCGCGCCGGTCACGCCTTCGGTTGCGTCCAGCACCAGCAGCGCCACGTCCGCCGCCTCCAGGTGCCGCCGCGCCATGATCACGCTCAGCTTCTCCGCCATCAGGTGGGTCTTGCCCTTGCGCCGGATGCCCGCCGTATCCACAAACCGGAACTGCGTCCCCTCGAACTCCACCACCTCATCGACAGCATCCCGCGTGGTTCCCGCGATCGGCGACACAATCGCCCGCGAGGTCCCTGTCAGCGCATTCAGCAGCGTCGACTTGCCCACATTCGGCCGCCCGATGATCGCCACCGAAGTCTCGTGCTGCTCGAACTCCCCGTGGCTGCGGTGCAGCGGGTGCGTATCCCCATCCGCGTCGGACTCAGGCAGTCCTCCCGCCTCTTCCTCCTGCTCCACCGCCGCTGCAACCGCCGCGGCCTCGGCCTCGCTGTACACGGCGTCTCCCGCCGCGACCACTCCCTCGACCGGCCCCGGAATCGCCGCCGAGATTCCGTCCAGCAGATCCCCGATGCCCAACCCATGCTCGGAGCTGATCGCGTACACATTCCGCAGCCCCAGCCGGCGGAAGTTCTCCGCCTCGGCCGCCATGGCCTCGCCCTCGACCTTATTGACTGCCAGAAACACCGGCTTCCCGCCCCGGATCAGCATCTTCACCAGGTCGTAGTCCGGGCTGGCCAGCTCCGTCCGCGCATCCACCACCAGCACCAGCGCGTCGGCCTCGTCCAGAGCCACCCGGGCCTGGGCGTAAATCTCCACCGGAATCAGCTCCGGATCGTCCGGCACAATCCCGCCCGTGTCCACCACCCGGAACTGCCTGCCCGCCCACTCATACTCGCCATAGATACGGTCCCGCGTAATCCCCGGCTCGTCGCCGACAATCGACCGTCTGGTCCTGGTGAGCCGGTTGAACAGCGTCGACTTGCCCACGTTGGGCCGCCCCACAATGGCCACCAGCGGCAAGCCCTGCCCCCCGGATGGGTTGGATATTCCCGATCTGCGATACTTCGCCAAAATAAACTCCAGTCCAGAAGGCAAATCCAGTTTCTTCTCACGCCCGCTGTCAGGACCACAGGCGCCTGACGCCGTATGCATCGAAGACGGTATCCTTGCTCAGCAGGCTCCAGCCAAGTTCCAGCGTCTGGGCCGCAAGAAGGCGGTCAAAAGGATCCCGGTGATACCAAGGCAGCCAGCCGCTGTGAATCACCTGGGAAACGGTCGGCACGAGCAGATTGAACCGCCCCCGCGCCATGATCGATTCAAAATCTTCGAGGATATCTCTTGCATCGAGCCGGCCGATTGACGTTTTGATAGACATCTCCCACGGAGTTGCCAGCGAGATCGCCAACGTGGATTCGGGATCCTCAATCAGTGAGCGAACCAAAGCGGGCAGCGCCTCGGGACGGCGGAGAAACCAGATCAGCGTGTGTGTGTCGAGCAGATAGGTCATTTGCCGGCGGCTTTGTCCGGGGTAGCGACCAGGGGAACGTCAAGCAAATATCCGAGGCCGCTCTGGATCAGCTCTTCGTCTGTCATGGGATCGAACGCATCGTCGTCCCAATGAGCTTCTTTCGCGTAGGCTCCCGCCAGAGATTTGCGCGAAAAGGTGGAATCCGCCGCCACAATCTTCGCCACCGGCTTCTTCCCCCGCATCACCACGACTTCCTTGCCCGCTTCTACCTCTTTCAGCAGCCTCGACAAGTGGGTCTTCGCCTGATGTACGGTATAAGCCATGGACTAAGCATACTTAGTCCACTTGAGTGAGTCAATCCAACCGGAGCGCCGACCCGCACCCAACCTGAGCGTTTTCTCATCGTCCCCACTCACCCGCTGGCGAGCCAATTGCCCCACTGCACTGCCGGAGGTGCACATGCATATCCACGGTAACCAGATGAACCTCAACGCCGTCAATCCATGGTCCGCGGCCGCCGAAAAAGCCGCCGCCGCCCAGCGCGCCGGCGACGTGCGCAAGAAGCTGGTCAAGAGCGCCATCGACATTGAGGGCGCTGCCAATCCGGACCAGGCGTTCATGATGGGCAACTGGATGAACTCCGGGCAAGGCCAGCCGCAGGACGAGGTCGAGTACCACGCCGCAACCGCGGGAAAGGACTCCGACTTCGGCTGAGGCGCAATCGCCGCCGCACCCAATCCCACCGCGAGCCCGCCCACAATGCTCCGTGCCCCTTCCATTCGTGCCTTTTGCGAATGCGTGGGAAACCACGACGCCCAACCCGCCCTCCTCAAACCCGATTCCCCGCACAGGCCATCAGACACCCCGGCTCACCTCACTATGATGGAGTGAGCCCCCGATGGCCTCGAACCAAACCACAACCCGCACCCTGCCCACGTTGCACGAGTTCTTCTCCCCCGGCGGCCTTCTGGCGCGCTCGTCGCTCCCCTACGAGTACCGCCCCGGCCAGCTCGAAATGGCCAAGGCCGTCGAGCGCTCACTCGCCGAGCGCCGTCACCTCATCGTCGAAGCCGGCACCGGCACCGGCAAAACCCTCGCCTACCTGCTGCCCGCCCTGCGCACCGGCCAGCGCGTCATCGTCTCCACCGGCACCAAGGCCCTCCAGGATCAGCTCTTCTTTCGCGACGTCCCCTTCCTCGAAACGCTGCTCGGACCCCTGCGCGTCTGCTACATGAAGGGCCGCGCCAACTACCTCTGCCGTCACAAGCTGGTCACCCTGCAAAACCAGCCCATTCTCTCCGGCCTGGAAGAGATCGACCAGTACCGCCAGATCGCCGAGTGGGAAAAGACCACTGAAACCGGCGACCGCGCCGAGCTATCGGGCATGCCCGAGTCCAGCGCCTTGTGGAATAAGCTGGACGCCCGCACCGAAGCCTGCCTCGGCTCAACCTGTCCCGACTATCGCCGCTGCTTCATCACCGAGATGCGCCGCCGAGCGCTCGAGTCCGACATCGTCATCGTCAACCACCACCTCTTCTTCGCCGACCTTTCCGTCCGCCAGCAGGCCGCCGGCGCGCCCGATGCCGGCATTCTTCCCGAAGCCGCCGCCGTAATCTTCGACGAGGCCCACGAGCTGGAAGAAGTCGCCTCGCAATACTTCGGCCTCTCCGTCAGCAACATCCGCTTTGAAGACCTGGCCCGCGACACCGACGCCCTGCTGCGCGGCAAGGAGGGCGCCGAGAGCCTGCCCGCCGTAACCCAGCAGCTCCGCGAGCGCGCCCGCATGTTCTTTGCCGGCCTGCCCATGGCCGGCGACGGCCGCCAGCCGTTTCTCGAGCGCGAAGCCTTCCTCGAAACCTCCGGCGACCTCTACATCGCCGTCCGCGCCACCCTCCGCCGCCTCGAAGCCGAGATGGAGGGACTCACGGGCGTCGATGAAGCACCGGGCCTCAAAAAGCGCGTCGCCCGCCTCCGCTCCGAGCTCGAATTCCTGCTCGAATCGAACGCCAGCAACATGGTCTATTGGATGGAGCGCCGCGCCTACGGGGGCACGGACAATTCCGCCGTACGCAGTGCCGCCGCTTTGAAAGGGCGCGACTTTAGTCGTGCCGATAGCGACCGCAAAAGAGGAGGGGCTTCAGCCCCTGAGGGACGTTTCGCCTCCTCGCGCAGTGCCTCCCGCACCACCTTCCTCCAGGCCACGCCCATCGACGTCTCCGAGCTGCTCCACGAGCTGGTCTTCGACCAGATCCCCACCGTCGTCCTCACCTCGGCCACGCTCACCGTGCAGGGCGGCTTTGAGCACATGCGCAAGCGCCTCGGCCTCACGGAAGCCCGCGAGCTGGTCGTCCCTTCCCACTTCCGCTACGGCGAGCAGGCCCTCCTCTATCTCCCGCCCAACATGCCCGACCCCCGCGACCCCGAGTTCCCTGAAGCCGCCGCCCACTGCATCCGCCGCGTGCTCGAGCTCTCGCGCGGACGCGCCTTCTGCCTCTTCACCAGCTATGCGCAGATGCGCGACCTCTACGAGCGCTTGGCTCCCGTGCTCGACTTTCCCATCCTGCTCCACGGCACCGCCCCGCGCAAAGCCCTCCTGGAGCAGTTCCGCGAGACCCCCAACGCCGTCCTCTTCGGAACCTCCAGCTTCTGGCAGGGCGTAGACGTGCAGGGCGAAGCCTTGAGCTGCGTCATCATCGACCGCCTGCCCTTCGCCGTCCCCAGCGACCCCGTTGTCAGCGCCCGCATGAAGGCCATCGAGGAAGCCGGCGGCCGTCCCTTCTTCGACTACCAGGTCCCCGCCGCCGTGCTCACGCTCAAGCAAGGCTTCGGCCGCTTGATCCGTTCGTTGGAAGACCGCGGCGTCCTGGTCCTCCTCGACCCCCGCGTCACCCGCCAGCGCTACGGCCAGACCTTCCTCGCCAGCCTGCCGCCCTACCGCATGACCGCGACGATTACCGATGTGGAGAGCTTCTTTGCAGGCTGACCAGGCTGCATAACGACGCCTCGGATGTCGGAGAATCTCGAACCGGGCGTCGGAAAATCCAGCGATCCGCGGATCCTGAGAAAAAACAGTTTTCGATGGAAGGGAATCGGGGTATATTTTCCGTTACTCAAGATTGCGGGCCGTTCCTTCCCTCTATCGAAGTCAGACCGGTTCGAACTGCACAATCCAGGAAACCCACGAAAGGAGACCACTATGCCGAGTAAGACACACGTGCTCTTGCCGGGCAGCCGGCGGGCCCAGGACCCCACTGCCGTGAAGACGGGAAAACTCGATCCTAAGCAGAGAATTGATGTCACCATCGACCTCGCGGGACCAAAGCTGCCGGGGCCGAATGAGGAGGTTGGCACGACTCTAACCTCCGATCAGTTCCAGGAAAAATACGGAACCAAAAAGGCTGATGCCGACAAGGTGGCCAGGAGTCTCAAAAAGTTCGGCCTCAGGGTGGATGAGTTCTTGCCTGCTACCGGCAGCATGAGGGTGAGCGGAACCATCGCGGCGATGGAAGCTGCCTTCAAACCGGGGCTGGTGCTCATGCGGTCGGCCGGACAGGGAGATTATCGCGGCCGGGTTGGCTCCCTCCAGATCCCGATTGAACTCAAAGGACTGGTGAAGAGCGTCCTGGGCCTCGATGAGCGGCGCATGGCGAAACGCAAAGTGGGCAAGGCGGCAAAAAGTCCCAGCGCTCTTTCGCCGCTGGCGCCTGCCGATATCGAAGCGCGATACAACTTCCCCCCCGGAGACTGCGCCGGCCAGAAGATTGCCGTCGCGGAGTTCGGCGGCGGCTATTTTGCCAGCGACGTGACTGCATACTGTACCAAGTTTCAGCGCCCAGTGCCGCAGGTCCAGGCCATCGCGGTCGATGCTCCTGCCTACACCCTGGCTCAGATTCTGGCTCTGCCGCCCAGCCAGAGAGGCGATCAACTCGACGCCAGCATCGAAGTCATGATGGATGTCGAGATCGTGGCCGGACTCTGCGCCGGGGCCGACATCTCCGTCTACTTTTCAACCTTCGATCAACAAGGCTGGGTCGATCTTCTCGACAAAGTCATCGCCGCAAGGCCTTCCGTTCTTTCCGTCAGTTGGGGGTCGGCCGAGGACGACCCCGGCTGGTCGGCGAGCGCCTTAACGGCTATCGACAACAGGCTGATTGCAGCGCGCCTGATGGGAATCACGGTCTGCGTCTCCTCCGGTGACGACGGTTCAGGTGATCAGATCGACGACGGCAAGGTCCATGTCGATTTCCCCAGTTGCAGTCCGAATGCGCTCGGGGTCGGCGGAACCATGCTGAAGAAATCCGGGGCGTCGGTCAAGGAAGTCACCTGGTGGGACGCTCCTGGCCGCAGAACGAACAAGGGCGGGGGCTCCACAGGCGGCGGCGTCAGCACCGTCTTCCCTCGTCCTGCGTGGCAGAACGTCAAGGTCAAGTCGCTCAATGCGAAAGCCATCGATGGGCGCGTTGTGCCGGACGTTGCCGCCCTGGCCGGAGAGCCCATGTACGAACTGATTGTGGCCGGCCAGTCGCAGGCGAACGGCGGCACCAGCGCTTCCACACCGCTCTGGGCCGCGCTCATTGCCAGAGTCAATTCGCTGCTTCCGCCGGCCAAACAACAACGGTTCCTCACCCCGCTGCTCTATCAGAATGGGACCGGCGGTCAGCCCATCGGCAAGGCATCGTCCCGCGACGTCACCACTGGCAACAACGTATCCAATCCCCAGCCGGGCAAGGGTTACAAGGCCGGACCGGGCTTTGACGCGGTCACCGGATGGGGTGTGCCCGATGGCGCCAAATTGCTGGCCGCCCTCGCGGCGGTTTGAGGGTATTTGAAATCCTGCCCGCAGACAGGAAATCCCTCCGGGGAAAGAAATGAAACCGCGAACCAACTCCCGCGGCGTTCTCCTCGTCGTCGACCTGCAAAACGACTCCTGCCCCGGCGGCGCGCTGACCGTCGCCGGGGCCGGGTGCCGCAGGTCCCGCTCTTGCAACCTGGGATCGCACAAGCCCTATTCTTCCGCCTTTTGCGGGAATGCCCTATCCCGAAAGCGCCGAATAGGGGGCTCGTCCCTGAGGCCAACATGCTCGACATCACCACCGACA
>JARLGE010000038.1 GCA_031296215.1 Occallatibacter sp.
CCGCGCGTCACGCACATCCGCCACAACTACCGCCATGGCGGCGCTGTGGACCTGGTGTTCTTTGCCGTGCACGAGTTCTCCGGCGAGATTCGCAACCGCATCTACCACGAGGTGCGCTGGGTGAAGCTCGAAGACCTGACCAACTACGAGTTCCTGGCTGCCGACCGCGGACTGATTCGCGATTTGGCGGCGGGGAAACTCCTATAAAGAGGATTCCCATCGCGATGAAGAATCCGCCTCATCCCGGCGGCGCCCGGCGACTACCGGACGCAACCCGCAACCCGGGCTACTTTCGCCAAGTGAATTTCAGGATAACTGCATGTCACTCGTGATCGCTGAAGTGAATGGCGCAATCGGCACGATTACGCTCAATCGTCCCAAGGTGAATGCGCTAAGCGGGGAGTTGCTCGAAGAGATTGCCTCGGCGCTGACCGAAATGAAGGCGCAGAACCTCCGGGTGATCATCCTGCGCGCGCAACGCGGAGCGAAGGTGTTCTCCGCCGGGCACGACGTGGCCGAGCTGCCGACAAACGGGCGCGATCCGCTGACCTATAACGATCCGCTGCGGCAGATTGTGCGCGCGATTCAGTTGCACCCCTGCCCGGTAATCGCCATGATCGAGGGATCGGTGTGGGGAGGGGCATGCGAACTGGCGATGAGCTGCGACCTGATCGTTGCCGCCCAGAACTCGACCATGGCCATTACACCGGCCAGGCTGGGCGTGCCGTACAACCTGTCGGGGATCCTGAACCTGATGAAGGTGGCCGGCATGCCCATCATCAAAGAGATGCTGTTTACCGCGCGGCCGGTTACGGCGCAGCGCCTGATGGAGAGCGGAGTCATCAATCACGTGGTGCCGCCGGAAGAACTGGAAAGCTTCACCCAACAGCTGGCGATGCAGATGGTGGAGACTTCGCCGCTGGTGCTGCGCATTTTGAAGGAAGAACTGCGGGTGCTCGCGTCTGCACATCCGATTACGCCCGATGGGTACGAGCGCATCCAGTCGCTGCGCCGCGAGGTTTACGACAGCGAAGACTATCAGGAGGGCATCCGGGCATTTCTGGAGAAGAGAAAGCCGGAGTTTCACGGGCGGTAGGAGCGGCAGCTTATCCCGGATGCTTGAGCGTTTGGCACTCTGCATACCCAGGTTTCAGAAGCGATATCTGGGTCACCCGGCGGAAAGCAACCGCAGGTCCCTCGGCTCCGCTTTGCTTCGCTCAGGATGACAGCTCAAATGGGGAAAATGGATTTCGCTAATGGCCGGGCATCAAGCCCCACAGCATGACCAGGGTCATGCCGATGACAATGAGGCTGGTGCCCCAGGCGATGATGTTCCACAGGTGCGAGTTCTTGTGCTCGCCCATCAGGTCCTGGCGGTTGATCAGCATGAGCATGAGGATAATGACCACCGGCAGCAGAACGCCGTTCAGCACCTGCGAAAGGATGGCGACATTGATCAGTTGCGCGTCGGGAAGCAGAAGAACCGTGGCCGCGCCGCCGACGATGAGCAGCGTATAGAGCCAATAGAAGAAGGGCGCTTCGCGGAAGCTCTTGTCCACGCCCGATTCGAATCCCAGGCCCTCGCAGACCGTGTAGGCTGTGGAGATGGGCAGGATGGAGGCCGCGAAGAGCGATGCGTTGAAGAGGCCGAAGGCGAAGAGGATGAAGGCGTAGTCGCCGGCCAGGGGGCGCATGGCTTCGGCCGCGTCGGAGGCGACCTGGATGGCGCCCATGCCGTGGACGTAAAGCGTGGCCGCGCAGGCCACGATGATGAACCAGGCCACAATGTCGGTGAACAGGCTGCCGACGATCACGTCGAGGCGCGAGGCGGCGTAGTCCTTGACGCGGATTCCCTTTTCCACGATGGAGGACTGCAGGTAGAACTGCATCCACGGGGCAATGGTTGTGCCCACCACGCCGATGGCCATGTACATGTAGGCCTTGTCGCTCCAGACCGACCTGGCAGGCAGCTTGACCGTGTTCAGCAGCGCATCGTGCCAACTGGGCTGGGAGAGCACCCCGGCGAAGATGTAGCAGATATAGACCAGCGATGCGACGATGAAGATCTTTTCCGTGCTTTTGTAGCTGCCGCGCACCACCATGTACCAGACCAGCGCCGCGCAAAGCGGGACGGAGATGAACTTGGAAACATGGAACAGGTGCAGCGAGCCGGCGATGCCGATGAACTCGGTGACCACGTTGGTGTAGTTGACGACCACCAGCAGGACCATGAGCACAAAGGTGAGGCGCAGGCCAAATTCTTCGCGGATCAGGTCGCTCAAGCCCTTGCCGGTGACCACGCCCATGCGGGCGCACATCTCCTGCACCACGATCAGGGCGATGGTGATGGGAATGATGGTCCACAGCAGCGCGTAGCCGTACTGCGCGCCTGCCTGGGAGTAGGTGAGGATGCCGCCGGAGTCGTTGTCAACGTTGGCGGTAATAAACCCGGGGCCAAGAACGGCCAGGAACAGCAGTATCCGGATTCGCCAACGCTTGAGCATGCCCGCGCGTTCCTAAGGTGGGTTCATGGAGGGTCCTCACTGACCATAACAGGCGAGGGGGCGGGTGTGCGAACCCCGAAGAAGCGCTTTTCAAGCCGGCCGTAACGGGATTGACAGCGTTCTATTATTTAGGTACATTGGTACACAGATAACAGGAGGCAACTATGTCCCAGGAACAGCAGAATCGGGAACCGGTGGTGGTGGAGCGGGTGCAGACCGGCGTGCGCATTGAGAAAAGGATGTTGAAGGTGCTAAAGGCGGTGGCCGAGCAGAAGGAGATGACGCTGGGCGATCTGATCGAGGGAATCGTGCTGCATGCCTTTGAGGGCAAGGCGCCGTTTTCGGAGAAGACGCTGAAGGAGATTGAACAGTTCAAGGGCCTGTATGGGATGACCCTGAAGGCCGCCGACAGCCACAACCTGAGGGAGCGGAAACGTTGAGGGCCGGGCCCGCCCAGGCGGCCTGCTTGACAGGCCGCGGCGCGGGGGACTAGAACACCCTTTCACGACTCAACAAGTGGGAGGACTACCCCTATGCATCCGTCTGAATTGAAGGACAACTTGCCGGCTCGCCGCAAACTTCTGGGAGGCATGGTTTCGGCGGCAGCGCTGCTGGGGCTGAACGCGGCGGGCGCCGCGGCCAGTGCGCCTACCGCCCCTAGCCCCATCGAGGGACCTGGCGGGCCGGACGGACTTCTGGACCAGGCGCGCCTGCGCAACTACAAGACGCGGCGGTCGTCAAGCTGGGACCGCACCGGCGGCAACGACGATGCGGTGCGGGTGGAGGCGGGCGCGGCGGCCACGCTGCTGGATGTGAGCGGCGCCGGGGTGGTGACGCACATCTGGTTCACCATCAACTCGGAGGACGAGCACCACTTGAAGAACCTGGTCCTGCGGGCTTGGTGGGATGGGGAGTCGACCCCCTCGGTCGAGACGCCGATCGGCGACTTCTTCGGCCTCGGTCTGGGCGAGTATTTCACCTACCAGTCGGCGCTCACCTCGGTTGCGCCCATGAAGGCGCTGAACTGCTACTTCCAGATGCCGTTTTCGACCGCGGCCCGGCTGACCGTGGAGAACCAGGGAAAGGTACGGGTGAACAGTCTCTACTTTGCCGTGGACTACGTGACCCTGGCGGCTCTGCCCGGCGACGTGGGCCGGTTTCATGCGCAGTACCGGCAGTCCGCACCCTGCAAGGGCTGGACCGACAACTGGAAGAACAACTGGGACGATCCGGTGGGCGACAAGAAGAACCTGGACGGGAAGGACAATTACGTCTTCCTGGAGGCCACGGGCAGAGGGCATTTTGTGGGGGTGACGCATGCCATCGAGCAGAACCAGGACGGCTGGTTCGGCGAGGGCGACGACATGATCTTCATCGATGGCGATGCTCAGCCCACCATCAACGGCACCGGCACCGAGGACTACTACAACGGTGCGTGGGATTTTGGCGGGAAGCCTTTTGCGTACGAACATAACGGCGCACCCCTCATTTCGGACCCGGAGGAGCGGATCGGAGGGCGCTACTGCCTTTACCGCTGGCACATCGAGAGCCCCATAACGTTCGAGAGGTCGATCAAGGCGACCATCGAACACGGGCACGCCAACCATCGGTCGGACAATTTTTACTCGACGGCGTACTGGTACCAGACCGAGCCGCACGCGACGTTTCCAACGCTGCCGGCGGCGGCGGATAGGATTCCGAAGGTGTTTCGAGAGGGCGGGCCGGGAGCCGCGACGCCGGGAAGCTAGGCGGTGGCCATCAGGTATTGCTCGGATTCGGCCTCGGCCTCGACGGGGAGGCCGCTCAGCAGCGAGCGGACCACGTCGGCGGCGCTATAGGTGTCCCTGCCCGGAGCCAGGAAGCTGGCGATGGTGTTCAGGTCGTCTCCGACGGTGACCAGGGCCGGCTCAACTACGCCATCCTTTCGCGTTTGGGCGTGGCCGATGTTGGCCATAAGGGCGTTGCACAGGCACTTGCGGCCGACGGTGTCCTCAGCCTTGCCGCCCTTGGAGACGTAGTTGGCCACCGGCTCGGCGGAGCAGCGATAGCCGATCTTGCCATCCTCAACGGCGTAGGGCTCACGCAGGTAGCCCAGGTCGCAGACGCGCTTGCGTTCCTGATAGATTGGAAACGCGGAGGACGTGCCTTCGAGCTGGGCCACTTTGAAGGGGAAGCCGGTCGGAGAGGCGAGCGGGTCGGTGAAAACCTCGCCTTCGCCCTTGATGGCCTTGGCCATGAGAGCTTTCTTCAGGTCGGGCCTCATGCCTGACTCGGCGGAAAAAGCGAAGGCGGTGCCGACCTGGATGCCGGCTGCTCCCTGCTCAAGCGCTTCACGGAGCTTTTGGGCGTTGCCATATCCGCCGGCCAGCCAGAAGGGAACCCCCAGCGCACGCAGTTCCGCGAGGTTGACCTGGTCGCGCTCGCCATAGACCGGCTCGCCGGCTGCATTGAGCTGGAGCTTGCCGCGCGGGGGCGCGTTGTGGCCGCCGGCCGTCGGGCTCTCGATGACCAGGCCGTCGACGCGACCGCTGGCGCGGCGGAGCATGGTGGTGGCCAGGGTGTTGGAGGAGACGATGGCCAGGAACCTGGGCCGGTGGAGCAGAGGCAGGGGGCCCTCTACGTAGTCGGCTGCATTCAGGAACATCTGCGTGTCCTGGCCGACGGCGGCGCCGGTCACCTGCAGCTTGTACTCAGCCAGATGGTGCGCGGCAAAGGCGTCGAGCACGCCGGGGATGTGCAACGGAATGCCGGCGCCCATCAGCACGTAGCCTACGCCGGCCAGCATGGCGCCGTAGATCGAGGCCAGGTGCGGCATTTGCACTTTTTCAAGAAAATTGATGCCGACAGGATTCTTGTGGCCGTCCTTGGCAAGAAAGACCTCGACAAAGTTCGAGACCATGCACAGCTCAACCAGTTTGCGCGGGCTGTTGCGCTGATGCATGGGAACGTTCGGATAGGGCACAGTCTCGGGCTTGCCGCCGGAAACAAAGTACTCTTGCCAGATGCGGCGGGCCATGTCAGGGAACGGGAAGGCATCGAGGCCGCGCTTCATGTACCCGCCCACGTCGCCATCGGCGAGGCGGCGGACGAAGAGCTGATCGAGAGCCGTACCGGAAACCACGCCGAGCTGGCCGAGCCTGGACACCGTATTGGCCAGACGCCAGTTGGACACGCCCACGCCCATGCCGCCCTGGATGATCTTTGGAAACTGCACCATCTCTGGATTCTTTCACAAATCCTGTTCAAGCCAACGACTTTCTCACACATTAGTGGCAAGAAAGAGGTGGGACTGAGCTATATTGGTCAGAATCGGCGGGGTCAGGCGCCCTATTTGGGCACAGTTTGGCCCTGGGAGGGTCTAAATCTTCTCGCGCAGGAAGCTGATGACATGGTCGGCCTGGACGACTCCGACCATGCGGCCCAGGGAGTCGACTACCGGAAGCGCGTGCAGGTTGTACTTGTCGAACATCTCGGCGAGTTCATTCTGCTCGAGATCGGCGGGGCAGGAAAGGACACGGGGTTCGGCCAGGACGGCAAGCCGGGTCTCCGGCTGGGCCATCACCAGGCGGGAGAGAGGAATGGCGCCGCGCAGCACCCGCTTCTCGTCCCAGAGATAGATTTCGGTCACGCTCTCCGGGTCGCCGTCGAAAGCGCGCAGGGCCTGCACCGCCTGGGCCACGGTGGACTGAACCGCGAGGGCTATGAAGTCGGTGGTCATGCATCCGGCGGCGGAGCTCTCGTCGAACTCGAGAAGTTCCTCGACCTCGTGGCGCTCCTCCGGCTCCATCTCCTCGAGGATGGCGTCGGACTGCTCTTCGGACAACTCGGCCAGCAGGTCGGCGGCCGCGCCCGGGTCCATCTCCTCGACGATGTCAGCGATCTTTTCCTCGTCCAGCTTTTCGAGCAGAGATTTCTGCAAGCGCGGCTCGACCTCTTCCAGGGTCTCCGCAGCCACCTCTTCGTCCAGCGAAGTGAAGACCGCCTCGCGCTCGGCCGGGGCCAGGTCCTCCAGAATCTCCGCCAGGTCGGAGGGGTGCATCTCCGCCAGCCGCTCGTATTCGATGCGCAGTTTGACGCGCCGCGCCGGGTCGACCTCGATGACGTCGACAAACTGCCAGGGAATGCCGCTGGGGCGCAGCTTGCGCGAGAGGGACTCGAGAGCGGCGCGCGGCAGCAGGCCCTTGAAGACGCGGCGGAAGGCCCCGCGCATGCCGACTTCGACCTCGGCCACGCGCAGCAGGTGCGCGGCGCCGCGACCCATCCATTCCAGATCCACGTCGTTGACGCGGACCACCTTGCGGCCGTGAATGTCGATGATCTGGCGGTCCACCAGGTCCTGCCGCAGGTAGAGGTAATTGCCCTCATCCTTGAGCGGAACCATGGCGCCGGACGAGCGCAGTTCGAGGGTGCCCGCGGGGGTCTCCATCACGTCCTCCGAGGGCACAATGCACAGCCCGGTGCGGGTCTTCAGCACCAGTCCGGCCACTTTGCCTGCGTCCGGGCCGGTGGCCACGGCAATATCCTTCAGCCGCCCGCGCAAATGTCCCTGCGCATCGGTCACCGGAGTGCCGAGCAGCGCGGTCAAACTGACGCGGGCTGAGGTGCGGGGCTGCATGCAGTGAGTGTATCGCCTGAGCGGCGGGTTGCGCCCTCAACCTATTCGGTTCAGCAACGAAATCCAGTTGGAAAGCCCACGGGAGGCGGCGCAACAACGCCGTTGGCTGTCCCCGGTTGCCGGGGTTGGCAACGGTGGAAGCAGGCGCTCCAGCTCCCCGCTTGACACAACTGCTTCCAGCCCTGAAACTTCCTGCAAGGTTCAAGAGGCGCGGAAGGGCTGCTTAGAGAGGGACCAGAATTGCTGTGCCCTGTTGACGTCTGTGCGAGGTCGCCGGTTCCTATTGGTCGCGCCGGCTTAAGCGCTAAGGTTTTCAGGCACACCTATTCTGATTCCGCACTTGGCCCGGCCCGCTGCGGAAGGGGCGGAGACGAAGCCATTGAGCGCACCCAGGGAAGGGCGGATGAGTTTTTCGCTGAAATCCACCATGGAGAGCGTCAGCGAGGTGGAGGCGGCGGCAGACAAGCTGGCCGAAGAAGCCGGCCTGGACGAGGACGAGCGGTTTCGGCTCGCCATGGCGGTGCGCGAGGCCGCGGTGAACGCCGTGCTGCACGGCAACGAGTACGATCCCCGCAAGCAGATTTCGGTCAGCCTGGAGAACACCGGCGCCTCGCTGGTGATCTCCATCGCCGACCAGGGGAAGGGGCTCGACCCCAAGACGCTTCCCGACCCGCTGGCGCCGGAGAACCTGCTGCGCGGCACCGGGCGCGGCATCTTCCTCATCCGCTCCTTCATGGATGAGGTACACTTTCGACAACTGCATCCTGGAACCGAGCTGACGCTGATCAAGCATTTGGCGCCGGCCGAGGGAAAAACCTGAGGGTACTGGCGCGGCGGTCGCCTGCCGCGGACGGCGAAAAGCCATCGCGGGGGCGAATCGGGCAGACGGGGTTATTGACCTCCCTGTCGGCAAAGGTGCTATAACCGAATTACCACACAAGGAGGAATTTCCGTGGCACTTACAATCGCTTCCCGTGAAGTGGACGGTGTAACCGTTCTTGACCTCAGCGGGCGCATCACTCTGGGCGAAGGCAGTGTGCAGTTGCGCGATGCCATTCGCGACCTGATCAGCAAGGGTTCGAAGAACAATCTGCTGAATCTGGGCGACGTCAACTACATCGATAGCTCCGGGTTGGGCGAGCTGGTAAGCGCCTACACCACTTCGAAGAATCAGGGCGCTTCGCTGAAGCTGCTGAAGCTAACCAAGAAGGTGCACGACCTGCTGCAGCTCACCAAGCTCTACACCGTCTTCGACATCTACGACGACGAGGCCAGCGCCATCGCATCCTACAAGTGAGCCCGTCCGGTTCGCCTCCCCCGAGCCCGTGATTGAAAGGCCATCCGCCAGGGCGGATGGCCTTTTCTGCGTGGACGCTGCCTGGTCCATGAGGGCAGGCTCTAGAACTTGACTCCCGGCACCTGCCGGGCGGCCTCGGTTGCTTTGAAGTAGGCGTCGTTCTGCTTGAAGCCGGCGATGCCGGCCCAGATGCTGTTGGGGAATTGCAGAATGAAGGTGTTGTAGTCCTGGATGGCGTCGTTGTAGCGCTTGCGCGCGACGCCGATGCGATTCTCCGTGCCGGCAAGCTCATCCTGCAGGCGCATGAACTGCTCGCTGGAGCGCAGTTGCGGGTAGTTTTCCGTAAGCAGCAGCAGGCGCCCAATCGCACCGTCGAGCTGCCCGTTGGCCGCGATCTTGGCTGCCGGTCCCTGCGCATTCAGCATGCCCGCGCGCGCGTTGGCGATATCGCCGAAGACTGTGCTCTCTTCCTTGGTGAAGCCCTTCACCGTCTCCACCAGGTTGGGAATCAGATCGGCGCGCCGCTCCAACTGCACATCGACCTCGGACCACTGCGCCTTCACCGCCTGATCCTTGGCGACCATCTGGTTCTTGGCCCCAATATAACTGCCGCCAACCACAAACAGGCACAAAACCAGAACACCCACAACGCCCAGCGTAATTAACAGTCCCTTGCTCATACGGTTCTTTTCTCCTCCGATCCGCCGCGGCGGATCCCTTTCAACAAAACCTGAAGTTGATTACCAGCTTCCGCCGGAGCCGCCGCCGCCGAAGCTGCCGCCGCCAAAACCTCCAAAGCCACCGCCGCCTGAGTCGCCCCCGCCGAAGCCGCCAAAACCGCCGCCGGAGCCGCTTCCGCGGCTCATGAGTCCAAGGCCCCAGAGACCAAACAGGCCCCAACTGCCAAGGACGCGGAACAGGTAGAGAGCCACCACGATCAGGATGACCACAACTTTAATCCATCCGATCCCGCTGGGGTGACGCCGCGGCACAGGCTGCTGCATGGCCGGCTGTTCGTCCAGCGTGACCCTGGCGTCAGCGGCAATCACCTGGCCAATCTCGTCCACCGCCTGGGTTGCCGCGCTGTCATAGTCGTTGGCGCGCAAGTTGGGGACCATCTCGCGGCCGATGTCGCCAAGCTTGCCGTCGGGCAGAATGCCTTCCAGGCCGTAGCCCACTTCAATCCGGCGCTGGTGGTCGCCCACCGCCAACAGAATCAGCACGCCTTTGTCCGAGCCCTTGCGGCCCATCTTCCACTTGGTCTCAAGCTGGTCGGAATACTCGGCAGCGTCTTCCCCGGCGAGCGTCTGGACGGTCACCACGGAAATTTGCGCACTGGCCTGGGAGTGGTCGAGCTGGGTGCAGACGCGATCGATGTGGGCAATCGCCTCGGGCGAGAGCACATGGGCAAGGTCGCTTACATAATCCGTGGGCGGGGGCAGGTCGTCGACCCGCTGGGCTGCAAGCGTGGCGGCGAAGAAAACCACCAAGACAGCCGCGAGCAGCGGGAAAAGGTTCGAATGTGCGCGGCGAAAGCCTTCCATCGCTCTCCATTGTACGCGGGCGGGCGGGGGAAAGCTCCAGGACCGAGTTCCGAGCTTCCAGCTCCCGTCTCATGCTGTGGGCGCTCCGTGGCCTCGCCCTTGAGACCTGGTAGGGAACAACCATCTCGGCCTCAGACACTAAACTAGAAAGGAAATGACCCAGAGCCAGCTTCCCGCACCGCCCATCGCCCGCAAGGATCATATAGAAGTTCGTCTGCACGGAGTGGTCCTGACCGACGACTACGCCTGGCTGCGCGACAAGCAGAATCCAGACGTGACCGCGTATCTGGAGGCTGAAAATGCCTACGCGAAGGCATTCATGGCTCCGCTCGCTGGCCTGCGCGAGGAGCTTTACCAGGAGATGCTCTCGCACGTGAAGCAGACCGACGTCAGCGTTCCCTATCGCGATGGCGGCTGGTGGTACTTGACGCGCACCGAAGAGGGCCGCCAGTATGCCATTCTCTGCCGCCAGGCCGGGAGCGCGGCAGGGCCCGATCCGAATGCGCCCGAAGAGGTCATCCTCGACGGCAACCAACTGGCCGAGGGCCACCCTTTCTTTGCGATCGGCGCCACCGATATAAGCGACGACGGCCGCTGGTTGGCCTACTCGACCGACACCACAGGCTTCCGCCAGTACACGCTGCGCATCAAGGACCTGGCGACCGGCGAGACCCTCCCCAGTGAGGTCGAACGCGTCGGCTCCGTCGTCTGGGCTGCCGACAATGGCACCCTCTTCTATACGGTCGAAGACGAGGAGCAGAAGCGGCAATTCCAACTGTGGCGGCACCAGCGAGACACGCCGCACGCGGCCGACGTGCTGGTCTACCAGGACGACGACGAGCGCTTCAACCTGGGTGCGGGGCGCACGCGCGACGGCCGCTACATCATCATGGAGTCGGCCAGCCACACCACCAGCGAGTCGTGGTTCCTGGCGGCCGGCGAGCCCGCCGGCGCATTCACCCTGATCTTTGCCCGCGAAGATGAGCACGAGTATTTAGTCGAGCATCGGAAAGGCCTGTGGTTCATCCGCACCAACGACGCGGGAAGAAACTTCCGGCTGGTCACGGCGCCGGTAGCCACGCCGGGCCGCGAGAACTGGACAGAGCGCATTCCCCACCGCGACCACGTGATGCTCGAAGGCATAGATTTGTTCGAAGGCTTTTTTGTCGCATGCGAGCGCGAGGACGGTCTGCCGCGGCTGCGCTTGTGGCGCTTCGCGGGCGGTGGGGCGGAAGCGGCGCTGACTGCCGAGATCGCCTTCCCCGAGCCGGCCTACGACGCTTACTTGCACATCAATCGCGTCTTTGACACCTCGACATTTCGCTATGCCTACCAGTCGCTGGTTACGCCCAGCTCGGTCTACGAGTACGACGTTGCGAGCGGAGCCTCGACACTGCTCAAGCAACTCGAGATTCCGGGCGGCTTCGACCGCACCCTCTACGCGAGCGAGCGCGTCCACGCCACGGCGTCCGACGGCGTCGAGGTTCCCGTCTCGCTGGTTTACCGCAAGGACAAACGCAAAGAGGGATGCAATCCCCTGTACGTTTACGGCTACGGCTCCTATAGTTACTCGCTGCCGCTCGGATTCAGCGGGAACCGGCTGAGCCTGCTCGATCGTGGCGTGGTCATGGCCTACGCGCACATTCGCGGCGGCGGCGACCTGGGCAAGCGGTGGCACGATGCCGGCAAGATGCTCACCAAGCGCAACACCTTCACCGACTTCATCGCCGCGGTGGAGCACCTCACCGCGACGGGCTGCGGCGACCCTGCGCGCGTGGCCATCGAAGGCGGATCGGCGGGAGGATTGTTGATGGGCGCAGCCGTCAACCTCCGCCCCGACCTGTTTCGCGCCGTCGTCTCCCACGTGCCCTTTGTCGACGTGATGAACACCATGCTCGACGCGACGCTGCCTTTGACCGTTCCCGAGTACGAGGAGTGGGGCGACCCCAACGAGTCTGCTTATTTTCACTATATGCTGAGTTACTCGCCCTACGATAACCTGAAAGCGGCGAGTTATCCGGCGATGTTAGTGAAGACGTCACTGCACGACAGCCAGGTCATGTATTGGGAGCCGGCCAAGTATGTCGCCAAACTGCGCACGCTGAAAACAGATGACCATCCGCTGCTTCTGGTCACTAACATGCAGGCCGGGCATGGCGGCGCAAGCGGCCGCTACGACTACCTGAAAGAGATCGCCTTCGACTACGCGTTCCTGCTCCGCGAGTTGGAGATTGTGTGCTAGGGTGGAGGCATTGTCGAACTCAACGTGGGAGGTACTACGCATGCGAAAAGCGGTATTGGCGTTCGCCATGCTGGTGCTGGCCGCCGCCGCGGCATCGGCGCAGCAGGAGTTAGCTCCGTCCACCGGCGACGGGCCGATGAATATCAAGCCTGTGGCCCCCAAAGCGGGAGACGACGGCGTGTACGCCGTGGGCCCCGGCGTGGTGGCGCCGTTGGTGATTCAGCGCGTGCCGGCAGCATATCCGGAAGGAGCACCGCCGGACACGGCCGAGGGGGACTGCGTTCTCTCGATGGTCGTCGGCACAGGCGGAATCCCAACCGACATCCAAGTGCTGCGTTCCCATGGCGCATCCTTTGACGCCGCCGCGACAACGGCCATTCGACAATCCAAGTTCGAACCGGGAACGGTAAATGGAAAGCCGGTCCCTGTCCGCATGTTTGCTCGGACCCGCTTCCTTGCCGATATGAGACCTGCGTATCCAAGAATCATGGTGCGATTCGGCCCGCCCACCGGCCTGCCATCGCAAGGCGTTCGCGGCCCAATGATGAATTCGCGGGGCGTTACTCCGCCGAGACCAATCACCACGGCTGAACCGGAGTTTACAGATGCGGCGCGGAAAAGCAAGATTCAGGGGGTGGTGACTGTTTCGGTGCTCGTGAACGAAGAAGGAATCCCGATTGATCCTCAAGTCGTCCATTCTCTGGAACCCGGGCTCGACGAGAAGGCAATCGAGTGCGCACTTAAATACAGGTTTCAGCCGGCGATGAAAGAAGGGGTTCCCGTTGCGACGCGGATCACCATCGAGATGAACTTCAGGCTCTACTGAGGGGACCGTTTCTGATCGTTTTCAAGAGTATCTTCTCGCGAAAACAGGTGATACTGCCTGCGCACGGATCGCTGCCCGCCAATTCGGGAGACCAGCAGGCACGCCGGCCAAGGCGGCGCTAGCGGCCGCTACGACTACCTGAAGGAGATCGCCTTCGACTACGCCTTCCTGCTGCGGGAGTTGGGATTGGTGGGATGAAGCCGGGACAGGGGTTAAGGAGAAATCATGGGAAGGTTCTGGAGACTCGTATTGTTCATTCTGTCAGGCATTGGCATTATTGGGGGGCAGCAGACCGGTCCGTCCACGCAATCTCCAACAATGGATGAGCAACCGGCCCAAGTGAAGGTGTACGCGGTAGGCCCGGGAGTGACAGCCCCGGAGCTTCTTCCGCTTAAACTGCCTCCATTCTCCGTCGAAAAGTGCAAGAGGAAAGTGGAAGGCACGGTGGAGATTTCCCTCCTTGTGGATGCAAACGGCCAACCACGCAACCTCATGTTCCTTCATCCTCTCGGAACGGATTTGGACAAGTTTGCACTCCAAATTGTCGCGGCGGATCGCTTCAACCCTGGCACCCACGATGGCACACCGGTCACAGTTGGACAATCCGTTGAAGTGAGAATGCAAAGTTGTGTTGTGCAGACAAAGGACAACACAGGCCATAAGGCGCTTTTCCTACGGCTGAGCTCTCAACCGATCCAGAGTCTGGGAGTACTATCGAATCCACCACAAGAAGCTATCTTTGCTTCAACGCCCACTTCTTGGCCTGCAACTGGCAACCCTCCCCACACTGAGAAGGTCTCGGGTGGAGTCAGCGCCCCGGTGCCACTGAACAACATCAATGCGGTATTCACCGACGCGGCTAGAAGGGCAAAATACCAGGGCGTGTGTTTCATCTCTCTGATTGTCGATGAACAGGGCATGCCCCAAAACATTCAGATCGTGAAAAAGCTGGATTACGGTTTAGATCAAAATGCTGTTGATGCGGTTGGTAAGTATCGATTCAGGCCAGCGATGAAAGGCGGTCGACCCGTCCCGGCCATGATCACCGTCGAGGTAAACTTCAGGCTCTACTAAGGAGCCAATTTTGAGCAGCGACGAAGAAGCAATCCACGCTGAAATGGCCGAGGTTCTCGCCGCAGAGGAACCGCGCGTCTACAGCGGCTCATCCCACGCCTGGCGCGCGCTGCGGCATCGCAACTTCCGCCTCTTCTTCGGCGGGCAGAGCATCTCGCTGATCGGCACCTGGATGACGAGGATCGCCACTAGCTGGCTGGTTTATCGATTAACCGGCTCGGCGTTGCTGCTGGGCACAGTCAGTTTTGCCGGGCAGATACCGACCTTCCTCTTCTCGCCATTCGCCGGTGTGTGGGTCGACCGGCTTGACCGGCGCCAGGTGCTGGTGTGGACGCAGACGCTCTCCATGGTGCAGTCGCTGGCGCTGGCGGCGCTGACGCTTTCGCACCACATCACCATTCTCCTGCTGC
Source organism: Occallatibacter sp. (assembly GCA_031296215.1). Lineage (GTDB taxonomy): Bacteria > Acidobacteriota > Terriglobia > Terriglobales > Acidobacteriaceae > Telmatobacter. The sequence continues at coordinate 14,513 of JARLGE010000038.1, forward strand.
TGGCGCTGAGCGTGATGCAGGGCATCATCAACGCCTTCGACATGCCTGGCCGGCAGTCGTTCATGGTGCAGATGGTCGAGGACCGGCGCGACCTGTCGAACGCCATCGCCATCAACTCGTCGATGGTTAACATGGCGCGGCTGGTGGGCCCATCGCTGGCCGGCATGCTGATCGCGGTTTCGAGCGAGGGCTGGTGCTTTTTAGTCGACGGCATCAGCTACATCGCCGTCATCGTTTCGCTGCTGCTTATGCGGGTGCATGTCGCGCCGGTCACACACACAGCGGCTACGATGCTCGCGGATATGAAGGTGGGCTGGACGTATGTTTCAGAGTTCCTGCCGGTGCGCACCATCCTGCTGCTGTTTGCAGTGGTCAGCCTGATGGGGATGCCGTTTGTGGTGCTGATGCCCATCTTTGCGGCGCGCGTGTTGCACGGCGGGCCGCATACGCTGGGGTTCCTGATGGGCGCGATGGGCGTGGGCGCGCTCATCTCGGCGCTGGCGCTGGCCGCGCGCAAGAGCGTGCTGGGGCTGGTGCGGATGATTCCGCTGGCCGCGACTGTCTTTGGATTGGGGCTGATCGGCTTCGGCCTGTCGCGCGTCTTCTGGCTCTCGACGATCATGGTGCTCATCGCCGGCATGGGCATGATGCAGGGCATGGCCGGCAGCAACACCATCATCCAGACCCTCGTGCCTGAAGACAAGCGCGGGCGCGTGATGAGCTACTACACCATGGCGTTTGTGGGCATGGCGCCGTTCGGCAGTTTGCTGGCGGGGTCGCTGGCGCACGCCATCGGCGCGCCGTGGACGGTGATTGCCAACGGATCCGCGGTGCTGCTGGGCGCGGCTTGGTTCTGGACGCAGTTGCCAGCGGTGCGGCGCGCGATACGGCCAATCTATCAAGAGATGGGAATACTGCCACCGGAAGAACCCGTCCCGCAATAGGAGCCAGCAGAGTCGATTGGCGCGCTGGCATCGGAATGGGCTTTTGTGCTTTCCCCCTTTGCGCACAGACTGCGCAAAGGATGGGGCACTCCGCAGATTCAATTGGCCCGTCGCGTCAACCCTCGAGCGCGTTACCACACAGGTGTACGGTGACGCCGAGTTCCGCAAACATCGCAGCCTTGGTGGCGAGGGCTTTTTCGGCAACCTGCGCTGAAGGGGCATAGGCGATGTTCACGTGGTTGGCGCGATGGCGAGCCATCATCTGGTTCTGACTCACGCCATGCAGAACCGTGTGCACAATCGGCCAGGGAGGCGTGGTTTCGCGCCAGCGGCGGTCTGTCTCTTCCTGCGGCAACGTGACCACTGTGCCGCGACCGATGTCCACATGCAGCGCGCCGCCCTCGATAAAGACGCGGCTCCAGACGATCTCGCCCGGCTTGCCGATGCCCTTGAGCGAGCCGCCGCCCAGCGGGAAGTACATGGCGGGCTGGCGCTCGCTGCGCGCGCCTGCATATCCGCCGACAAAATGATTGGCAGGCGCGGCTCCGGAGATCTGCAGCAGCCAGACAAAGTCGTCGATCCCGTCGCCCTGGTAGTGCTCACCCCAGCGCACATCGTGCAGCGTGGTCGAGGGGTCGAGGCCCAGCGCCGTCCAGCAGCGATTGGTGACGAGAGCGTCGACGCCGGCGCATTCATCCACTTCGTTGAAGTGCGGCAGCGGGCCGCCGGGATAAAGCTCCTCGCGTGTGCCCTGGGCAAAGACCGGAGGCCGGTCGGCGTTGTTCAGCAGGCCCTCGGCCAGGTCGGAGGCGGGAGTCATATCCTTCAACCCCTGCTGGTACTGAATGCCGATCGTATCGCAGCCGAAGTCTTTGGCGATGCGCACGGCGGCGATGTACATCTTGCATTGCTCGAGCACCTGGTCGAGCGTCAATTCAGTTGCGAAGTCCGTGCCGAAGGCGAACTTCATCCCCTTGGCCACCAGCCAGCTGTACACAGCCTCTGCCTCGGCGAAGCTCACGGCCCGCATCTTTGCGACAAGAGCCGATTGACTGAGGCGCTCCTTGTAAATGCCCGCCGGGTTGAGGAGCTCGTCGTCGATGATGGCGTTGTACATGCCCATGCAGCCTTCGTCGAAGACGCCCAAGATCGCCTTGCGATGCTTCAGCTCGCGGGCGAGACCCGCCCCCAGCGCCGCGCTTTCCACGGGCAGGTGCGCGGCTGTCAGAGGCTTCACATGCGAGACGTCATGCGTGATCTTTCCCTCGCGCAGCCACTCCACCAGCGCGGAAACAAAATAATCGTCGGTAAAGTCCTTGCTCCAGATGGAGGAAAACTCCCGGCCGGCCTTGATCAGCGATCCGTTCAGGTTGAGCAGGCCTACCAGGCCCGGCCACTGGCCGGACCAGTTGGCCACGGTGAGGACCGGTCCCTTGTGGCTGCGCAGGCCGGGAAGCACGTGGTGGCTGTACTGCCAGGCCGCGGTGGCAAAAACCAGCCGCGCGTCGGGATGGATGCTCATGAAGACATCCATGCCCCTGCGCTGCGAGGAGATGAAGCCGTGCTTGAGCGTCTCGTCGTAGGCATGGGCGCGGACCAGCTTGATTCCCTGCTTCGCGAAGGCCGCGGTCAGCTTCTCTTCCATATCGCGCTGCGCCGGCCAGCAAACCTGGTTGGCGGCAAGCCGCAAATCTCCACTGGTAACGAGCAGCACTTCGTCTGCTGCCGGCGAGACTACCCCATTGCTGTCGACTGCCATCTCTTTCTTCTCCTTGCGATGGGCCTGGGCTGGGCCCGTCTTTCTGCCAAAGAGAAATATACACCGCATGCGTCGGAAGCGGCGTGCGGCGGGCATTCCTTACCGGGTTGGGTAAAAAATGCCCTGTTCCGAGCTGGAAAGCCACAATCAATTCATGCATCACGCTGTTTGTTTTCTTTATTTTACGAAACATTTTGCCTTTGGCCCCCGGGATGCACCAGTCAGGGCGTGGAGAATGCCGGATCAACCGGCGATTTTACCGGCCAGGCGAGAGGCCTGGCAGTTTTGAAGGAGTGAGACAATGAGCCTCTATCGATTGGAAGTACTTGGATTGGCGGCGAGCTTGACGGTGCTGGGCGCGAGCGGCTGCGCAACCAAGAATTACGTGCGCACACAGACGGCGCCACTGGTGGAACACACCGACCAACTGGAAGCGAAGACGGCGACTAACAACCAGCAGATTCGTGGCGTGGACGATCGGGCGCAGGCAGGCATCAAACAGGCGCAAGGGTCGGCGGATGCCGCCAACCAGAACGCGCAGTCGGCCAGCAAGTCGGCCAGCGACGCGCAGACCGCGGCCCTCGACGTGGTGCATCGCGCCGATTCGCTGGACGGCGTGGTGCAGGGACTGGACACCTACAAGTCGTTGGCCAATGTCTCTGTAACTTTCGGCTTCGATAAGGCTATCCTGACCAAGGATGACAAGGATCAACTCGATAGCTTTGCCGCGCAGCTAGGCGCGCAGAAGAGCTACATTCTCGAGGTGACCGGCGGCACGGATTCCACCGGCCCGGTCCAGTACAACTATGACCTGAGCCAGCGCCGCGCGGATGCGGTGGTGCAATACCTGGCCTCGAAGTACGGCATTGCCGCGCACCGCTTCTACCTGATCGGCATCGGCAAGGACAAGGAAGTGGCGCCGAACACAACCGCCGAAGGACGCAAACAGAACCGCCGCGTGGAGATTCAACTGTTGTCGAATATGAATAACCAGGACACGCAGACAGCGGCCAATCACAGCGGCGCGCAATAGGGGCTGCGAAGCAATTCGCGCTCAGTCAAACGTCTGCCTTGAAGAGGGCCGATTCCCGCCAAGGAGTCGGCCCTCTTTCGCGTGCGGTCGGCCCTGTGGGTTGCCGGAGGGGGCGAAGTTTCTGCCCATCCGCGGCGGAGAGGCCCAAAGGTGCAGGCTCGCCGGCATGGACCTGTGGCGGGTCGATGTGGATTCACTCTCTGGTGCGCGCACTGGGCGAGAGCTGTTCTACGGAAACACAGGCTGTGTAGGCAGGGTGGGCATCTGCTCGTGTTGATGTACCTCATGAATCCCAATTGCAGCCATCGCGGCTACCCCGGCGAAGCCGGCAATCATAAGGCCCCAGAAGGCCCCGTTTGAAATTCCGGTGTGCAGGGCAACCACATCGCTGTAGCGTACGGGCGTAATCGCCGGGTCGTTGTGCAGCTGCATGCCAAACGATTCCTGGTCGACGCTGACGATTCTGCCCACGATGGCGGTGCCATTGAGCAATTCGACGCCGACCCAGTTCCCAATCCCGCGCTTCAGGATGCGCGCGTGAACGGTCTCGGGAGTCAGCGGCTTGGCCAGAGCCGCAGGCGCGGAGGTCACGACCAGCGCGCATACCAATAACATCGCCGTGCCGCGTGAGAGAGTACGAGTTATCATGCCCATCGTCGTTCTCCTTCGCTCTTCTTATGGTGCAGCGATTAGAGAGCGGACCAGCGCAATTGGTTATGTGCGGCGCAAAGAAAAACGGGATGAGCTTGACGCCCATCCCGTTGGAGTTGTTGGTGCGGGCTTTCCCAGGTCTCAGAATCAAGAGCCTTCGACAGGCTCAGGACAGGCTCTGGGGCACCCATTTTCGTGCGTGATCCAATCTTATGCGTAAATGCCGCGCTGCTTGATGGTGAAGGCCACGCGATCGATGGCCAGCATGTAAGCGGCGATGCGGTTGTTCACGTTGTGGGCCTCGGCGTAGCGCACCACGTCGTCGAAGCTGTCGCGCAGAATGGTCTCCAGTTGCTCGTTGACGATGGCTTCCTTCCAGAAGTAGCCCTGCCGGTCCTGCACCCATTCGAAATAACTGGCCGTGACGCCGCCGGCGTTGGCCAGGATGTCGGGCACGATGAAGATGCGCTTGTCGGCCAGGATCTCATCGGCCACCGCGGTGGTGGGGCCGTTGGCGCCTTCGACGACGATGCGCGCCTTGATGCGGTCGGCGTTGCGGCTGGTGATCACGTTCTCGGTGGCGGCGGGGATCAGGATGTCGCAGTCGGAGACGATCAGCTCCTCGCTGGGCATGGCCTCCGCGCCGCGGAAACCGAGGGTGGTGCCGTTGCGGTACTTGTACTCGATCAGCTGGTGAATGTCGATGCCGTTGAGATTGCTCAAGCCCCCGTCCTTCTCGGCGATGCCGACGATCTTGTAGCCGTGTTCGAGCATCAGGCGCGCGGCGTTCGAGCCCACGTTGCCGAAGCCCTGAATCACTACGCGACAACCGTCGATGGGCAGGTTCAGGTAGCGCAGGCTCTCGTCGCAGACCACCATCACGCCGCGCCCGGTCGCCTCCAAGCGGCCGCGTGAGCCACCGATGTTGAGCGGCTTGCCGGTGACCACGCTGGTCACGGTGTGGCCCATGTGCATGGAGTAGGTGTCCATAATCCAGGCCATGGTCTGCTCGTTGGTGTTCACGTCGGGGGCGGGAACGTCCTTTTCCGGCCCGATGAAGTCGATGATCTCCGAGGTGTAGCGGCGCGTCATGCGCTCCAACTCGCCCTGGCTCATGTTTTTTGGATCGCAGATTACCCCGCCCTTGGCTCCGCCAAAGGGAATGTTCACCACTGCGCACTTCCAGGTCATCCAACTGGCCAGCGCCCGCACCTCGTCCAAGGTCACGTTCGGCGCATAGCGGATGCCGCCCTTGCCCGGTCCGCGGGCGATGTTGTGCTGTACCCGGAAGCCGGTAAACATTTCGATCTTGCCGGTGTCCATGGTGACCGGAAAATGCACGATGATCTCGCGCGACGGGGTGCTGAGTACTTTCCACAGGTTCTCATCCAGGTTCAGCTTGCGCGAGGCGAACTCAAATCGTGCGCTTTGTGCCTCCCAGGGGTTGATCTCCTGGTCTAACGTCATTGCCGGTGTTGCGATTGCCATACCCATCTCCCATTCCGATTCCCTGCCGCCTGAGGGTAGGACGAGGGGAATTGTCCACCCACAAGTATCAGATTCGGCAGGATTTCCTCCGATTTAGCGGAGAAGCTCCAGGCCGGTGCGCAGCTCAAATTGCCTCGTCCGGCCGATTGAGCCTGCACTTCGCAGTGCACCAGCCCAAACCCCAGTGAGTCTAGGCCCGGCACTTCGGCCCCGTCAAGCCTGTTGGATAGCCCTTTCGGGCCATTCCGAACCAGGTTGGGAACTGCTTCCGGGTTCGCCCGCCCGCCGATTATCGGCTCGGAAATGGAAAACCAGCCGCGAAATCGTGCCGGCTGACTGGTCATTCATTGAATGAGATGCCGGGACGCTCTGGTTTGAGCGTCAATTACACTGGGGTCTGTGAAACCCTCTTCCCATCCCGTCCTGCCCACGCGCAAGGAGTTTCTGGCGCTCGCCAAAGAGCACACGCTGGTTCCCGTCTGCCTGACGCTGACGGCGGACCTGGAGACGCCGGTGTCGGCGTTTCTGCGCGCGGCGTGGCCGGAGCGGGAGTGCTTTCTGCTCGAGTCGGTCGAGGGCGGCGAGCAGGTGGGGCGCTATACCTTTGTCGGTATTCAGCCCTTCAAGCGGATTGTGGCGCGGGGGCGCGCGATCTCCATCACCGAAGGCAAGAAGGTGACGCGGAACGAGGGAGACATCTTCGACGTGCTGCGCCAGGCGCTCAGCGGCCACAGGCCGGCGCGGCTGAAGGGGCTGCCGCCGTTTACCGCAGGCGCCGTGGGCTTCTTCTCTTACGATGCTGTCCGGCAGATTGAGCGGCTGCCGGCGCTGGCCCCGGACGAGCTGGGCGTTCCCGACGCCTGTCTGCTGTTCTTCGACGAGGTGCTGGCATTCGACCATGTGCGCAAGGAGATCTGGCTGGTGGTGACCGCGGACGTGCGGCACGGCAAACCGGCCGACGCGTACGCCAAGGCCGTGGCGCGGCTGGCGAAGCTGGAGAGGCGGCTGGCGCGCCCGCTGCCCAAGCTGCCCGCGGTGAAGAGCAAAGGCAAACTCAAGGTGAAGCACCGCACGGCGAAAAAGCAGTTTCTGGCGGCCGTCGCGCGGACCAAGGAGTACATTGCGGCGGGTGACATTTTTCAAGCTGTCCTGTCGCAGCGGTTCGACATTGCGCCGGAAGCGGACAGCTTCCAGGTCTACCGCTCGCTGCGCACCGTGAATCCCAGCCCCTATATGTACTTTCTCCGTTTCGCGCCAGAGGGTCCGCTTGGCGGACGGTCCGGCCGGCCTAAAGCCTCGACCAAAAAATCAAAGGGGGCGGAGACCCTCGAACTCGCGGGATCGTCGCCGGAGTTGCTGGTGCGCGTGCACCAGGGCAAGGTGGAGTACCGGCCCATCGCCGGGACGCGGCCGCGCGGGGCCACCGACAAGGAAGACCAGGCGCTGGCCGAGGAGATGCTCGGCGACGAAAAAGAGCGCGCCGAGCACGTGATGCTGGTGGACCTGGGGCGCAACGACGTGGGGCGCGTAAGCCAGTTCGGGTCGGTCAAGGTCGACCGCCTGATGTTTGTCGAGCGCTACTCGCACGTGATGCACATCGTGAGCACCATCGAGGGGCGGCTCCGCCCTGAGCTCACCGCCGTGGACGCGCTGCGCGCCTGCTTCCCTGCCGGCACGCTCTCGGGCGCGCCCAAGGTGCGGGCCATGGAGATCATTGAAGAGCTGGAGCCGGCGCGGCGCGGCACCTATGGCGGCGCGGTGCTCTACGCCGATTTCAGCGGCAATCTCGACTCCTGCATTGCGATTCGTTCGATGCTGGCCACGGGCGGCAAGGGCTACGTGCAGGCTGGGGCAGGGATTGTTGCCGACTCCGTGCCGGAGCTCGAGTATCAGGAGTCGATCAACAAGGCGCGGGCGGTGATCCGGGCGATCGAGCGGGCGCGGGAGCTGTGAAAAGCAGGGGTCAGGGTTCAGGGGTCAGGGGTCAGTTGGCTTCCCGGGAGTAGCAGCAGCTTTCACTCCGCGCCGAAGACGCGCTTGAAGAATCGGCCGACGCGGCTGAAGAAGCCGGGCTTCTTCCTGGGCGGGGGCGCGGCGGCTGGGGGGTTCGCGGGCGGCGTAGCGGCCGCCGGAGCAGCTTCAACGGGTTTGGGGGCGTGGTCGGCGGCGTTATAGACGAGGGCCGCGGTGGTTTCGGCCTCGGGACCGGGCTGCAGCGCGGGGCTGGGGGCGGGATGCAGGGTCGGCGCCAGGCCCTCGCTCTGGGCCAGTGGAAAGTCGTTCGGGCTCTTCACGGCGGGCGGGCAGCCGCAGGGCTCCTTCTCCTGGTCGACCACCTCGTGCAGGCTGCCGTGCTGGAACATGACGCGCTGGCCGGGTTGCACGCGGTAATCGCCGCCTTCAAAGACGCTGGTCACCAGGACGTACGGCGCGTTGACGCCGGCATTATCCACGCAGGTGTCGCCGTTGGGGCCGAGGCGCACTTTCACCTCGGCCGCGCCGGGACCGCCGATGAGGATGCGGAAGTCGGGCGTGAGCAGGATGTCGGAGTTGCGGCCGGTGGCGAAGCTGGCCTCGACCGCGCCGTGATCCATGGCCATCATGAGGCCGGGAATTTCTCCGGCGGGGACACTGGAGTCGGCGGCCAGCTTGACGGTGGTGGAGGCGCAGACGCGCAGCACACCGCGATACGGCAGGGTGACCAGGGTGGTCTCGCTGCCCGCGGTGATGGCTCCGTTGGCGGCGATGAAGGCGCGGCCGTTCGAGACCTGCAGGCCGCCCGTCACCTCCGCGGCTGCGCCGGGGATCTTGCTATCGAGGGCGACAATGGCGATGGGGCGGGGGGTAATGGCGGGCGGATCGGAATCTGGAGCGGCGGTTGGAGCGGCAGCGGGAACCGGAGTCGCCTGCGGGGTCTGGGGAGATTGAACCGCCGGAGCTTCCTGCGCGATGAGCCAGGGCGGGGCTGGGAGAGTTGCCGCCATGGCGAGAATTCCGGACGCCAGCATGCTGTGGGACGATTTGTTGCGACGCATTTGGACGCGCATCGGCTCTTTCATCGCGGCTACATGCTCAGGAAGTTGCGAATCATCTGGTGGCCGCCTTGGGTCAAAACGCTCTCGGGATGGAATTGCACGCCCTCGATGGGCAGCGTGCGGTGGCGCAGGCCCATGATGACCGAATCCTTCTTGGTCCCGGCGCCGTTCTCCGCGGTGCGGGCGGTGACTTCGAGGTCGGCGGGGAGCGACTCCTCGGCCACAATGAGCGAGTGATAGCGGGTGCAGGTGAGCGGCGTGGCGAGGCCGGCGAAGATGCCCTTGCCGTCGTGGTCCACCGGGCTGGTCTTGCCGTGCATCAGACGCCGGGCGCGCACCACCTGGCCTCCGAATGCCTCGCCGATGGCCTGGTGTCCCAGGCAGACGCCCAGAATGGGCACTTTCCCGGCCATGTGGCGAATGAGGGGTACCAGGATGCCCGCTTCGCCCGGCGTGCAGGGCCCCGGCGAGAGCAGAATGCGCTCGGGCTTCAGCGCCTCGACCTGCTCGACGGTCAGCTCGTCGTTGCGATAGACCTCGACCTTCGCCCCCAGTTCGCCCAGGTACTGGACCAGGTTGTAGGTAAACGAGTCGTAGTTGTCGAGGACGAAGACCATGGTGAAGTCCAGTGTAGCGCGCGGCGGCTCGTCTGGCTGCTCGGAGCACTTCGTCGATGGAATGAAGACGAAACAGCAAAGACAAAAGCAACCGCAGGTCCCCTTCGAC
>JARLGE010000245.1 GCA_031296215.1 Occallatibacter sp.
CTCGTGGCCACGCTCGCCTACGTCGTCGTCACCTTTGTCTTCGGCCTGCGCGCGCACTCTCTGGCGCTGCTCTCCGAGGCCGGCCACAACGCCTCGGATTTTCTGGCCCTGCTGCTCAGCTTTGCCGCCGTCTACTTCCAGACCATGCCGGTGAGCCACTCCAAGACCTTCGGCTACCAGCGCGCCGGGGTCCTTGCGGCCTTCATCAACGCGGCCACGCTCATCGTCATCTCGTTGTGGATCGCTGTCGAGGCCGTGCATCGCCTCTCCGCGCCGGTCGTTGTTCAGCCCAAACTGATGATGATTGTGGCCGCGGCCGGCGTGGTGATGAACGGCGTGATCGCGGCGCTGCTGTGGGGCGTGGCCCGCGACGTGAACATGCGCTCCGCCTTTCTGCACATGGCCGGCGACACGCTGTCGACCGCGGCCGTCATCGCCGGCGGCGCGGGCATCCTGCTCACCGGGCAGAACTGGATCGACCCGGTGCTATCGCTGGTGATCGCCGCGCTCATCCTCTGGTCCAGCGTCGGCATCGTCCGCGAGACCCTCAACATTCTGCTCGAGGGCACGCCGCGCGGCGTCTCGCTCACCGAAATTCGCTCCGGCATGGAGGCCGTGGAGGGCGTCATCGACGTGCACGACCTGCACGTCTGGAGCCTGGGCTCGCAGTCCCGCGCCCTGGCCTGCCACGTGACCATCGCCGACATTCCGCCGTCGGAGAGCAACTGCATCCTGGTCAAGCTCAACCATGTGCTCAACGACCACTTCCACATCGCCCACACGACCATCCAGTTTGAGCACACCGGCTGCGGAGAGCTGGAAGGCTGCGTGGTACCGATTGAAGAGATGGCCGCCCATGGGCACGGGCGCGGGCATGCGCATTAGGTTTCAGACGGCACGATTTCGTGTGTTGAGATTCGTGCCATCCCAGGTCTCAAGATCGAGACCTGGGGCACCCGGCACCCGGCTTCACAATGAACACAAGGCAAATGCAATCAAGCCCATGCGAGCGGAGAGCGAGCGTCTGCCCCACCGCAGGTGGCGTCTGCACCACCGCAGGTGGCGTCTGCCACGCCGCAGGTGGCGTCTGCCACGCCGCAGGGGTCTACTGCTGCCCCTGCGCCGCCAAAAGCTGCTCGAAGGCCGGGTCGCCGCGCAGACCGGCGAACTCGCTGTCGGCCGCAATCTTCTTCCGGCAGGTAAACCCCTCGTTCAGCGCCCTGCGCAGGTAGTCGATGGCGCAGTCGTTCATCCCCGCCCGGACGCATCCCCGCGCCATGTAGTAGTTCATGGCGCCGCGCTGCCCGGCCGAGCCGTTGTTGTCCACCTTGGGGCTGGCCCGGTCCATGAAGATCTGCGGGTCCAGGGAGAGAGCCGTCTGGTAGGCGGCCCAACCCTTCTGGAAGTTGTGCTGAGCCAGCAGGGAAGTGCCGAGATTTCTGTAAATGAGCGCCGAGCCGGGAGCCATGCGGATCGCCCGGCGGTACATCCGCGCCGCGTCCCCGTGCCGATTTTGCGAGTCGTAGACGGTGCCCAGATTGTTCAGCACATGAGGGTTGTTGGGGTCCAGCTTCAGCGAAGTCTGGTAGCAGCGGGAGGCTTGCTGCAGGTTGAACATCAGTTGGTTTGCAATGCCCATCTTGTTCCAGACGGCAGAAGATTCTTCGCCCGCCTGCTGATAGGCCTCGATGGCGGCTTGATAGCGCTGGTGCAGCATCAGCGCGTCCCCCACATTCTCGGGAGTCACCTTGCCGGCCGGCCCCTCGGCGGAACGCTGGGCCGCTTCGGCGGCAGTCGCTGCCGGCATTGCATCGCTGGAGGCGCCTGGATCGAAACTCTGTGCCAGCGAGTTGGAAGCGCCTGAGGCGAGCAGCGCCACTACCGCGATCCACCCCAGCCGGCGGGATTCCTGGAAACCTCGCATATTCCCTCCTCGCCGGGAAGGCGGGACACCCCAAGGGGGCCTTCCTCCTCGTCACCCTTTTCAAAAATTAACCGTATATTAATGCTCCTTTCGTCAGTTCTTCGTCAAGGTTCGCCGTCACAATTGCGGCAAATTCTCCAGGAAAGAAAATCAGGACGGGCGCTGACCTGCTTCGGGACGCACGATTGCTTGGGTGGGAGGTTGTGGATGGGGGCAGCAGGATGGCCGTTCCCTGGGCAGGGCCCCGTGGCGGCGAGCCCCAGCGGGCGCAGGCGTGGGATCTGACGCTGGGGTCTTGTTGAAACCCGCTTTCCTGACCGAATTCCGCAGGACGGCTACTGCCGCGACTGCGCGGCCAGAAGCTGTTCGAAGGCGGGCAGGCCGTGCAGCCCGGCGAACTCGCTGTCGGCTTCAATCTTCTTGGGGTTGGTGAACCCCTCGTTCAGCGCCATGCGCAGGTACTCGATGGCGCAGTCGTTCATCCCGGCGCGCACGCAGCCCTTGGCCATGTAGTAGTTGAGGGCCCCGCGCTGCTCCACCGTGGCCGGGTTCTCCACTCTCGGGCTGGAGGTGTTCTTGAAGATGTTCGGTTCGATCGCCAGAGCCGCCTTGTAGGCCTCCCAGCCCTTCTTGTATTTGTGCTGGCCAAGGAGATTGGTTCCCAGATTCTTCAAGATCAAAGCCGAGCCTGGATCCAGCTTGAGGGCCTTGCGGTACATTCGCTCCGCGTCGCCGAATTCCTTCATCGAGTCGTAGATGGTGCCCAGGTTGTTCAGCACGTGCGAGTTCTTTGCATCCAGGCGGAGCGACGTCTGGTAGCAGCGCGAGGCGTCTTGCGGATCCAGCATCAACTGGTAGGCGATGCCCAGCTTGTTCCATACATCCGGGGAGTTGCGCGGAGCCTTCTTGTAGGACTCGATGGCTGCCTGGTAGCGCTGATGGGCCATCAACGAATCGCCCAGTTCTTCCGCTGTCGGCGGAGCCTGCGGGTTAAGCACCAGCGGCTGAGATTGCGCATCAACCGGCGTCGCGGCAGGGGCAGCCGCTTGCGGTGCGGCTTGAGCGCCGGGCTGAGTCTGGGTTTGGACGTTTGGCTGCGTCGCGCCCAGGGCGAGAGCCTGGCTACAAACCAGGGGGGATGCGAGAACCAGGGCTGCGATCACCGTGAGCACCGGCAGCCAGCGGCGCCGAATCAGCCTGCACATATTCCCTCCGCGCGAAGGAATGGGGGGCGATCAATCGATCGGGTCGCTCACGAGCATTCGAACATCCACTATTAGACCACCGAAAGTCGAAAATGTGCCGCGCAAAATCGCGCCATCGGCGGAATGGGGCAATCGGTCCCGCTTCAGGGTAGACTGGTTCCCATGCGGGAGAGCCGGTTGAGCGAAACGGGGGAGTGCAGTGGGGTGGCCAGCCTGCCGATGTGCCTGGCGGCTCGATTCAAGGCCGTGCGCCGCCAGACCCTGGCGCTCTGCCAGCCGCTCACGCCCGAAGACATGATGGTGCAGTCCTGCCCCGAGGCCTCGCCCGCCAAGTGGCACCTGGCCCATACCGCCTGGTTCTTTGAGTCCTTCATTCTGCGCGAGTTCCTGCCCGGCTACCGGCTCTTCAACAACGACTTCCCGTGGCTCTTCAACAGCTATTACCAGAGCTTCGCCGCCTTCCCCGAGAAGCGCCTCCGCTCGTCGTTCTCCCGGCCCGCGCTCGACGAGGTTCTCCGCTACCGCGAACACGTGGACGAAGGCGTGGAGCGGCTGCTGAACCAGTTGCGGGATCAAGGCCCGGCCCACCAGGCACTCCAGCGCATCGAGCTGGGCGTGAACCACGAGGAACAACACCAGGAGCTTCTCCTCACCGACATCCTGCACGCCTTCTTCACCAACCCGCTGCGGCCCACATACCGGCCCCTGACCCCCGCCGCGACCGGCACAAATCCGGGTGCCCCAGAGCCTGTCCTGAGCCTGTCGAAAGCCTGCCCTGAGCCTGTCGAAGGGGATCTCGATTCTGAGACCTGGGAAAGCACGAATCTCTCCACCAGCGGGAAAACGTCCCCGCTCCAATTCCACGAGTTCCCCGGCGGCCTGCTCGAGTTCGGCCACGCCGGCGATGGCTTCTGCTTCGACAACGAGCTGCCGCGCCATCGCGTCTGGCTCGAGCCCTTCAGCCTGGCCCAGCGCCTGGTCACCTGCCAAGAGTTTGCCGCCTTCATGGCCGACGGCGGCTACCGGCGTCCGGAACTCTGGCTCTCCGCCGGCTGGGATGCAGTCCAAGCTCACGGCTGGCGCGCCCCGCTCTACTGGGCAAAATCGGACCATGAGTCCGACGGCGCCTGGCGCATCTTCACGCTCCGCGGCGAGCTGCCGTTCGAGCAGTTGGCCAACACGCCGGTTAGCCACATCAGCTTCTTCGAAGCCGACGCCTACGCCCGGTGGGCCGGCCATCGCCTGCCCACCGAGTTCGAGTGGGAGACTGCGGCCGAAGGCCAACCCGTCACCGGCAACCTGCTGGATTCAGGGGAGTTGATGCCAATCCCTACGTCAAATCAAAGCCCAGACGAGGTCCGCACGAAGTGCTTCGGCGATTGCTGGCAGTGGACCGCGAGCGCCTACCTCGCCTATCCCGGCTTTGAGCCGCTTGGCGGCGCGCTGGGCGAGTACAACGGCAAGTTCATGAGCGGGCAGATGGTTCTGCGCGGAGGCTCCTGCGCCACCCCCGCGGCCCACATCCGCCCCAGCTACCGCAATTTCTTCCCGCCCGAAACCCGCTGGCAGTTCTCCGGAGTCCGCTTGGCCCGATGAAACGCTCGTGAATCAATCTGATTCCCCAAGAAAATCCGGTAAATTCCTGAGAGACCTGCGAAACCGCCAATCCCGCCCGAGCATCAAACAGGCCCAATGACTGCGTTCGCTCTTCCCCAGATCACAGCCCGCATCGAATCCCCCGTCGCCTCCGCCGTCCGCAAGGGCCTCGGCTCGCGTCCCCGGCGTCTGCCCCCCTGGCTGTTTTACGACGCCGACGGCTCCCGCCTCTTCGACCAGATCACCCGCCTGCCCGAGTACTACCTCACCCGTACCGAGCGGGAGATTCTCGCCGTCTCCTCAGCCTGGATAATCGCCAAGGCGGCGCGATCTGATGCAGACGACGCGGACGGGAACAAACCAGTCCAGTTGCGCATCACCGAATTGGGCGCGGGCTCCGCCGACAAGACCCGCCTTCTCCTCAAGGCCGCCGTGGAGCGCCAGGGAACGGTCCTCTATGAGCCGGTCGACCTGTCACCAACCGCCCTCGAAGCCGCCCGCGCGCGCATCGAGCGCGAAATTCCCGCCGTCCGCGTGGCGCCGCGCGTCACGGATTACACCCGCGGCCTAGACCTTATGCCTGCTGCGACAGGTGAGCGCCGTCTCGTCGTCTATCTCGGCTCCAGCATCGGCAACTTCGACCCGCGCCAGGCCGCGCGCCTGCTCCGCGGCATCCGCGCCCCCCTTGCGCCCGGCGACACGCTGCTGCTCGGCGTCGATCTCGTCAAGGATGAGCCCACGCTGCTGGCCGCCTATAACGACGCGGCCGCCGTCACTGCCCGCTTCAACCTCAACCTTCTGGCGCGGCTGAACCGCGAGCTGGGCGCGGACTTCGACCTCGGAGCCTTCGCCCACCGCGCCCTTTGGAACCCCACCCACTCGCGCATCGAAATGCATTTGGAGAGCCTGACAACCCAGCGTGTTCGGCTGGCTTCTCTCGACCTGGAAGTAGGGTTCAGCGAAGGCGAGCGCATCCACACCGAGAACAGCTACAAGTACGCCCCCGGCCAGGCCGAAGACCTACTCACCGCAGCTGGCTTTACGCCGGATTCCACCTGGACCGATGCCCGCGGCTGGTTCGCAGTCTGCCTGGGGCGCGCAGAGTAGCTGCGCGCCTGCGTTTGGTTCCTTCTTTCCGTTCAGTTTTGCCTAGGATGCTCCCTGCTCCGGATCGGGCATTTGCGGAGAGTTTTCATTTCTCGGCGCATCGTAATAGAGCCAGCGCAGCAGGACCAACGCGAGGAGCAGGTAGATAATTCCCTCAATAAGCGGGACCAGCGCGGGCCTGAAGGAAAGGGAGGGTGGAACAACGCTGGTGGGCGAAAGCCAATAAAGCTCTTTCTGTTCCATCCGGTGTTTTAAAGGCGCCACAACCGCGAATCCAAGGTTCTCAAGCGCCTCCGCCAACAGGTAGCCCAGAGCGATGGCGCCCACAAAGCTATCGACCAGTGCCGTCTTCAATCGCCGAAACACGTACCCTCCTCAGGGTTGCCAAGCGAAAAATGCGCAAACAATTCAGCGGCCCTCGGCCATACACCCAACGAGAGAGCAACCATGCCGCGATTACGTTCGTTAGCGCGGTCAGGAGAAAGGAGGCGGAGTCAAGATACATCAGACGATCAAAGGTGGTCACCTGGGGAGAGATGTAGGGAATATCCCGGATGGCCACCGCTGTGGTCAAAAACAGGAAGAGCTTGCCGACAGGTCCCCAAACGGCCCA
>JARLGE010000246.1 GCA_031296215.1 Occallatibacter sp.
AGCGAACAGACCACGGCAGCCGCGTCCAGCCGGCCCAGCCGGGTGGTCTGAATGTAAAAGAGATTGCCGATGGTGTCCAAGGAGCCGGCGAGAATGCCGTAGAGCCAGAAGCCGCGCCAGGGCGCCTTGGGCGGGGCAACCAGCAGAACCAGCAGCATGGCGGCCACGCCCGCGCCTCGGGCTGAGGTCATGACCCACAGCAGGTTGCCACCCGAGGCGAACTTGAAGAGGATCAACTGCGCGCCAAAGCCCGTCCCCGCAAGGGCGCCCAGCAACAGGGCGGCGGGCGGGGTTGCGGCTTGTTTCTCCACGGAATCCGGAGCGGCCGGCGTGTGGGTGATGAGCCAGATGGCGCCCAGTCCCAGGCCCAGCCCCGCTGCGGTAAGCGGCGAGGGCAGCCCGTCGTGCAGCAGCGAGAAGAGCACCGGGACCAGCGCGGTGAGCAGGCCGGTGAGGGCCGCGGTCAGGCCCATAGCGCCCATGGCCAGCGCGCGATAGAAGAGGGCCAGCGCCAGCGACCCCTCGAAGCCGGCGACCGCCGCAAAGACCAGATCGTGACGGCCGGGGATGGCCCAATGTGCGCCAAGACAGACGGCGAGCAGAACGAACAGCGAAACCAGGTGGCCGGAGGCGACCACCAGCAGCGCGGGGGCGCGGCGCGAGCCCAGGCCGCCCAGGAAGTCCGAGCCGCCCCAGGAGGCGGCTGAGACCAGGCCCAGCCCGGCGGCCCCGGAGGGATTCATGCGCTTAGAGCCTATCTTCCATAACAGGCTCTAACGCGACATCTGCGCCGAGGGGTAGTAGCCGGGCTTGGCGACGACCTCCAGGCCGGGGCGGTCGACGCGCACATCGATCTTGCGGTACTTGCTGTCGTAGACCGACTCGTGGCTGGCGTAGACCAGCGTGTACTGGTTGCGCGCTTCCTTGGCGATCTCGGCGTAGCTCTTCTCGATGCCGTTCAGGTTGCGCTCCGAGTCGGCTTGGCCGCCGGTGGCCGCAATGTACTTGTAGAGAATGTTGTCATACATGGTGAAGGGCAGGTGGATCTTGCTGATGAAGCCTTCGCCCCAGCCGGCAGAGCTGCCCACCAGCGTGCCGTAGACGCCGATTTCGTTGGTCTGCAGGTAGCGGATCACATCTTTGTAGCTGGCCTTGCTGCCGTTTTCCTTGCCGTCGGAGATGACGTAGATGACGCGGCGGCGGCCCTTGGGCCGGCTGGAGAGCTCCTTGGCCGCGGCCAGGATGGCGTCGTTGAGGGTGTGGATCTCCTTGGGAATGGTGATGACGCCGCTGCCGCTGCCGGCGGAAAACCCGGGCTGGATGGTGGGGTCGGCGCAGTTGCCGTTCACGCGGATGGGGCATCCGGCGAGCGGACCGCTGTTGACCGGCGACTCGATCTCGCTGCCGGCTGATTTGGTCATGGCCAGCACGTAGGGCACACGGGCGCTTTGCGCGCCGGTAAAGCCGCCGGAGCGGTTCTGGGCGCCGTTGTTGTAGCTGAAGACCGCGACCTCATCGTAGGGAGTGAGCGCCCCCTGGATTGCGTCCAGCGAGGAATTCACCTTTTCCATGACATCGGAAGTCAGGCTTTGGTCGACGACAAAGGCGATGGAGAGCGGATAAGCGTCGACGTTGAACACGCGGATCGGCTCGCGGGTGTTGTTCTCGAAGACTTTGAAATCCCGCCAGGTAAGCCCGGCGACCAGCTTGCCCTTGGGGTCCTTGACGGTGACGGGAACTTCGACGTAGGTCACGTTGAGGGTGATCTTGGTGCCGGTGTCCGCAGCGTTCAGGAACTCGGGCGGCGTGGGCTGAAAGTTGTCCTTGCCCTGCGCGGAGGGGGCCTGGCTGCTGGGCGCCGGCTGGTCGGAGCTGCCGGAGGAGTTGGGCGTGGCCTGCTCGGTGCCCGCACCCAGGCCGGGGGTGATGGGGCCGTTGACGTCGGTCAGGGGCTTGGGCGGCTGGGGCGCGGGGGCGTCGGGCACGGGGGTCTGCTGCTGGGCCAGAGCCGCGGGGCCCAGATGCAAATTGATGCTCAGAACCGCCACCAGCGCCATTGCCGTCAAACGAAGCTTCACAGGTATTTCTCCAGTGTTCAGTGTTCAGTTTTCAGTGGTCAGTGAAAAACGGTTCCCGACCACCGATGAATCGTCCGCCCAAGCGGCCTGTGGTCAATCGTCCGCGACAACGGCTGACGAACCACTCCAGTACGGCAATCGACCCTCGCCCGGCCAAGCAGCACTCCAACCGTCAGATTATCAGACGCGCCAGAGCCGCGCAGGTTGCCCAGCGGACGCGAATCCGTTCAGGTATGCTTTCCTCGTAGTCCCATTCTCGTCTAAGAAGCCAGAATGCGCATGAGCTGGGGAGTCGCCGCTTTGCTGCTCGGCCTGCCGGGAGTCTCCGGCGCGGCCTGGGCCCAGCTTGCGCCCTCGCCGGATGCGCCCCCGGTCTCGACCGCTCCGGCTCAGCCGGAAGACGACCAATCGGTGGCCACTTTCAAGCTCCAGGTCAACCTGGTGGACCTGTTCTTTACCGTCAAGGACAAGCAGGGCAACCTGGTTCCCCACCTCACCAGGGACGACTGCACGGTCTCGGAAGACAAGCAGCCGCAGAAGCTGAAGACCTTTGTGGCTGAGACCCATCTGCCGCTCACGCTGGGTATTCTGCTGGACACGTCGGGGAGCCAGACCCGGGTGCTGCCGCTTGAGCAGGATGTGGGCGGCCAGTTTCTCTCCCGGGTGCTGACGCAAAAGGACGAGGCCTTCCTCATCTCCTTTGACGTGAACGTGGACCTGCTGCAGGACTTCACCAACAGCGCGCGGCTGCTGAACCGGGCCATGGGCAAGGCGGAGATCAACACCGCCGGGGGCAATGGCGCGGCGGGCATTCCCGGCGCGGGCGGCGGAACCGTGCCCACCATCGGCGCGCCCAAGGGAACGCTGCTCTACGATGCGGTGGTGCTGGCCTCCAACGAAAAGATGAACCAGGAGACGGGCCGCAAAGCCATGATCCTGCTGACCGACGGCGAGGATGAAGGCAGCGTTCACAAACCCCGCGAAGCCATCGCGGCGGCGCAGAAGAACAACGTCATCGTCTACACCATCCTCATTGCCGACCGCGGGCTGTTCTCGGGCAATTACGGGCCCTTCGGCTATAGCGGCTACTCGGCCATGAAGCAGTTGACGGAAGAGACCGGCGGCCGGCTGATCGATGTCGGCAACAACGGCAAGAAGCTCCAGGACGCCTTCCAGCAGATCGAGGACGAACTGCGCACCCAGTACGAAGCCAGCTACACGCCCTCGAACACCAAGCTGGACGGCACCTTCCGGCGCCTGGCCGTGGAGTGCCGCGGGGATGGCATGAAGGTGCAGGTCACGCGCGGCTACTACGCCACGCCGCCCGAGAACTGAGGGCTCGACCGGGCGATGGGACGCACAGGATCAGCCGCAGACCCACACCAACATTGGATCAGCCTAATTTGCCGCCTCGATGGAAAGGGGCCACAGTGCCCTGTTTTCGGACAGACTGTTTCATTCTCGGGCAAACTGTTCTGTTTTCGTACATCTAGTTACCTGCGTATTGGACTTGAGTAATCTGGCACCTATAATCAGTCTTCTCTAAGATCGGCACATCAGCAGAGAACTTGAGGGCTCTTCCGAATTATTTTGAGACTCAAGTCTTTCCACCCCGAGGTGCCCGTCATGATCAGCAACTGTGCCGCCAACGAAGGCTTTGAGATCAGTCCCCGGTTTCGCCGCACGCTGGAAGAGCGCGTCGCCCGCCTCGAGAAGGACGCCGAGTACGACGAGGCGCAGATCCCGGTGCTCGCAGACGTGGACCACATCCGCAGGCAGATGCGCCTGGTGGCCGTCGAGCGGTCCGAGGCTCTACGGATGAGGATTTTTCTGGACCGCGCCAAGACCCGGCTGCCCCGGCCGCTGATCGCGCTCTAGCTCAGCGCGGCAGGCCGCGTGGAAGGCAAAATCGAAGGGCCGCATCTCCGGCGAGGAGGTTGCGGCCCTTTTTGCAGCTCCTCAAAAAAGTTTGGAGCACCGGGCGGGGATTGAACCCGCGTATACAGGTTTTGCAGACCTGCGCGTTAGCCACTTCGCCACCGGTGCTTCTTAAGCAGTTGTCAGTGATCAGTTATCAGTGATCACTGACAACTGAAACTCAAAACCCACCTCGCTGGTTCGCGGGTGGGTCGTCGGGGATTCGATTCTCCGTGTCTGAATCTTAGCCCCAAGAACACGCCCGCGCGCGGCAACCCTGACAGCAGCGGCCGAGACAGCAAGCGGGAGTGAAGGTATGGGCCATTGAATTCCCGATAAGGCGGAACACTCTTTTTGTTCCGGGGTAAACACAGGTTAGATGGCGCGTGGTGCTGTGTCAAGCTTCTTTGATTGCGCTTGCACCTCTGCGCTCGCGGCCGGATGGCTGCTGAATACTTGCGCCCGCGGCGAGCTTCAGTGAAGGGCACCGGCTCCACTGGCTGCGGAAGAACTGATTTAGAAGGCGATTGGTGAGGGCTTTGTCACAGGGCACAACTTCAGTCGTGCCGCATCTCCACGGTCAACATGCTAGCAGGGAACGGCGAGCAGCGCGCCCCAGTTAAGGCCGGAGCCAAAGGCGGAGAGGACCAGCGGGCCGGAAAGTGGGGCGGTCTGTTGGCAACGCCACTCGTCGGCGGCGATGAGCAGCGAGGCTGACGAGGTGTTGCCGTAGCGGGCGATGTTCGAGAAAAAGCGCTCCGGCGGGGCTTGCAGAGCCGCGGCGACGCGCTTGATCAGGTTCAGGTTGGCCTGATGCAGCAGGAATGCTTCGACATCCTTGGCGTCTACCTGATGGCGTGCGAGAAGTTCGTTGATGGCGCGCGGAATCTTGCGCGAAGCCTGCATGAGGACCGCAGGCCCATCCATGGAGAACTGCCCGTCGCGGACGGAGAGAATCTCAGCCGAAGCGCCATCGGTGAACAGGCAGGAGTCCACGATGCGGGCAAAGCCGGAGCCGGCGTCGACCAGGGCCGCACCCGCTCCGTCGCCAAAGAGGATGGACGAGTTGCGGCCTTGGGGCGTGAGGCTGATGCGGCGCGACATGATCTCCGCGCCGACTACCAGGACGCGGCCCATGGCCGGGGCGAGATGCGCGGCCAGCGCGAGGCCAACGAGCGAACCGGCGGAAGCGATGGGCAGGTCGAGGGCAGGCGTGGAGGCCAGGCCCAGTCCGGTGGCGATCTGGGAGGCCGGGCCGGGACAGAACCGCTCGCTCGAGCCGCTCGCCACCATGATCATGCCAAGTTCGGCGGCGGTTGCGCCGGCCTTGTCAAGGCAATCCCGCGCGGCCAGCAGGCCGATGCCGGCCACTGTATCCGTCTCGGCCGCGTAGCGCCGCTCCTCGATTCCGGTCATCTCCAGAATCCACTCGGGCGTTGCCTCGACCAGGGCCGCAACTTCGTGGTTGCTGACTTGGCGCGCAGGCAGCCACGACCCGAAGGCGCGCAGAAAGGCCATGCGCTAAACCCTGGCGGCAAGGTAGGCTTCCACCTTGCCGATGGTGTCGAACTTGCGCGCGGACAGGTCGCCGTCGGGAATGGTGACGCCAAACTCCTGCTCCAGTCCGCTGACGAAGTCGGCCAGGGCAAAGGAGTCCAACAGCCCGGAGACGAACAGCGATTCATCGGCGCCGGGGCTGAGCTGTTTTCCAGAGACCTTTTGAAGAACCTTAAGGATTCGAGCCGCTGGCTCCATCGTGCACTCCTTGTGCGGTTTCGATCTTGTCGGGGTTGTGTTGCTTAAAGGCCTGGTAGCCGGTCATCAGGTCGCCGACGAGCGCGTCCGCCAGGGCCCGGTAGCCGCCTCCGGTGAAATGGGTGTGATCCGGCTGCGCCCAGCCCGCGTAAACAAACTGCTGCATGGCCCCCAGCCCGCCCATGCGCGCGCGCTGGTCCCAGTAGGCGCAGCCGTGGGTGCGGCAAACGGCGCGCTGCGCATCGACAATGCGATCGGTTCCCGCGTAGGGATGCCAGGAGCGATGCTGCGCCACGGAGCGGTCCGGCGGGCCCACCACCAGGATCGACGACTCCGGGACGTAGCTGTGGATTGTGTCGATGAGCGAGGCAAAGGCCTGCCGATAGCTTTCTTCGTCCCAGAGGGGACTGGCTGCCTCGTTGGTGCCGTAGGCCAGCACGATCAGGGCGGGAGAGTTGTCTTTGAGATAGCGCGAGAACAGCGGCTGATTCCACTTCAACATTAGCGGAGCTTCGGCGCCATTGATGCCGATCGACTCCCAGGTCACTCCCGGCTGAGTCGCAACCCAGCCCAGCAGCGTGACCGGTGCGCTTTGGCCGGTGGTCACTTCAAAGTGGTGGTCGCCGGGCGGGCAGTAATAGCTGAAGGTCCCTGGCCCGGTGACGGCGGAGTCGGTCTGGATCTCGACCGGCTCTTCGCCGTTGTCGCTGAAGCGCAGGCTGCCGCCGCCGGGCTGCTGCAAATATTGGAGCTCGAGGGTGGCGCAGGGCGCGTCAAGCGTGACCCACTCGCCGGCGCGCGCGGTGGAGATGCTGATGCCGCCCAGGCCCGTCTGTCCGTCGCCCAACTGAAGAAACTTGTTCCCCTGCGTCTTCCACCCCGAGGACTGCGACCGCTGCGAACCCAGAATCCGATAGCCGGCAAAGGGGTGGCCGGCGTAGGAGTAGCCGATGCCGCCGTCGCCGAACTGCTGCTGGAAGACCCGCCTCGCCTCGCCGGTAAACATGTCGGCGGCGGTGTGAGAGTCGCCAAACTGCATCACCCGCACGGTGGTGGTCAGGGGTCCGGAATCAGTGAGCGCCGCTTCGTGGGACTCGAGCTGGGAATAGAATCCATCGAGCGCGGAGTGGTAGGCGATTGGCTGCGCTGCCGGCTCCTTCAGGCGCGCACCGATCTCCTCCACCAGTTCGGCCTTGCGTATGGGGTCGATCCGTGGTCCGGCGAGGTAGTGCACACGGGCATGAGCGCGCGCTTGCGCAGCCTTGCCGGCCGCGGCCCGGCCCGCAGCGCCGAGGTGCGCCTTGGCTGTGGGTGCGCTCGACTCCGGGCCATGGTGCTTCCTTTTGGCCGGATGGCCTGCGAGCAGGGGTCCGCTGGTGAGCGAGACCAGCAGCGCGGCCAGCGCAACGGCTTGTATCCGGATTGGAAGACGCCGGCTCACTGCTTCCTCGCCTTCTTTCCGGTTTGCTTTTGAGCAGGTCTGGATGGGGTCACTGCTTTAGACGCGCTGGCCTGGATGGGGTTTGCGGGATTTGCGGGGGGTAGGCCAATTCCGTGTCGCATCTTCCACCGATTGTAGCCCAACTCCATTTGTTCTATGAACAGGCCGGCGACGATGGAGGCGCCCTGAGGCGTGGGATGGAGGAAGTCCGCCGTCACCAGCCTGGGGCTGGCCGTGTACCAGCGCGCCATGGTGCCTTCGCCGCCCATGGCGGCGTAGGTGTCGAAGAAGGCGCAGTGCGTCTCGGCCGCTGCCTGGCGCTGGATCGCGACGATCTCAGGAATGGTGCTCATGGTTTCGATTTCGTTGAGACCGCTGCGCGCGCCGCGATCCATGGGGCTCATCACCAGGATCGGCACGCCCGGCGCGGCAACGCGTACACGGGTAATGGCCAAGCGCAGTTCCGCCGCATACTGCTTGTGGACGAATGCGCCGAAGCTGCTCTCGTTGGAGCCGTAGTTGATGACGATCAGCGAGGGCGATGCGCGGTCGAGTTCCTGCTTCCACACCACCGGCTGCATCACCCGCGCCAGCACAGTGGTGGTTGCGCCGTTCAGCCCCAGGCTATCGTAGAGCAGGCCGCTGGTCCCGCGGCGGAAGTCAGCGCCGAACAGGGTCACGCTTCCCGATGTGGGCCGGATGGAAACAATTTTTGTGCCGGCCGGAAGTTCGACGCGGACCCAGCCCACGGCTTGCGTCTCCGCGGCGGTCGTCCGCTCCACCATGCGCCGGTCGTCCGCCTCCACGGCAAATGCGCCGCCGCCGGGTTTGGCCAGGTACTCAATCACCACCGAGGTCTGGTCGGAGCGGGTCAGGCGGAACTTGCTCCACGCGCCGGGTTGTCCCTCGAAGACCGCGCCGCCCAGCCCGTAAACCCCTTCGCGCATCAGCCCCACTCCGGTGCGCGCCTTCCAGCCGTGGTCAGTGATTTCGACGCCGCGGTGGCCGTACCAGGCCCAGGGCTTGGCAATCAGGGTATAGCCGCGGCCGGCGTCGCCAAAGCGGCTCTGCAACTGGGCGCGCACGTCGCCCGTGATCAGGTCGGCGGTGGTTGGGGAGTCGCCATAGTGCAGGATCGTGATTACACCGTCCTTGCCCGGCTCGACCCTTCCCTGCTCCAGTTTCCAGAGCGCGGCAAAGAATGGGTCCAGGCTGTTGGCATCGTCTGTAAAAACGGGGGAGATCTGCGACAGCTTTCCATCGCGCTGCTTCGCGGCTGGTTTGGGAATGGGCGGGGCTGGCGGCCGGGGCCAGCGCAGCCGGAACGCCTCGGCGAAGATGCCTGGGTCCAGGCCCTTGCCGCGGTCAACACTATAGTGCCCAAGGGCCAGCGCGGCGACGAGAACGGCAAAGGCCAGCGCGGTCTTCAGTGGGAAGCGCGAGCCGCCGCCGGCCGGCTGATTGCCGGTCTGGTCGGGGTCGGGTTGGGCCGGATCGGGTTGCTGGGGATCGGGCTCGGAAAAATCAAAAATTGCCATAGACAAAGGGAGCGGAACCGCGGCCCGCCAGCGTTTGAATGAGCAGAATGAGGGCGGCCATGGCCAGTCCCTGGAACCAGAAGGGGGTGCGCGCCGCCCATCGGGCCGCATCCTCGAACCAATCCGAGGGCAGGGAATGGAGAACGGCGGCCAAAAGCAGCACGCCCACCACCAGCGGCGTCAGATTGCCCGCCGACCAGGTCAGCGCGCCCAGGCTGCGCAGGATGGCCAAGGCGTTCTCAAGCGAGCTGGCGCGGAAAAAGATCCAGGTGAAGCAGACAAAGTGGAATGTGACAACGATCCCCAGCGCCTGGTCCCACCAGAAGGGGGAAGGCAGCTTGCGGCGGAGCTTCCAGGCAAACACCACGCCCAGTCCCAGCCCGTGCAGCACGCCCCAGATGAGAAAGGTCCAGGAGATGCCGTGCCACAGGCCGCCTAGCGTGAAGGTGATGAGGAAGGCGTAGCTGTAGGAGACGAGCGGGCGCCTGCGGCGCTTGGGCAGCACGTCGAAGAGGTAGTCGCGCAGCCAATTGGAGAAGGTGATGTGCCAGCGCCGCCAGAAGTCGGCCAGGTTGGCGGAGAGGTAGGGCCGGCGAAAGTTCTCCGGCAGATGCAGGCCCAACAGCAGCGCCGCGCCCATGGCGATGTCGGTGTAGCCGGAGAAGTCGAAGTAGAGCTGGAGGGCGTAGGCGTAAACGCCTACCAGGGTTTCCAAACTCGAATAGAGCGCCGGGGTGTCGAAGACGCGGGCCACCAGGTTGTTGGCCAGAAAGTCG
This sequence comes from Occallatibacter sp., assembly GCA_031296215.1. Taxonomy (GTDB): domain Bacteria; phylum Acidobacteriota; class Terriglobia; order Terriglobales; family Acidobacteriaceae; genus Telmatobacter. The sequence continues at coordinate 9,506 of JARLGE010000246.1, forward strand.
GCAATCAGCAACTTTTTCACCAGGCCCACCCCGATCAGCAGCAGGGCGCGCGCGCCATCCTCGGGGGTGAACTGGAAGGGGGCGGAGATCTGCTCGAGCAGCTTGCCCTGGCGCGGAATGGGCCCTGCCGTCATGGAGGGGAAAAACAGGGCCGCGGCCAGGTAGGCGCCCAAGCCGCGGGTGGGCTCCATCTCTCCGAAATAGAGGTCGATGGTGTAAGTAAGCGACTGAAAGCAATAGAACGAGAGGCTCAGGGTGAAGAGCCAGGCAAAGCGCTCCGCGCCGGTGAACGGAACCAGCTTGAGGCCCGCCAGCAGGCCCAGGTTGACCGCCAGCGAGACCCCCAGCAAAAGCCGCCGCAGGGCTGCGCGCCGCGCCTGCCCCAGACCCAAGCCCACCAGGAAATCCGCGCTGGCCGCCACCGGGAGCGCCAGGTAGATCAGGTTGAACCGGGCCAGGAAGAATAGATTGGCCGCCACCAGCACCGCCAGCCGCAGCCGGCGCGACCCGGCGGCCGCCCAGTAGAGCAGGCAAACCGCGCCTAGAAAGGCGAAAAAAGGAGCCGTGCTGACCAGCATGGAGATTCCAGACCTGTGGCAGGACGCGTGACCGGCGCCTCAAGCGCGCTCGCGATGCATTCATCGTGAAGCCTTTAGGGCTCAGCCAGATCGGCGAGCGAGGTAGAATGTGGATGCGGGAATACAGTTGATCACCGTGCCGTGGGCACGCAAAGCCGGCAGGCGGTTTTCCGCGGGCTGCTTGAACGTTGGCGAGACCGGATGCATAGGCGCCGTTGCCGTTGCCTGGCGAGCACGGCGGAGGCGGAGAAGGCTGTCGGCGAGGCGTCCGATTCCATGAGCCTTGACTGTTTCCGCAACAGGGGGGTAGGATTCTGTCGGCTGGCCGGAGCCCCTCCCCCGTGCGCCGAATAAGTCGGAGTTGGCGCTGCGCCCCGGCAAAGCTCCCAGGAGCCCTCAGGGCCGTTCTCTGGCTGAATTCCTTCTTTTGCACTACTTTTAGTGCTGAAACGTAACCATTAGGTAATAAAGGCCTTATCCAATGCTGCCCGGATTCTGCCCTCAAATGCGCTGAAATACAGGTGTATTTCTCGCCAATGGAGGGGGAAAAGGGTATCGAGTTGGTAAAATAACCAGATGGTCATAAGAAGGAAAAGACGCAGCTTGAACCTGAAGCACCCGGTGGGAATCTGCCTGCTTGCGGGGGCTTCTTCGGTGGCGATCGTCGCGGTGGTGATCATGTTCGCCACCCCGCCCGTCGAAGCAGATGCGCGCCTTCCCAGACCCATCGCGACCGAACCGCCCGGCATTCCCGCCGGCTCCCTGGTCCTGAGCCGGACCCCGGCCCAACTGGCGCCGGCCAAACCCGTAGAAGCGCGGTCCGATCTTCTCAAAGGCATCGCCTCCTGGTACGGCCTGGTCCGCAACGGGCATCGCACCGCCAGCGGCGAGCGCTTCAACATGTATGCGATGACGGCCTGCCATCCCACCCTGCCCTTCGGCACGCTGGTGCGGGTAGTGGACGAGAACTCCGGCCGGTCGGTGGTGGTGCGCATCAACGATCGCGGAATCCTCTCCGGGGGGCGCATCATCGACCTTTCCTTTGGCGCCGCCGAGGCATTGAAGATGACCCACGCCGGCCTGGCCCCGGTAAAGCTCGAGGTCGTCTCCCTGGGCCGCACCCACCACAGAAAATAGTCAGTCGCAAAAAATCAGGCTGGCAGGTCCCAGGCTCCCTCAGTAGACCGGCGGCTGCGTCGAGTCGCGGAAGACTGAAGTCGAGCGGCGAATGTCGCCCACCGATCCGAAGTTGGCCAAGGTAAAGCTGTAGAGGTACTGCGTTTCGTCGCGGATCGAGCCCAGCTCGAAGCGCCGGTAGCCGAAGGTCAGCCCGCAGCAGTTCCAGTTGTAGACCGCCTGCACCCCGGCGTACTGCATGGAGTGCTGTTGAAAGTCGTAGCCGGCGTTGGCGGCCAGGTTGAAGCCAACCCGGTTCTGCTTGCCGATGGAGAAGAAGGGCTGCAATTGCTGGCTCTGGATGGTCGACGCCGAGCCGTTGTTTTCGTCCGCCGCGTTCAGCATGGAGTGCCCCAAGCCCACGGTAGTGTTGCCCCAGCTATAGCCGGCGAAGAGGTTGTCCGCATCCAGGCGGCCGCTTTTGGGGTCGAAGTCCAGATCCCACTCGATGCGCAGGTTGTCGATGGCCTCAAAGCGCAGCCGCGAGATGAGCGGCGCAAAGTTGCGCGGGCCGGTCAGGAAGGCGATTCCGGTCAGGTCCAGGGTCGACGAGAAGACGTTGCGCCGGTTGGGAATCAGCGCCCCGCCGAAGCTGGGATCGAAGTAGAACTTCCCGGCAATCTGCCAACTTGCCCATTCGCGCGGCTTGGCTCCGCACTCGGCGGTGGGATGCGGACTCGTCTGCCCATCCGTGGGCGCGTCCGGTTGCTCATCCGCCTGCCGATTCGCTGTTGCGCAGGGGCGATCGCCCGCCGGCCGGAGATAAAGCCGCTGCGTCAGCTTGAGGTCCGCCTCGTTGGTGTCGGTAGCAATGTCGTCCGTGTCCACCAGCAGCACGTTGTGTTCGCGCGCCCCGATGCCGGCCGCATAGCGATAGGTCAGCTCCGGCTCGATCACGTGGCGCAGCTCCCGGTTCCATCGGCCCAGCGCATAGTCCCGTGCCACGGCCGGGGGACGGATGTCCACCGCGGCCTCCACCTCGGCCCGGTTCAGTGAGTCGTGGCTGATGGCCGGCGTTCCGTTCCGCGCCCCGGTCAAATCGGCGGTCTGGCTGCTGGTGTAGAAGGTGTCGCGCATCGCCACTTCGGGAACCACGCTCCACCCGCCCGCTACGATGGGCAGCGAAAGATGCGGGTAGAAGTCGAATCGGCCCACGTTGCGCGCATGGAACCCGGGCTCCGAACGGCCCAGGTAGTCGAGCGACGAGCCCAGGCCCCAGTAAGCACTGGACGAGCCCAGCGGCCGGTCCAGCACGTCGTAGCGCAGGTTGGGCAAGTGCAGAATTCTCGCTTCGTCGCCATTGGCGGAGCTGGCAAAGGTCTGAAAGCGCGCCATTGACGCCGACGGAATGCGCCCGTTGTGCGCGTGCGTGAGTGAAATATCGCTGGCCGCTTCGGAATTGATCGCCTGAGCGTAGTTATCGTTGAACACCAACCGGTAAACGTAGCTCGAGAGGAACTCCACATTGCCCGCCACGCGGGTCTCGGGCGAGAAGTCCTTGCGCCCGTTGGCCGCCACGTCCACGCCCCCCTGGTTCACCAGCGCCATGCCGATCGGATCCCCGGTCAGGGGCCCGGACCGCGACGCCTGCTGTCCCACCCCGGTGATCGCTTTCGGTCTACCGGCTGGAATCGTGCTCCCAATCGGTTGCTCCACGCCCCGGTCAAAGAGCGCGTTCCAGCGTACCACCAGGTGGTCCAGCCCCGGCCCCTTGTAGCGGAAGTCCCCGCTCGGCGCATATCCGCGCTTGGAGAAGTACTCCGTGCCCACCACCATGTCCATGCTGCGGCTGATCACCCAGTAGAACTGCTCGCCCACCACGAAACCCTTGATCGACGAGTTGCTCAGCACCGGGATCAGGAACCCGCTCTCCCGGCCCGTCTGGTTCGAGGGATGCTGCAGATAAGGCAAGTAGAACAGCGGAACGCCGAGAAACTCGAAGACCGAGTTGCGCGCCGAGGCCTCGCCGTTTTCCAGCTTGATGGTCCGCGCCAGCAACTGCCAGTCCGGCTTGGGCAGCCGGCAGTTGGTCATCGTCCCGTCGACGACGCGGTACTTCCCCTCGCCTGTCTGGATCAGAACCCGCCCCGAAAACAGAAACGGATTGGCCGTCGAATACACCATCGACCGCCCCGCCGACCGCACCCCCTGCGAGCCGTTCACGGCAAAGAACCGCGCCGTGTGAAGGCTCAGCCGCATATCCCCGTGGTCGGCGTTGATGAGCACATCGTTGGGCCCGCCGGTCACCTGCACGTGGCCCTCGGCGTGAACCTCGGAGGTCTCGCGGTCGTAGACCACCCGGTCCGCGCGCAGAACGTAGTCTTTGTAGTGGAGCTCGACCCTCCCGCTGCCGGTCCAGGTATTGCCCGCCCACCTCTGGCTGTCGGCCGACGCCTCGACGGGTACCCCCCCAGGGGGTAGCGCCTCGGGCTTCGCCACTGGCATCATCTCCTGCGCCGGATCGTCCGGAAGCTCCTCGCTCGCGCCACCCGCATTCGCCGCCCCCGAAACCGGCTGCGCAGGGGGTAGCGCATTGGTAAACGTCTGTCCCCTAAGTTGCAGGTGACAGAGGGCCAGCAGCGTGATAAACACTAAATTAAGAGGACGCATCCCGGTTTTCAAGACCAGTTACCGAGCGATTCTCCAATTTATGTGCCCCGCCCACTGTGTGCAAGGTGGCTTTTTCTTAAGGAAAGATCCACTTGAGTGCAGTGATTTGGTTGCACGGGGATTGGAAAACCGCTATCAGGCTCAGGATAGCAAAACGCAAGCCACACTGGATGGGACGCAGCGCTCCGCGATTTTGGCAGCAGGCGGGAATCTGGCTTCTTTCCGCGGCCGTGGATCGGGTCTTGCGTGTCAACGCGTGCAGTTCCCCGCAAGCCTTTCCTGGTGCGAGGAAGGGCTTCGGCGCATGAAGGGATCGAGGAGATTTGAGACAGTCAGCACAGCAGGTCGAACTCGAGCCTGAGTGGAAGCAGGAAGTGAATCGGCGCATTGCCGCGCATAAAGGGCGCCGGGCAGCTTCCGGTCTCGGCCAGCAGTCGAGCGCCGAACCCCAGCACCCCGCCGGCAGCCGTGCCGCAGCCGCCGCGGCCCGCGTGGCCGCCCGCTATGCCAAGGCCCCCAGCTACAGCGAAATGCTGGCCGACGAAGCCCGCGCCGCGGTCCGCGCCGCTGAGGCCGCCTCGCGCGCCGCCCTGGAGGCACAGGCCGTCGCCGAATCCGTTCTGGCCGGCATCGAAGCGCAGTCCTCCACCAGCCCGGCCTGGGAGCCGGACCTGTTCCCGGTCCCCGAACCCGCCCCGGAACGGGTGCGCAATTCAAATTCCAACAGGCCCCGTGGGGCACAAACGCCGTTCACGCCACCGCAGGCGGCCGCCCCGCCGCAGTCCTATGAAATCCGCTGGGACACCGACCTCCCTGTCCGCGAGCCCTCACCTGTGTCCCGTGCCGGCGCCGCATTTGATTTCCCGGCCGAGGACGCATGGGACCACCCCCAGCGCGTGCCCAGCCCGTTGGAGACCGAGGGCTTCGAGCTGGTCGAACCGGCCCAGCCCATTCACGCCAACCTCATCGAGTTTCCCCGCGAACTGATTGCCACGCGCAAGGTGCGCCCGCGCCGCGCGGAAGGCCCCTACGCCCAATCCGTCGAGGCCTTCGGCCAGCTCAGCATCTTCGAAGTCGACCCCGGCAGCATCTCCATCGATGTGCCCGCCGCCGCTGCCGCCGCGTCAACCTTCGCCGGCCCGCGGTGGTCCGGCATCGAGCTTGGAGAGGAGCCCGAACAGGCAGAGGCCGCCCCTGCGGCGCCCGCAACCCGGGCGCAGGCAAGTCAGCAGCCGGCGGAGCCGGCCGCGCCCGCCGCAGCCCTCCAGTCCGCTCCCACCCATCAGCGCCTCCTGGCCGCCCTGGTCGATTTCTGCCTCGTCTCCGCGGCCTTCCTGGCCTCCGCCTCCGTGGCCGCGGCCAACGTCAGGGTGTTGCCGGCCATCCGGGAAATGGAGTTTGGCTCGGCCGTCGCACTGGCCGTCATCGCCGTCCTCTACCAGGCGGTCTTCTTCACCCTTGCACGGGCCACGCCCGGCATGAAGTACGCCCGCCTCGAATTGCGCACCTTCGCCGGCCAGAAGCCCGCTCGCGCAAGACGGTGCGCCCGCATGGCCGCCCTGCTGATCTCCGTGCTTCCCGCAGGCCTGGGCATCCTGTGGGCCTTGTTCGACAACCAGCATCTCTGCTGGCACGACCACATCTCCGGGACCTACCCCCGCAAAGCCTAACTCGCAGCTTCTTCGGCTTCGGCGATCTGGTCAATGCGCCGCATCAACATCCATGCTGGGCAGATATTCGTTGTCGTGCGGGTCGAACGGACCGCCCCCGTGGGGCAGGTAGATGTCGTCCTGGGCCAGCAGCGCGTCGTAGACCGGGGTGCGGCGCCAATGCCGCGCCAGGGCGAAGGCGCTCATGTTGGCGATCATCAGGGGCAGAACCAACCCGTAGCCGCCGGTCATCTCGAAGATGATCAGCACGCTGGTCATGGGGGCGCGGACGATGCCGGCAAAGACGGCCCCCATGCCAACCACGGCAAAGGCGCCGATGGCGTCGGTGGAGTGGTGAAAGACCGTCACATCCAGGTAGCCCACCGCGCCACCTAGCATGGCGCCCATGAAAAGCGAGGGCGCAAAGATGCCGCCCGAGCCGCCGCTCGAGTAGGAGCAAACGGTGGCCGCCAGCTTGAGCACGCAGAAGACGGCCATCGAGATTACGGTCATTTTGCCGGTGAGCGCCAGCGTGAGGGTTCCGTAGGGGTCGCCGGCGACGCCGTTTAGGTGGAAGAGGGCCAGGCCAACGGCCGCCAGGCCTCCCGTGGCCGCGCCGCCGATGGCTGGCTGCACCCAGCGGGGAACCGTTTTGAGCCCGCGGAACCAGGCGCGCAGGCCGAGCAGCGAATCGGTAAAGGCGACCGAAACCACGGCCGCCAGGAGGCCCAGAAGCGCATACCAGACCAGCGAGGAGGTGTTGGTGAGTTGATAATTGCCCTGGACATGAAAGACGGGGTTGGAGCCCAGCACCGAGTGCTCGACAACGGCCGAGAGGGCGGCTGCCACGATGACGCCGGAGAGCATGGTCTGGTCGAGATCGCCAACCAGTTCTTCCAGTGTGAAAGTGACGGCGGCGATGGGCGCGTTGAAGGCTGCGGCGATGCCGGCCGCCATGCCGACAGAAGCCATGCGGCGGGAGTTCTTGGGGCTGAGTCGGGCCAGCCGCGCTAACATGCTGCTTACGCCGGCGCAGACCTGGACCGTGGGCCCCTCAAGGCCCAGCGAGGCGCCCGAGCCGATTTGGATGGCGCAAAGAACAAACTTGCCGATGGTTTCGCGGACGGTGACCATGCCGTAGCGCAGGGTGTAAGCCACCTTGACCTGGGGAATGCCGCTGCCCGCCGCGGCGGGGGCGAAGTAGGTAAGCCCGACTCCGGCTACCACGCCGCCGATGGTGGGGGAGAGAATGGTCCACCATATCCAACTGTCGCCGGCGGCCCTGTTGGCGTGATTGATGAGCAGCGCCTCGAGCCCCACGATGCTGAGGTGAAACGCCACCGCGGCCAGGCCGCACACACCTCCGGCCACAATGGTCACCGCCAGCAGCCGCTGCCGATCGGTAGGCATGCGGCGCAGCAGCCAGGCATGGAAGCTTGCGTAAAGTTGCTGGAAGCCAGCCCAGGTTCTGGGTTCCGGCCTCTCCCCAGTATTTAGAGGCGTCACAATGCCAGTATAGAAGCAAGGCGGCTTCAGCTTTCGCGATGTGAATACACCAGCCAAGCTACCGCTTGGGTTCCGTCGCCTTCAGAAACTCGCTCAGGTAGTCCTTCCACACCGCGGCGACGGTATGCGTGCCGTGCCCGCGCGTCGCGTCGGAGATGGGAATGAGGATGAAGCGCGCGTTGGGAATGCGCTTGATCATCTTTTCGGCGATGCCCAGTTCCGGCGGGTTGATGTAGTCGTCGGCGGAGTTGATCCACAGCACCGGCGCGGCGATCTTCTCCAGGTGCGGGCTGGGATCGTAGTTGCGGCTGGCGTTGAGGTAAAAGATCATGTTGTTGGCGTCGGTGGCGGCCATGGTGCGCGCCAGGTACTGGTCCACATACTTCTCCGCCGCATCGCGGGTGGGCGCCTGCTTCTGCATCTGCAGCGGGCTTGAGCCCATCACCATCAGCATTTCGTTGGCGGTGCGAAGCCCCTGGGAGGGTTGGGTTTTGTATTCGCCATCAAGCCAGGCGGGGTCCTGCTTGATCGCTTCAATGGCCATATAGCGCATCATGCGGTTACGCCCGGCAATCTGCACCGGCAGACAGGCGAACGGCGCCAGCGCGTCCATGAAGTTCGGATAGGTCTCGCCCCACACGAACGACTCCATGCAGCCCATCGACGTGCCCAGGATCAGCCGCAGGTGGTCGATCTTCATCTCCTCCAGCATCATCCGCTGGCTGCGCACCATGTCGTCGTAGTCGTAGGCAGGGAAGCGCGCATGGAGGCCGTCGGAGGGCTTCGAGCTCTGGCCGTGGCCGATGTCGTCGGGCAGGATGAGGAAGTATTTGGTAATGTCGAGCAACTGGCCGGGGCCGAAGAGCTCGTTCGAGAAGAGAGGATTCAGCAGCGAGTGCCCATTGCCGCCGGTGCCGTGGAGCAGCAGGATGGCGTTGTCCACATGGCCAGAGGCGTTGCGGTGGGGCGTGCCCAGGGTGAGGTAGTGCAGCTTGAGTTCGGGCAGGGTTTCGCCAGTGCCGAAGCGGAAGTCAGGCAGCGTTACTGTGCCGTCCATTGTAGGCCAGTTGGCAGACTGCGCCGGCGGTGCGGCCGGGGTGGTTGAGTTCGTCTGGCCCCTTGCGGAGCTGGCAAACACAAGAGTGGCCGCGGCCACGGCCACGGAAAAGCGCAGTTTCATGCAAGAGCTCCTTCGGGGAAGTCCAGTGCGGGCAATCACAAGCGTTCTCTTTTTCCCGTGCGGGTGTCAAGTGCGAAGGCCATTCCCCCGGCTGCCGATCCGCGATAAAATCGATGCGTACCCGATGCGCAGCCGTAACGCCATTCCGGTAAAGGGAACGCTCCTGCACAGACGCTTTCGCCGCGGGCGGCACGACCGTGGACGGCGCGCTTTCCGCTGAGTAATCTATCCCGTTGACAGTTTTTCGGATTTTCTGCGGCCTTCGCTGCGGGAATGCGTTTGGCAGGGGCTGAAGCCCGGCTCGATTCAGGGGCCTTAGCGTCCCGGCTGAAGCCGAGCCCTGGTTACAGAGCGCGTCCAGTCTGTTTGCGAACGGGTTTGATCTTCGTATCTCGTGATTGATCCGCCGGTGCGCGGAGAGAAAGGGCTTCCCAAGATGAACAGCTTTGCCAGCCGGGCAGTGTTGAATTCCGGCAACAAGTCCTACACCATCTACCGGCTCCCGGCGCTGACCGCGCGCGGGTTCGACCTGAGCCGGCTGCCTTTCAGCCTCAAGATCCTCCTAGAAAACCTGCTGCGCCGCGAAGACGGCGTGAACGTCACCGCCGCGGACATCGAGTTCCTCGCCAACTGGGACGCGAAGGCCGAGCCCAGCCGGGAGATCGCCTACATGCCGGCACGGGTGCTGATGCAGGACTTCACGGGCGTGCCCGCGATTGTGGACCTGGGCGCGATGCGCGACGCGATTCATGCGCTGGGCGGCAACCCGGAGAGCGTCAACCCGCTTATTCCGGCCGAGCTGGTGATCGACCACTCGGTGCAGGTGGACGAATTCGGCGCTGCGGGCGCTCTTGCGGCCAATACCTTGTTGGAGTTCCAAAGAAACCGCGAGCGGTATGCGTTCTTGAAGTGGGGGCAGACGGCGTTCCGGAACTTCAGCGCCGTGCCGCCGGGGATGGGCATCTGCCACCAGGTGAATCTCGAGTACCTGGCGCGCGTCGTCTTTACGACCGAGACTGATGGGGACCTGGTTGCCTATCCCGACACACTGGTCGGCACCGACTCGCACACCACCATGATCAATGGCCTGGGCGTGCTGGGCTGGGGCGTGGGCGGCATCGAGGCCGAGGCGGCCATGCTGGGCCAGGCTGTCTCCATGCTCGTCCCGCAGGTGGTCGGCTTCAAACTCACCGGTAAGCTGCGCGAGGGAGCGACGGCCACCGACCTTGTGCTGACCGTGACCCAGGCGCTGCGCAAGCTGGGCGTGGTGGGTAAGTTTGTTGAATTCTACGGGCCGGGAATAGCGGAGCTACCGCTGGCCGACCGCGCCACCATCAGCAACATGGCGCCGGAGTACGGGGCAACCTGCGGCATCTTCCCGGTGGACGCGGAGACGCTGCGCTACCTGCGGTTGACGGGGCGGAGCGAAGAGCAAATCGACCTGGTCGAGGCCTACTACAAGGAGCAGGGGCTGTTCCATACGGCGAGTTCGCCGGAGGCTGTCTACACGCAGACTTTGGAGCTCGATCTGGCCAGCGTGGAACCGAGCGTGGCCGGCCCCAAGCGGCCGCAGGATCGGGTGCTGCTGAAGGACGCGGCGGCCAGCTTCGCGCAGCAGTTGCCCGCTTTGCTTTCGCCGACGGCCAAGCCGCTGGGCACACGCACGGCCGCCACTTGGAAGCGCAGAGCTGTGACCGATACTGGCGTCGGGGAGAAGGTCCCGGTGCATTTGACCACGACGGTGAAAGAGCGATTCGGCGTCGACCCGGACACGTACCTCGATCACGGCTCGGTGGTGATTGCGGCCATTACGAGCTGCACCAACACTTCCAATCCATCGGTGATGGTGGCGGCGGGAATCCTGGCCAAGAAGGCCGTCGAAAAGGGGCTCACCGTGCCGCCGTGGGTGAAGACGTCGCTTGCTCCTGGCTCCCGCGTCGTCACCGATTACTACACCAAGGCGGGGTTGCTGCCGTACCTGGAAAAGCTGCGATTCAACGTGGTCGGCTATGGTTGCACCACCTGCATCGGCAACTCCGGGCCGCTTCCCACCGACGTTTCAAAAAGCATTGACGAGCATGGCCTGGTGGCCGTCAGCGTGCTCAGCGGCAACCGCAACTTCGAGGGCCGCGTCAACGTAGACGTGCGGGCCAATTACCTGATGAGCCCGCCGCTTGTCGTCGCGTACGCGCTGGCCGGCCGGATCGGCCACAACTTCGAGACCGATCCGCTTGGCGCGGACCAGGCCGGTCAGCTCGTTTATCTCAAGGACATCTGGCCGACGCAGGCCGAAGTGGCCGCGGCCATTGAGAAAGGCCTCAGCAGCGAGAGCTTCCGCAAGGAGTACGCGACGGTGAACCTGGGCGACGCGAGCTGGCAGGGGTTGAGCTTCCCCACCGGCGACGTCTACAAGTGGGAGCCGGACTCGACCTACATTCGCAAAGCGCCCTACTTCGACGGGATTACGAAGACGCCCGCGCCGGTCAGCGATATTCTCAGCGCGCGGGTGCTGGCGGTGCTGGGCGATTCCGTGACCACGGACCACATCTCGCCGGCGGGCAACATCAAAGCCAACGGGCCGGCGGGGAATTATCTTGCTGCCCACGGCGTCAAGCCTGCTGACTTCAACAGCTACGGCTCGCGCCGCGGCAACCACGAAGTGATGGTGCGCGGGACCTTCGCCAATGTTCGCCTGCGCAACAAGCTCGCGCCCGGCACCGAGGGCGGGGTCACGCGCCTGCTGCCCGAGGGGCAGGGAATGTCCATCTTCGACGCAAGCGTGAAGTACGCCGAACGCGGTATCCCGCTTGTCATTCTGGCCGGCAAGGAGTACGGCTCCGGCTCCTCGCGCGACTGGGCGGCCAAGGGACCCAAGCTGCTGGGCGTCCGTGCGGTCATCGCGGAGAGCTTTGAGCGCATTCACCGGTCGAACCTGGTGGGAATGGGAATCCTGCCCTTGCAATTCGCCGAGGGCCAGACAGCCGAATCGCTCGGCCTGACGGGCGAGGAGGTCTACGATTTTGCCGGACTGACCGCGCTTCTGGGCAGCAAGTTCTCCGGTGGCCGCGCCGTCAAGGTCAAGGCCACGGCAGCCGATGGGACGGCCAAGGAGTTCGAAGCCCGCGTCCGCATCGACACGCCGCAGGAGATCGAATACTTCGAGCACGGCGGCATTTTGCAGTTTGTGCTGCGGCAGTTGGCGGCGAAGTAGGCAACGTGCAGCGACACGACCGCGGCAAAAACGCCACTCCGATCTTTCGGGTGGCGTTTTTGCTGCGCGCTGACTTCGCCTACTTTTTCTTTGGCGCTTTGGCCGGCTTCGGAGCGGGTCTCTTGGTCCGAGCGGGGCCTTCGGCGGGCGGGGGCGCGGGCTCTTCTTCCTTGTGGGCAAAAAAGCGCGTGCCCTCCAAGGCCTGCTCGCCCATGACGTGCAGGCGCAGGAAGTTGGTGGACCCGGACTTGGTGCGCGTGCCGGCGACGATGGCGATTACCTCGCGCGGCCGGACAAAGCCGCCCTGCTCGAGCAGATTCTCGGCGCACTCGACCAGAGCTTCGGTGGTGTTGACCTTGGGACAACGGATGGGCGTCGTGCCCCACAGCAGGTTGAGCCGATTGATGGTCACCTCAACCGGGCTCAGGGCGAAGATGGGCGAGGTGGGGTGGTATTTCGAGAGCTGCCGCGCGGTCACGCCTGACTCGGTAAACAGCGCAATCCCGCGCAGGTCCAGATCGTCGGCGGCGTGGGCCGTGGCTTCGCAGATGGTCTCGGCAATGGACAGGTGGGTGCGCCGTTCCCTGGATTCGGAGTAGCTTTGCTCTTTGATGTGACGCTCGGCATCGGCGACGATGCGGGCCATCATGGAGACGGTCTGGACCGGGTACTTGCCCACCGCCGACTCGCCAGAGAGCATGACGGCATCGGTGCCGTCGTAGACGGCGTTGGCCACGTCGGAGACCTCGGCGCGCGTGGGCCGCGGGTTGTCGATCATCGACTCCAGCATCTGCGTGGCGGTGATGACCGGCTTGCGGAACTCGGCGGCGCGGCGGATGATGTGTTTTTGAATGGCCGGAACCTTCTCCGGCGGAACTTCGACGCCCAGGTCGCCGCGGGCCACCATGATGCCGTCGGCAACCGTCAGAATCGCGTCGAGGTGTTCGATGGCCTGCGGCTTTTCCAGCTTGGCGATGATCCAGGTCTCGCCGCCGTAGGCCGAAACGCGATTGCGCACCAGGCGCACATCCTCGGCGGTTCGAACGAAGGAGACGGCAATGGCGTCCACGCCGTTCTTGAGCGCAAACTCAAGGTCCGCCGAGTCCTTGTCCGTGAGAGAGGGAACGCGCACCGGAATGCCGGGCAGGTTGATGCCTTTGTTCTCGCCCAGCATGCCGCCGTTGACGATCTCGCAGACCACGTCGTCGCCCAGCACCTCGTGAACGCGCAGCTCGATGAGGCCGTCGTTGAGCAGGATGCGCGAGCCCTGCTCCACGTTTTCCGCCAGCGTCTTGAAGGTGGTGCCCACCAGCGCAGCGGTGCCGGGAACGTCGCGCGGGGTGATGGTCAGCTTCTGCCCGGCTTTGAGCAGGACAGCCTGGTGGTCTTTCAGCTTCGAGGTGCGGATCTTGGGACCCTGCAGGTCGCCCAGGATGCACAGCGGCTTGCGCTCCTCGCGGCTGACTTTTCGGATCATCTGGATCAGCGCCAGCTTCTCTTCGTGGGAACCGTGGGAGAAGTTGAGGCGCACCACATCGACGCCGGCGCGCACCAGCTCGCGGAAGACGGACTCGGTGTTCGAGGCCGGTCCGAGAGTGGCCACAATCTTGGCGCGCCGTTGCGACGGGGAATCGGTCAAACTCAGTTCGAATGGCATGGGAGATCTCCGCAAGATGGCTGGTTTTCAATTCAGAAAATCAGGGTGTAAAGGCAGCTTCATTGTACACGGGGCTTGAACCGAACCCCAGGCCCACCCTTCTTCTGTCAGGCTACGTGCAACGGTCCTCGCGGGTTATCGCTGACTGGAGGAATCGGAAAGAGTTTGGCCGGAAGTGGAATTGCCGGCCTGCCGTTCCCGAAAAAGGGAGCCGTTCAACTCCGCCCCCAGCAGCACGCTGACCGCCGAAATGTAGAGCCAGATCAGCGTGGCGATGCCCGCTCCGAAGGAGCCGTAAAACATCGAGTAGTCTGCGATGCGGGTCACGTACCAGCCGAAAGCCAGCGTCGCCGGAAACCAGACCACCGTGCCGGTTACCGCGCCCGGCGCAACCCACAGCCAGTGCTCGGTGCGGCGCGTGCCGAAGTGGTAAAGGGCGCTGAGCACGGCGACGCCGGTCACGAGGGCGATGGACCAGCGCACGGCGCGCCAGAGAACCAGCACGATGTGGCGCAGCTCGTGGGTGCCGTTCTCAATCATCCAGGCCTCGATCTGGTGGCCGAAGACCACCACCAGCGTGGCCAGCGATAGCGGCACCAGAGCGATTGGAACCAGCAGCAGCGCGCGCGCCCGCCGTCCCCAGAAGCTCCAGTCCTCCAGCGGCAGGCGGTAGGCGCGGCGAAACCCCTCCATCAGCGACAGCATCACCCCCAGGCCCGCAAACACGCTCAGCGCGCCCGCCGAGAGGATCAACTGGCTGGAGTGGAAGCGCCGGCTGAGAACATAGGACTGTAGCAGGTCCATCGAGTCGGCGGGCAGCATCTGCTCGAATGCGGCGCGGACTGTGCCCACCAGCGTCGTCCCTTGCGGAACCTGCGCCAGCAGCGTGGTGAGCACCAGCAGCGCCGGAAACATCATGAGCATGCCGGAGTAGGCAGCGGCCTTGGCGGTGTTGAACACGTCGTGGGCCAGGGCCTGAACGGCGGCATTGCGAAGATGGGCAAGAAACCTGAGCATGCGGTTCACAGGCAAGGGTAGTCGATTTCCTCGGATTCCCGCTACGGCCGCCGCCCATCGGGGATCGGAGCAGTGGCCGAGGCGCGGATCGGAACCGAGAGCCGGCCCAGGCTCAACCCCTGACGGCGAGCCAGTCAAACGGTTTATCATGGCCCAGCCATGAAATTCAACTTCACCCGCTCTCTCCGGCTGCTGTTGCCGTTGCTGCTCGCCGGTGCGGGCTGGTTCTCCGCCGCGGGGCAAGCCAGGCCCGTTCCCAATCCGCAACTCGGGTCCAAAGAGCTCAACGCGCGCGTCGAGGCGCTGCTGAAAAAGATGACCCTGGAGGAGAAGATCGGGCAACTGGTGCAGTACGCGGCCGGCTACGCCACTGGGCCAAACGCCTCCAATGTGAAGTACGACGAGCTGGCGGCCCGGGGCCAGGTGGGCTCGTTTCTCAGCGTGATGGGCGCCGAGGCCACCAACCACTACCAGCACCTCGCCGTGGAGAAATCGCGCCTCCACATTCCGCTGCTGTTTGGCCAGGACGTGATCCACGGCCACCGCACCACCTTTCCCGTGCCGCTGGCGCTCGCCGCCAGCTTCGACCCCGCGGCGGTCGAGCTGGTGGCGCGCGCCGGCGCCACGGAGGCCCGCGCCGACGGCCTCGCCTGGGTCTTCTCGCCCATGGTCGACATCGCCCGCGACCCGCGCTGGGGCCGCATCATCGAGTCCAGCGGCGAAGACCCCTACCTGGGCTCGATCCTGGCCCGCGCCTGGGTCAAGGGCTACCAGCAGGACGACCTCTCCAAGCCCGACTCGGTCGCCGTCAGCGTGAAGCACTTCGCCGCCTACGGCGCGGCCATCGCCGGGCGCGACTACAACGGCGCCGACATGAGCGAGCTGACCCTGCGCGAGGTTTATCTCGCGCCCTTTCATGCCGCGGTTGACGCCGGCGCCGCCACGCTGATGAGCGCCTTCAACTCGATCAACGGCGTTCCCGCCTCCGCCAACCCCTTGACGCTCACGCAAATCCTGCGCAAGGAGTGGGGCTTCGAGGGCTTCGTCGTTTCCGACTGGGGCGCGATCGGCGAGCTCGTTAACCACTCCATCGGCGACGGACCCACAGTGGCCCGCAGGGCCCTCGAGGCCGGCGTCGACATGGACATGGAGGGCAACCTCTACGGCAACGTCCTCGCCGAGCAGGTCCGCGCGGGCAAAATCCCCGAGAGCGTAGTCGACGAGGCCGCCCGCCGCGTTCTGCGCGTCAAGTTCGCGCTGGGCCTCTTCGAGCATCCCTACACACCCGAGAGTCCCGCCTACGACGCCACGCCCGAGCGCCGCGCCTCCGCCCGCAAAGTGGCCGGCGAAACCCTGGTTCTGCTCAAGAACGATCCCGTCGAGGGCGTCGGAACCCTGCTGCCGCTCACCGCGAAGGCAAGGAAGGTGGCGCTGATCGGCCCACTCGCCGACAACCAGCGCGAACTGCTCGGCGCCTGGGCCGTCGCCGGCGATCCGAAGTACGTGATCACCCTGCGTGCGGCCTTGCAAGAGCGCCTGGGCGACCGCCTCCTTTATTCCCAGGGCTGCGACCTGCTCAGCGGCGAGGACGCCGATCTTCTGAAGCACATCGACTTCGACCGCCTCATGGTTGCCGGCGACCACGCGCCCGTTCCCGACGACGCCAAAACCATCGCCGAAGCCGTCGAGACGGCCAAGAGGGCGGACGTGGTCCTCCTCGCCCTGGGCGAGCCCGCCAACTGGATGGAAGGCGAAGCCTCGAGTCGCGCCACCTTGGGCTTCACCGGAGCCCAGCAGCAGCTTCTTGAGGCCGTCGCCGCCACCGGCAAGCCCGTCATCCTGGTGGTGCTGGCCGGCCGTCCGCTGGAGCTGACCTGGGCCGCCGCGCACGTGCCCGCCATCCTCGAAGCCTGGAGCCCGGGCATCGAGGCCGGACCCGCCGTCGCCGACATCCTCTTCGGCGATGTCAACCCCTCGGGCAAGCTGCCCTCGAGCTTCCCCCGCTCGGTGGGCCAGGAGCCGCTCTATTACGCGCAACTGCCCACCGGCCGCCCGGCGGCACACGTGGATCTGAGCCACTTCCCGCGCAACGCGCAAGAGAAGTTCGTTTCCCGCTACATGGACGAGGAGAACTCCGCTCTCTATCCCTTCGGCTGGGGCCTGAGCTACACGCGCTTCAGTTACGCGCAGCCCACCGTCAGCCGTGCCGAAATTCCAGTGAAGGAGGTC
>JARLGE010000247.1 GCA_031296215.1 Occallatibacter sp.
CGATCATCCCATCGTTCCTTTTATTGAAGGCGACGGCACGGGCCGCGACATCTGGAAGGCCTCGCAGCGGGTGTTCGACGCCGCGGTGGAAAAGGCCTACGGTGGCAAGCGCGCCATCAAGTGGTTCGAGATTTTTGCGGGAGAGAAGGCCTTTCGGCAGTTCTCGACCTGGCTGCCGGACGACTCGGTGGCCGCCGCGCGCGACCTGAGAGTCTCCATCAAGGGGCCGCTGACCACGCCGGTGGGCGGCGGCATTCGGTCGTTGAATGTAGCTTTGCGTCAGTTGCTCGATCTCTACGCTTGCGTGCGGCCGGTGAAGTACTACCAGGGCGTGCCCAGCCCGGTGAAGCATCCGGAGAAGGTGGACATCGTTATCTATCGCGAGAACACCGAGGATGTGTACTCGGGTATCGAGTTCAAGCAGGGCACGGAAGACGCGGCGCGCATCATCGACTTCATCAATAACGATCTGCTCAAGGGCGGGAAGAAGAAGATCAGGCTGGATTCGGGCGTCGGCATCAAGCCCATCTCCATCTTCGGCACCAAGCGGCTGGTCCGCTACGCCATCCAAGGCGCTCTCGATCTGGGCCGCAAGACCGTCACGCTGGTGCATAAGGGGAACATCCAGAAGTTCACCGAGGGCGCGTTCCGGGAGTGGGGCTACGAGGTGGCCGTCGAGGAGTTTCGCGAGCACACTGTCACCGAGCGGGAAAGCTGGATTCTGGGCAACGTCGATGCTAACCCTGCAATTACAGTCGAGGAGAACGCGGCGCTGATCGAACCGGGCCTGGAGTTCGGCTCGCCGGAATTTCGCGAGTCGGTCTATGCGGAAATCAAGGGGGTGCTCGAATCCATCGGCAAGACACACGGCAACGGCGCTTGGAAGTCGAAGATTCTGATCAATGACCGCATCGCCGACTCGATCTTCCAGCAGATCATCATCCGGCCGTCGGATTACTCGATCCTGGCCACCACCAACCTGAACGGCGACTACATCTCCGACGCGGCCGCGGCGCAGGTTGGCGGGCTCGGCATCGCGCCCGGAGCGAACATCGGCGATGGCTTCGCGGTGTTTGAAGCTACGCATGGAACCGCGCCAAAATACGCCGATAAAGACATGATCAACCCCGGCTCGGTGATCTTGTCGGGCGTGATGCTGCTGGACTTCATCGGCTGGAAGGAAGCCGCGAAGCTGATTGAAACTGCGATGGAGAAGACCATCCAGCAGAAGTTTGTCACCTACGACTTTGAGCGCCAGACCGCCGGTGCAACCAAGGTGGGCACCAGCGAGTTCGCCACGCGGATCATTGGCAACATGTAAACAGCCGCCAGTTCACGGTTCGTAGTTCACAGTTCTTAGCCGGCAAGCTGCTGTTGGCGCGGATTGTTGGATACAAGTCGCACACTGCGAACTGAGAACCACGAACGAAGAACGGGAGCAAATCCCACGAGGAGAGAGCACCAAATGAGAAAAAAAGTAAGCATTGTGGGCGCCGGCAACGTGGGCGCGACGACCGCACATTGGATTGCGGCCAAGGAACTGGCCGATGTGGTCCTGATCGATGTGGTGGAAGGCATTCCGCAGGGCAAAGCGCTTGACCTGCTGGAGGCCATGCCGATTGAGAAGCGCGACGTGAGCGTGACCGGAGCAAACGACTACGCGGCCACAGCCCACTCCGACATCGTGGTCGTCACCGCGGGCATTCCGCGCAAGCCGGGCATGAGCCGCGACGATTTGCTACACACCAACTTCAAGATCATGTCGGACGTGGTTGCGAAGGTGGTGGCGCAATCGCCCGAGGCCATCCTCATCATCGTCTCGAATCCGCTGGACGCCATGGCCCAGGCCGCCTTCCGCCAGGCAGGCTTCAACCGCGAGCGGGTGATCGGCATGGCCGGCGTGCTGGACTCGGCACGCTTCCGGACCTTTATTGCCGCGGAGCTTAAGGTGAGCGTCGAGAATGTGACTGCCTTTGTGCTGGGCGGCCACGGCGACACCATGGTTCCGCTGGCGCGCTACTCGACGGTGGCCGGCATTCCCATCACCGAGCTGATTGCGCCGGACCGGCTTGAATCGCTCATTCAGCGCACCCGCGACGGCGGCGCCGAGATCGTGAAGTACCTGAAGGCCGGCAGCGCCTACTACGCCCCGTCGGCCGCGGTTACGGAGATGGTTGAGGCCATTCTCAAGGACAAGAAAAAGATTCTGCCCTGCGCCGCTTATTTGCAGGGAGAATACGGCATCGACGGCTACTACATCGGCGTTCCCTGCAAGCTGGGCGCGGCGGGGCTGGAACAGATCATCGAGATCAAGCTGACCGCGGAAGAAGACGCCGCCCTGAAGAAGAGCGCCGAGGCGGTGAAGGAACTGTGCGCCGTCATCGGCGTATAAGGGGGCTTTGCTGATAGCCTGTCCCTCTGAGTTGCTGGCGGGTGCTCCAGGTCTAGAAGTCGACCCATGGGGCACCCAGTTCGCTTTTTGGAAACGAGGACGAATGAAAACCATCCGAGTTTTGCTTCTATGCCTTGCATTACCGCTCGCTAGCCAACTCTGCGGAGCGCAAGCGAAGGACGCCGAGGGCTGCAAGGATTCGCCGTTGATCACGCGCTTTCCGGGCAGCGTCATCACAGGTTGTAAACAAGCCAACGACGATGTCTACAGCTTTGAAATGGGTCCGGGAAAGCCGGCGAAGAAGGTGGAGGGAAAGTCTCTCCATATCAATTACAAGTATCCCGCGACCGCCAGTAAAGCCCAGGTGGTCCGCAACCTCAATACTGCGCTCAAGTCCGCAGGGTACATCTTCGACGAGGACACCGGTGGTTATGGCGACATGTATGCTCATATGGGCAAGACGTGGGTCTATATCGGAGTCAGCGTCAGCAACTGGTATGAAGAGCAATTCACCACGGAAACGGCGTTGACCCAGGATGTAGTAGCGACCGCGGTGGCGATGCAGGGCGGGCTTGCGGCCAGTGGTCATACCGTGGTGAACGGAATCCTCTTTGATACCGCCAAGGCCGACGTGAAGCCCGAGTCCGACGCTGCCTTGCAGGAGGTGGCCAAGCTGCTCAAGGGGAGCCCTTCGCTGAAGGTTTATGTGGTGGGACACACGGACAACGTGGGCGGGCTGGCGGCGAACATGGACCTGTCGAAGCACCGCGCGGCGGCCGTCGTCCTTTCCCTCACGACAAAATACGGCGTGTCTGCCGCCCAACTCCAGGCCTTCGGCGCCGGCCCGTACGCGCCTATCGCTTCCAATGACTCTGAGGACGGGCGCACGCTGAACCGCCGTGTTGAATTGGTCAAGCAATAGACCGCGGCAATCGACAGGCTGAAATGGATTCAACGAAAGGGCCGCGCGCGCGGCCCTTTCCTGCATCCAACCGGTGTAGACTGCAATGGAAAGACAGTGCGGAAGAAGCCTCGTTCCCAGAGATAAACCGAGATGACAACAGCCTTCATCAACCGCATTGCTACTGCGGTTCCCCCACACGACGTTCACAATGCGTTCATTGCCTTTGCCACCGGCATGCTCCCTGAAGGCACCGTGCGCAATCTTTTCCGGCGCATGGCGCGGCTGTCGGCCATTGAGCACCGCTACTCGTTCGTGCAGCCCGTCGCCACCGAGGATGGAGTTTGGAAGGACGTGGAGCAGGTCTATGAGCCGGGGAGTTTTCCGGCCACGGCGCGGCGCATGAAGTTCTTCGAGAGCTTTGCCCCGCAACTGGCGCGCAAGGCGCTGGACAAGCTTGCACTCAGTGCGGAGGAGCGAGAGACCGTCACCCACGTGATTGTGACCTCCTGCACCGGGCTTTACGCGCCGGGCCTGGACTTCGAGGTTGTGAACCACCTGGGCCTGAATACCACGGTGGAGCGGACCATGATCGGATTCATGGGTTGTTACGCCGGCATCAATGCGCTCAAGTCGGCGCATCACATTGTTCGCTCCGTGCCCGAAGCACGCGTGCTGGTGCTGAACCTGGAACTTTGCTCGCTGCATTTTCAGGAGACTCAGGAGCTGGAACAGGTGCTGTCGTTCCTGGTCTTCGCGGATGGCTGCGCCGCATCGCTCGTCAGCGCGGAGCCCAAGGGCCTGGCCATAGACAGCTTTCTCGCGGTCCAGATTCCGCACACCAGTCACCTGATCACCTGGCGCATTGGCGAACTTGGCTTCGACATGCATTTGTCCGGACAGGTGCCGGGTGAGATCGGCGGCGCTCTGAAGCAGTCGGGCAGCCAGGTGACGCGCGGCAAAGATCCGCTCGAACTCGATCTCTGGGCCGTGCATCCCGGAGGGCGCTCGATTCTCGACGCGGTGGAAAAAGGGCTTGCCCTCGCGCCCGACGCACTGGCCGATTCACGCAGCGTGCTGGCCCGGTTCGGGAACATGTCTTCGGCCACCGTAATGTTTGTGCTGCGCGAGATCATCGAGCATGCGCAGAGCGGCCAGCAGGGCTGCGCCATGTCGTTCGGGCCGGGGCTGACGGCGGAGACCATGCTCTTCCATGCGGCCTGACTCGCTGGACTTCAGCCAACGCACACGCCTGACCGAACTGATGGATGAGCCGTGCAGCCGCGAGGTGCTGCGCGCCTGCCTGCGCGATATCGCGCGCACCAACCGCTGGACGCTCGGCTATCGGCCAGTGTTTCACTGGCTCAACGAAGTCGCCGCCGCGTTCGCCCCACTTGCCGGGCCGTTGCGGATTCTCGACGTTGGGTGCGGTTACGGCGACCTGCTGCGCCGCGTGGAGCAATGGGCGCACGCGCGCGGTCTGGCCGTGGAGTTGACGGGGCTCGATTTGAATCCGGACGCGACGGCCATCGCAACGGAGGCCAGCCCGGCGTCGAGCCAAATCAAGTGGGTCACCGCGGACGTGCTCACCTATTTTCCGCCACAGCGGCCGCACCTGGTGGTCAGTTCCCTGTTCGCGCATCATCTTTCCGAGGAGCAGATCATTCAATTCCTGCGCTGGATGGAGGAACGCGCACAGATGGGGTGGTTCATCAACGATCTTTCGCGCGCGCCCATCCCGTACCACTTGTTTCGCGCCTTCGCCTGGCTCATGCGGCTGCATCCATTTGTGCAATACGATGGTGCCGTGTCCATCGCCCGATCATTTCTTCCCGCCGAGTGGCAGAGCCTGTGCGCGGCCGCGGGGCTGCGGGATGAGGACTTCGAGATTCGCGCCTTCAAGCCGGCGCGGCTGTGCGTGGCGCGGAGCAAGCAGCCATGAGCGTATTTCCGCGCACCACTGCGCACCTGGTGATCGGAGGCGGCCTTGCCGGGTCGATGGTGGCGATGCGGCTTGCCGCCGCGGGGCGCGAAGTTACGCTGCTGGAGCGCGAGCGCACTGCCCACCACAAGGTGTGCGGCGAATTTCTCAGCCGCGAAGCAGTTCAGTATCTCGAGCAGGCGGGCGTGGACCCGGTCGATCTCGGCGCGAAGACGATTCGAAATGTGCGGCTGACTGCGAGACGGCGCACGGTGGAAGCGGCGCTGCCCTTCCCGGCGTTGTCGTTGTCGCGCTGCTTGCTGGATGAGGCGACACTCCTGCGCGCGGCACAGGCAGGATGCATGGTCGAGCGCGGCGCTCAGGTGGAGAGCCTGGCGGCGGAAGGCGGCATGTGGAGTGCGGAGGTGCGCGGGGGCGGATCGTGGCGCGCGCAGCAAGTGTTTCTGGCCAACGGCAAGCACGACCTGCGCGGATGGGAGCGCAAA
>JARLGE010000248.1 GCA_031296215.1 Occallatibacter sp.
AGCCTGGTCTCGAAGCCGACCTGGAGACTTTCTTCCAGCAGGACTACCCCACCTACGAGATCCTCTTCTGCACCCGCTCGCCCGACGATGCGGGCCTAGCCACCGCCCGCCTCGTCGCCGCCTGCCACCCGCACATCGCGGTGAAGTTTCTTTCAACCGGCGGCGAGCCCAACTACATCAACGCCAAGGTCGCCTCCATGGAGATCATGGAAGCCGCCGCCGCTTACGACATTCTGGTCATCTCTGACAGTGACGTGCGCGTAACGCCCGATTATCTGCGCGCCGTGGCGCTGCCCTTCGCCGTTCCGAAGGTCGGCGGGATGACGTGCCCGTATCGCGGCGTCGCGGCGGAAGGCGGCTTGTGGGCGCGGCTGGAGGCGGTTGGCATGAGCGTCGAAATGACCAGCGGGGTGCTGGCCGCGCGCGCCATGGAAGGGATGCAGTTCGTGCTCGGCCCGACCATGGCCTTTCGCCGCGCGACCATTCGGCGCATGGGCGGATTCAAGGTCACCGCCGACTACTGCGCCGACGATTTCGTGCTCGGCAACCAGACGTTCAAGCTCGACGAGCAGGTTGTGCTGAGCCACCACGCCATCGACCACATGGTGATCAATTCGGATTTCATGGACTCGATGAAGCACCAGGTGCGCTGGATGAAGTCGACGCGCTTCTCGCGCCCCGCCGGCCACTTCGCAACGTCGCTCACCTTCAGCCTGCCCTTCGGCCTTCTGGCTCTGGCCGCCGCTTCGGCGCTTGGCCACCTGGGCTGGGGTCTGGCGCTCTTCGCCTGGAGCGTAGCCACGCGCCTGGCGCTGGCCCTCGCTGTAGGCCGCGCCGTGGTTGGCGACCAAAGCTGGTTCGGTCTGTTGGTGCTCTATCCTCTCCGAGACCTGATGGGGTTTGGGTTCTGGGTAGCCGGCTATTGGGGCCGCCGCATCCTCTGGCGGGGGCGGGTCTTCGAGTTGCTTCCCGGGGGAAAGATGAAGGCTGCTAAGGAAACGGACATGCCCATCCGGCAGTTGTAGAATCGGTATGCGACCAAGCTGACTCGATCTTGGAACCGCTTGTGAGGAGGATTTCGCAATGTCCCTTCGCTTACTTGTAGTGCATCCCAAGACTTTCCTGAAACAGAACGCCGTCTGGGTGCACGGCAGCCTGAACGTGGCCACAAAAGGCCGGCCGGAGACGGTCGGCACGACCGGTGTTGGCAAAGTCTTTCCCGTGATGATGCAGGCTGCGCGCGGTAAGTCCTGCACGGACAAGGCAGGCGCAAATATCCCTTGCTGGGAGATTGTGCCGGCCACTTCGTTGGGCAATGCTTTTCTGGCCTACTATCTTCCGTACCGGCAGAATTCGACCACTTCAATGCTTCTCGGCGACAAGGCGCACTTGTTCCTGACCGATAACATCAACGGATGCACCTTCACTGCGGGAAGCGGCGGCTCGCCTCTGGTTTCCCATTTGAACTACACGGTGGGCCGCAAGGAGGGCACCAGCATCGATCAGACCAAGATCGATGAGGAGATCGATACCCTTTATCCGGCTGGTGGCATTCAGGCGCTAAAGAAGGCGCAATACCGGACGGACGACCAGTTTCCCGACGTCACGGTTGTGGGAGTCTGCGACAACGGCCACTGGAGATTTGTCTACCAGCGCCGGGACCTGTTGGGAAACAACCGCTTCCAGTTGCGATCGGTGCATTCCGTCAAGTCGCTGCCTTAGGGAAACGCGGCGGTAAACCGGGGACCCCTATGAGGGGCCGTTGCAATCGAAGCGGCGATGACTCGGTCTTCCGCCGCCGGGAGCCGCACGGTGAAGTTCTGTCTACAACCGGCGGGCTCATGGCCGGCGACAAAATTGGGCCTTTGGCACCCCAGGCCCCACACTTTATCTGCGCCCTTGTGGGCTTCGGGTTCTGGGTCGCCGGCTACTGGGGCCGGCGGGTTCTGTGGCGCGGGCGGGTGTTCGGGCTGCTGCCGGGGGGAAGATGCGGGCGGCACGGTAGAACTGCGCAACGAACGAAGGCCGGCTCCCCTCATCGGGGCGTCGGCCATCACTATTCTTCAAGCGGATTCCGAGACCAGTTACGGCAGCGGCCGGTCTGTCCACAGCGCCTTGTCGGCCAGCGTCTGCACCGGGTAAAGCCGCCCGGCCAGCAAGCTTTCGGCCTTGGGCTGGTTCACGTCCTGGGCGAAGAGCCACTTGCGCTCGCCGCTGCCCCACTCCTTTGAGAGCCGATCCTGGCTGAGGTAGATGTCGGGGGCGTCGGGGTAGCAGGAGCCCCACAGCAGTGTGGAACCTTCGCCGTGCTGGCCGCAGCGGGGGCGGACTAGGAGCGCCGGGCGCTTTCCAAGGAAGTTGTGGGTGTAGAAGATGACCGAGGAGGCGTCGGACTGGTCGCCGAAGACGATGAAGGTGTCGGCGTGCGAGCCTTTCGCGACGATGGTGTCGGCGAAGGGCTTGGAGCCGAGCATCGGCCCGAAGCGGGCGAAGGCGATGTGCGCGGCCACCAGGAAGACGGTCGCGGTGAGGGCTATGCAGACCGTTGCGGCTACGTGCTTGCCATTCACGCGCAGCAGCCATCCCAGCGCCGGGCCGATCAGCAAAGCGACCGCCGCGATGGCTGCTGGCAGGCGCAGCGCGGCAAACGACGGGCCGGTCAGATCGAAGAAGTGCGACATCGACAGCGTGTAGTCGCCCACCGCGCGGTGCGCAAGCAGCGTGCCGATGTCGGAGACGTAGGGCAGGTTGCGCGAGTCCCATAGTCCCCAGGCCAGGGTCAGCGCGGACGCCACACCGATCACGGTGAAGACAGCATGCGCGCCGGTTAGCCAGGCAGTCGAGAGCAGCGGGTGGCTGCTGTCCGGGTTGGCGTCAGCGCTGCCGTCCAGGCCGCGTTTCTCCTCAATGCCGGCCACCACCGCGGCGATGAGAATGAACAGCGGCGGCCACACCGGGAAGGTGTAGTACTCCTGGTTCGAGGAGATGGAGAAGAAGAGCAGCGTCCAGGCGGAGAAGAGCGTGAGCAGCCAAACCGAGCGCACGCGGAACTTGAGGCGCAGGACGAATGTGCCTACGTCTTCGCGGACGGCATGGTCGAGGTAGAAGTCGACCGTCTGCCCGGCGTCGTGGCGGAAGTGCTGGAGCCAGTGGTGGCGGGTCTTCCAGGCGATGGCCGCCAGCGCCGGCACGAACAGGCTCCACGGGAACAGCCATACGATGTGCAGCAGCCAATAGGCGGCAAAGGGCAGCTTGTTGTAGTCGTGCGGATAGCGCAGCGAAAAGAAGCGCAGGAAGTGCTCGTTGACGAAGTAGAAGTAGAAGAAGCCGTGGACATTGCCGACGGTGGGGTGGTTGCCGATGGGGTGTCCCTGGTCGGGATTGGCCAGGCCGCAGAGGATGTGCCAGGGCGCGGCCACGGCCAGGAAGACCAGCGCTCCGGTGAAGAGCCTGAGCTGGCGCCAGCGCCGCCATTGGCCGGTGAGCATCAGGTAGGGGATGGCCGCTCCGATAAAGAAGACCGGCGCGATCAGTCCCTTGGTCAGCAGGGCCAGGCCCACGCAGGCGTAAGACCAGTAGAGGCGGTTGTACTCGCCCGTCTCCAGGGCGCTGATCATGCAGTAGAGGGCGATGAGCAGAAACAGGCTCAGGTACGACTCGGGAATGATGAAGCGGGTAAAAAGAAACGGCCCGATAGATGTGAGCACGCCGAGGCCGGCATAGAGCCCCGCGCGCGCGCCCCAGGCGCGGCGAGCCCAGAGCCAGGAGAGCCAGCAGAGGCCCAGCATGGCGAGCGCGTTCGGCAGATGGGTGGCGAAGGTGTTCTCGCCGAATATCTTGTAGCTGACGGCCACCGTCCAATAGGGCAGCGGCGGCTTCTCGATGTAGCGGATGCCGTTGATCTGGCAGGTGATCCAGTTGCCGCTGTCGACAATGTGCTGGGCCGCCTCGGCGTGCGCTGCGTCCACGTCGTCCATCAGCGGCGGAGTAAACAGCGAGCCGATCTGCACGGCGAGATAAATGACGGCGAACAGCAGCCAGGTAGCCAGCGCGGAGGGTCCCGGCGCGGGCCGATGCTGCGTCGATTCGAGATGGTAAGAAGATAAGAAGGCCATTGGAAAAAGGATAACAGCCGGGTTTCCGAGCCGGAATGAATATCCGTCGCCTAAGCAATCAGATCAGGGAACGCCGGTCCGCCGTGCCGCGTAACTTCCTACAGATGAAAAATGCACGCCTATTTCTTTCGGTAGCCGCTGTTCTTGTTGCCGGTTGGCTCGCGCTTACCTCCCTGATTGGCATTCTGCTGGGGGAGATGGCGCTGCATCCGGGGCGCCGTCCGTTGGGACCGGAGGCCGAGGAAACCGCGCATTCGATTGCAGCCCGTAACCGCGCGGTGCTCGCCGATGTTTCCGTTGCAGCGGAGGACGGAGCGGCCTTGCGGGCCTGGAGTATCCGGCCCCTGGTTGGCAACGGCTATGCCGTAATCCTGCTGCACGGGCAATCGGACAACCGAACCGGTACGCTGGGCTACGCTGACCTGCTGCTGCGGCATGGTTACGCCGTTCTGCTTCCAGATGCGCGAGCGCATGGAGACAGCGGCGGAGAGCTCGCAACCTATGGCGTGACAGAGGCCGATGACGTGCGGCGCTGGTTCGACTGGCTGGAGCGGAACCGGGGTCCGCGCTGCATCTACGGGTTGGGCGAATCGATGGGCGCCGCGCAACTGCTCCAGTCTCTGAAAATTGTGCCGCGATTCTGCGCAGTGGTGGCGGAGTCGCCGTTTGCAAGCTTCCGGGAAGCGTCCTACGACCGGCTGGGCGAGCGGCTGAACGCAGGAGCATGGGTGGGGCGCACGCTCCTGCGCCCTGCCGTCCAGGCTGGGTTCATCTATGCGCAATGGCGGTACGGGATCGATCTCGAACAGGCCTCGCCAGAGAACGGGGTAGCTGGCAGCAGCGTGCCGGTTCTGCTGATTCATGGCAAGAAAGACACCAACCTCCCGCCGCGCCATTCAGAAATGATCGTCGCGCACAGCGCCCAACGGAATCCGCCGGTGGTTCTGTGGGAGCCGGCTGAGGCTGGGCACACGGGCGCTGCCGCTGCCGAACCCGAAGAGTTTGAGCGGCGAGTGATTGGGTGGTTTGAGGGGCACGATCGCCCATAAGCAGAGGGCCTACAGTCGCAGGCCCCGCCCCTCAAGGCATGGAAATCGCTTGAACAAGCGCCCTTTTCGCGCCCTGCAAAGCCCGCGCGCTGCATTGGTCGGGATTTCCGCAGGAGGGTTTCAGAGTCCGGTTGTGTATCTTTGCCTTGAGGCGCCGATCCCCCTTCCGGAGAGCTCAGAAGACCCATGCCCACCTTTGCCGCTGTCGATATCGGTTCGAACTCCTGCAGGCTGAAGATCGCGCGAGTCCTCGCGCACCAGTTGCGGACGCTCGCTGAGGACCGCGAAGTCACCCGGCTCGGCGCCAGCGTCTTCGAGTCGGGCCTGGTGTCGCCGGAGGCGATGGCGGCGACCATCCAGGCGCTCAAGCGGTTCCAGCACGCGGTGCAGACCCATGGTGTGGACAAGATCCGCGTGGTGGCCACTTCGGCCATGCGCGATGCGCGCAATGCGGGCGCGTTTCAGGCCTGGGTGAAGGCGGAGACGGGCTGGACCATGGAGATCATCTCCGGCCTCGAAGAGGGCCGGCTCATCCACCAGGGCGTGATGGCCGGGGGCGCGCTTGAGGGCGGTCCGATGAAGGGCGGCGCGCGGGCCGGCTCAGCCCCAGGGGCGCGGGCAGAGCTGGGTGGTCGGGTGCTGCTCGTCGACCTGGGCGGCGGAAGCTGCGAGATCACTCTCTCCGAGCACAAGCGCATCAAGGAGACGATCAGCCTGCCGCTGGGAGCGGTGCGGCTGACCGAAGAGTTTCTCACCGACGATCCAGCACCGGCGGAAGGACTGGCGCGGATGCGCCGCTGGATTCAGCGCGAGCTGCGCCGGGCCCATCGCCGCATTCAGCCGGCCGGCGTCTCGGCCGTCATCGGCACGTCGGGAACGGCGGCGGCGCTGGCCGACGCCTGCGGGGCGGCGGGCAAGCCAGTCCGCCGCAGCGGACGAGCAGGCAAGCCGGCGAAGCAACAAGACAAGTCACCGATTCAGCCCGGCAGCACGCCAGCCGGCACAGCCGCGACCAAAGACATCCACAAGCTTGCCGCGAAGCTGGCGAAGATGACGCTGGCCGAGCGCGAGGCGGTCGAGGGAATCGGCCCCCGCCGCGCCGAGATTATCGTCGCCGGAGCGGAGGTTTTTTCGGAGCTGCTCGAGAGCTTCACCCTGAAAGGCTTCCGCTACTCGCCGCTGGGCCTGCGCGACGGGATTCTGGCGCAGATGCTGGCGGAGCAGGACGCGCGGGCCACGGCCCATCGGGAGTTTGAGCACGAACGCTGGGAGAGCGTGCTGGCCACGGCCCGCCGCTACGGCGTCGACCCGAAACAGGCCGAGCCGGTGCGCGCCCACGCCGTGCAGCTCTTCCGCGATTTGAAGCCGCTGCATCATCTCCCTGCGGAGTATGAGAGCTGGCTGGCCGCAGCGGCCGTTCTCCGCGATACCGGCAAGTTCCTCAACCATCAGGGCCACCACCGGCACACGCAGTACATTGTTTCGAGCTCCGAAATCTACGGCTACACACAAGTCCAGCGGACCGTGGTCTCCGCCCTGGCGCGCTACCTGGGCAAGAGCCGTCCGCAGCCCGGCGACCGTGCGC
This sequence comes from Occallatibacter sp., assembly GCA_031296215.1. Taxonomy (GTDB): domain Bacteria; phylum Acidobacteriota; class Terriglobia; order Terriglobales; family Acidobacteriaceae; genus Telmatobacter. Next base: position 6,750 of record JARLGE010000248.1, read on the forward strand.
TGCGCAACATCCCCGCCGACGAGCACCGGCAGGTGCAGCGCGCCGTGGTGCTGCTGCGGCTGGCCGTGGCGCTCAACCAGGACCGCGCCAGCGACGTGCTGCGGGTCCGGGCCAAGGTCTATCCCAAGCGCGTGTATCTCGAAGTGGAGCCTGGCCGCACGGGAGCGGAACTTGAGCTCTGGAGCCTGCGCAAAGAGGCCGCTTACTTCCGCGAGGTCTTCGGCCGCGAGCTCTTTTGCACGCTGGCATAGAGCGAGCGCACCATCCGCGGGTCAACCAGCCAGCGCAACAGCGGCGGATGGCGGTCCATGTCCACGCGGGCGATGGAGCCCTTCCTCATGCGGATGGCCGCGCCGCCGTTGCCGGTGATCATGCGGCCCAGGAACTGGAACAGGTTGGGGTTGTGGCCCACCACCAGCACGCCTTCGCGATCGCTGTACTTGGCCAGCATTTGCTGGAAGGCGGCGTAATCGGCGCCGAGGCCCAGCGCGGGGCTTATCTCGACCTTGGCTTCGTAGCCCAGCTCCGTGCCCACAAACTGCGCGGTCTGCAAGGCGCGCTTCAAGGGGCTGGAGACGATCACGTCAACCTGCACCTTGAGCGCGGAGAGAAACCGCGCCATCAGCATGCACTGGTCTTTGCCTTCTTTGATGAGGGACCTTTTGGCGTCGAGGGCGGAGTTTTCACGCCGCAATCCGGCATTGGCGTGACGCATGAGGTAGAGGTTCATAGGGTTCGTTCCGCAGAGGGCGGACTTCAGCTTGCACCGCTCCTGATTCTTGCTCCGATTCTGCTCCTGTTTCTTGAGAACGTCGAGCATCGATATTAACACGCCTGTAACAGACGCGAGGGGTCAGGGGCGAGCCTGGACCGGGTGCGAGGGCGAGTTGGGAGGGCCGGCTGCCCACAGTTCGCTGATGAGGAGGCCTGCCAGGCGGGCGCGGCGCTCCTCAAGGGTGAAGCCGGCGCCGCGTAGCGCGGAGGCGTGATCGGGCAGGGTGCGGACGACGAGGCCGGTGAGCCAGCCAAAGATCAGGTAAAGGCCAGCAACGAGCGGCCTGGCGACGAGTCGGCCCTGCCACCCAGGCGGGACTGCGAACTCGGACACAATCCAGATGGCTGAGGTAGCTAAAGCCCCGCGGAGTCTTCCGGCCAGTGCCTCAACCTCTCCTGTCGTGAGGCAGTCGAGGAAGAAATGCGTTGCAACGAGGTCATAGGGCGGGGCGATGATGGGCGCAGGCGCCTCCCAGTCGCGGATGTCGGCCAGCAGGATGCGGACGCGGCTTTTGTGCGGGCCGGCGCGGCGCAGCAACTGCTCCAGCATCGCCGAACTGGCGTCGATGGCGTCGATTTGGACGGTGGGGTTTGCGCCCAGCAGCCTGGCTGTGAAACGGCCGTCGCCGTCGCCGAGGACGAGTGCGCGGCGCGAGTCGCTCAGCCGGTCGAGGAAGGCGCTGCGGGTGAGGGCGAGCCAGGGTCCGAAGCTCAAGTACTCCATCCAGCGATAGAGGTGGGCGAGCGGGCTGAAGTTCGGAGCGCGGCTCATTGCAGCAGCAGCGCAACCTGCACCAGCAAGGCCAATGGCGTGAGCAATACAAGGTCTGCCGTTGCGCGCAGCGCCAACGGGGTCAGGCGGCTGCGCTGCCGGTCAAGCAGAGCCAGCAGCAGGGCGCTGACGGCCCCGGCTGCCGCCAACACCGCCATGCGCGGCTGCCCGTACGACAGCAGGACCGCCAGCAGCAGCCCGGCCTGGGCCAGCAGGCGGGCCTGGGGGAAAATCAAAAAACTGCTGGGTTCCTGTTCACGCGCCTCCCAGCGATCGATGGCGTGGCAGTTGAGCCAGGCCAGCAGGGCAAAGAAGAGGCTGACGGCGGCGAGCGGACCCAGCGCCGCGTGGGCCTGGGTCAAGGCCCGGGAGAAGGCCGGCAGAGCGCATGCGGCGGTGAAGAGGAAACCCACCTGCAGTTCTTTCTTAAACAGGCGGGGGAGACGGGCTCCTCCGAGGGCCGTCCCTTGGGCGTGGACGCGGGTGAAGTAAGCCAGCGCGGCGACGGCGAGTACCGAGTTCCGCTCGCGGGCGGCTGGGGGCATGAGGGTGACGACGATGGCGCAGGCGGCTATCGCGGCCACCGTGGCGAGTGGGGCGAGCAGGCGGCGATGACGATGCTGGAAGCAGTGGCGCTCACGCAGGCTGGCGACGCTCCCCGAGCGCAGCGCGGCGCGGGCGTCGAGCAGCCGGTCAGCGACGTAAACGGCCCAGCAGGCCAGAGCCAGCAGCAGGGGAATCCAGCCGGGCAATCGCACCTGAGCCGCCCAGGCAAAGGCGAGCGACCAAGTGACGGCTACAGTGGGAGCGTCCAAGCTGGCCAGGTGCCACAAAGCGAGCGGCGCCGGCGCGTCGAATCTGCCCGCTTGGATGCGGCGGAGGGCGCCGAACTGCACCGGCGGATTGGGAAGCGTCTGCGGCACACCTTCCAATTGTACGAGAACGCTGAGAAGAGCTGCTGGTTCCTACTGTGGGCTCGTTCGATTGAACAGGAAACTTTCAGTCGGCCGCGCTCGTCTTTTTGGCCGAAGCCTTTGCAGTCGGCTTTGTGGCCGGCGGCTTGGGCGCGGCGGGTTTAGCGTCGCTCGGCTTGGAAATCGCGTCCAGGTTCGCCTTGCCCTCGGCCAGTTGCATCAGGAAGCTCTGGCTGGCAAAGGCAGAGCCCTCTTTCAGCCCTTTGGCGGCCCGCACATAAGTTCCGTCGGGCTGCTGCAAGCGGGCCTTCAGCGTGTCGGCCAGATAGGCGGGCAGAATCTCGTCGTGGATGCGGGCGCGGGCCGCCGGGTCGCGCACTGGGAACACGACTTCGCAGCGCTCGAAGAGGTTGCGCGGCATCCAATCGGCCGAGCCGAGATAGACCTCGTCGTTGCCGCCGTTGGCGAAGTGGAAGATACGCGAGTGCTCCAGAAAGCGGCCCACGATCGAGCGGACGCGGATGTTGTCTGACAGGCCCTTGACGCCGGGGCGCAGGATGCAAAGCCCGCGAACGATCAGGTCGATCTGGACGCCGTCCTTCGACGCTGCATAGAGAGCCTCGATGACCGAGGGCTCAAGCAGCGCATTCATCTTGGCCACGATGTGCGCCGGACGGCCGGCCTGGGCGTGCTCCTGCTCGCGGCGGATCAGGCCGAGAAAGCTCTCCGCCATGGTCAGCGGCGCGACGAGCAGGGGCCGGTAGTCGTCGATCTCGGCGTGCGCGGTCAGGTAGTTGAACACCATGTGCACCCGCTCGGTGATCTGCGGATCGCAGGTGAGCAGGCTCAGGTCGGTGTAGAAGCGCGCCGTCACGCTGTTGTAGTTGCCGGTGCCCAGGTGGCAGTAGCGGCGGGTGACGCCGTCTTCGTCGTGGCGCACCAGCATGGCCAGCTTGCAGTGGGTCTTCAGGCCCACCACGCCATGAAACACCTGCACCCCGGCGTCTTCCATGCTGCGCGCCCAGCGGATGTTCGAGGCCTCGTCGAAGCGCGCCATCAGCTCCACCACCAGCGTAGCTTCCTTGGTGGCCGCGGCCTCAATCAGCGCCTCGCAGATGGGCGAGTCCTCGCTGGTGCGATAGAGCGTCTGCTTCATCGACAGCACGGCCTCGTCCTTGGCACCCTGCTGGATGAACTCGACCACCGGGTCGTAGGAGTCGTAGGGGTGGTGCAGCAGCACATCGTGCTGGCGCAGTTCGTCGAAGATGTTTGCCGACTTGCGGCTCAGGTGCAGCGGCCGCGGCGTGAACGGGGCGAACTTCAGGTCCGGCCGCTTCACATTGCCGTAAAAGAACATCAGTCGCGACAGGTTGACAGGGCCCTCGCAGCGAAAGACTTGGTCCTCTTCCAATTCAAAGTTGACGCGCAGCCGCTCCACAATTTCGGGATCGCCGCGCGACTCAATCTCCAGCCGCACCGCGTCGCCCTTGCGGCGGTTGTGCAGCTCCACGCGGATGGTCTCGAGCAGCGAGCGGGCCTCTTCCTCTTCGAAATAGAGGTTGGAGTTGCGCGTGACGCGAAACGCCGCCCTGGAAAGCACCTCGTAGCCGCGGTACATGCCGGCCAGGTTCTGCGCAATCAGGTCCTGCAGCAGCAGGTAATCGAACTGGCCCTCGGCGGCCGGCAGGCGCACAAAGCGGGGCAGAGCGCGCGGCACCGTGACCACGCCGAGAACCTGCGGCCCGGAGCTGCGCCGCTTGGCCCTGAGCAGCAGCGCCAGGCACAGCGCCTTGTTCAGCACGCGCGGAAACGGATGCGCCGGGTCGATCGAGATGGGCGTCAGCAGCGGGTCCACATCGCGCTGAAAGTAGCTCTGCGCGTAAGCCCGCGCTTCATCGCCCAATTCCTTCCACTCCAGCAGCCTGATGCCCTGCTTGCGCAGCTCCGGCAACAGTAGCTGGTTCCAGCAACTGTACTGCGCGGCCACAAACCGGTGAATTTCCCCGGTGAGAACGGCCAGCGACTCATCCGGGCGATTGCCGTCATAGCCCGGCTCCCGGTAGCCGTCCTCGATGCGCTGCATGAGGCCCGCCTGGCGCACCTCGACATACTCGTCCAGATTGTTGCCGGTAATGGCCAGGAACTTTACCCGCTCCAGCAGCGGGTTGGCGGCGTCCTCGGCCTCTTCGAGCACACGGCCGTTGAACTGCATCCAGGAGTAGTCGCGACCGTTGAAGAGCTTTTGTTTCTGCGTGGTTCGAGCCATTGTCCGTGTCCAGTTCGCCGTGTTGGCAGTCTACAGCGTTTGCTTGGGAAGCGGAAAGGGGGAGCTTGATTACGCGGGAAAAGAGGGGCATCAGGGGAGAGAACAGGATGGAGGCTGGGACAACTGTTGAAGGCAGGCGAAATGGTGGGCGGGAGGTGTTGATGTAACCCGCCGGGCAAGGCTCCAGGCAAACCGGAGGTTCCCTCGCATTCCGGATCTCCTTGCATTGACTCCCCGGCCCGCCGGGTTGAGGATAAAGACTGAACGAATGCGATTCCGCCCCCCGAGAGGAGCGCCTTGTATGAGGGAGAAAACCGGCACGGCGAGCGACAGCCTGATTCCCGCGCAACCGATGCCGGAGTGCGCCCAGGAGTTCAGCCAGCGGGTGCACGGGCTCATGGATGGGCAACCCAAGGATGACGCGACCGTGGCCAGGGCCTTCGAAGGAATGGACGCCGTCGTCGACATGATTGCGGCGGGACTCTACAACATTGCCTCCATGCTGGTGGGCGAAGGCGAGCAGAGTATCCGGCTGGTGGAGACGGCCATTGCCACGGCGGATATATCGGCCTGCCGCGACCCCTCCGAGGCGCGCCAGAGCAGCCGCCGGGCGCTCTGCGTCGCGGCCCTCAAGATTCTTGCACACCGCGATTCCGCTAGCCTGGCCGCCCCCGGCACATTGGAAACTTCGGGCGGCTGCATCGAGGACGACGATCTGGACGCGGCCGCCGCATCCGGCGAAGAGCTGCTCGGCATGCTCGCCGGCCCCGACCGCGACCGGGTGCGGAACTGGCTCTCCGGCCTGCCCACGCTGACGCGCACCATCTTTGTCCTGCGCGCGGTGGCTGGGCTCAGCGCCGCTGAAACCGCTGCCTTGCTGGCCGCTCATGGCGGTCCGCAGGCCGCCGGATGGAACACCGAGGCGGTGCGCGAATTCAGCCGCCAGGGCCTTTGTTCGCTGGCCGCACAACTCCTGCACACTGCCACCCGCTAGGCCTCCACACGCCATCGTCCCGGGTTCGAATGGCCGACCATCGCCCCGTGCCCCATCCTTTTCGCGTTCTTTGCGAAAAAGGTGGGAAACCACCACCCTCAACCGGCCAGCCTCCAACAACTCTATGGCGCGCCAGCGCCGTCTGCCGCACCGCAGGTGGCCGCAGGTGGTTACACTAGTTTAAGAACCCTGCTGACCGTTCTCTGCATCCATTAAGAACAAACATTTTCGGCCACAAACGTTTCGCGAGTGAGTGCAACAGCCTTGATTTCGTTCGAGTATCGAAAAAAAAGCAAGTTCCACCCCTGTGTCCTGATGCCGGGCCTTGCGGTGCTGGGCTTGGGCATGCTGGCCGCGGGCGGCCTCGATGGCCAGCAGATCAGCGGAATTGCGCCCAGCTCCGCCTCCGGTCCCACGGCGCAGAGCTTCCAGGGCAGCGTGACCGCGGGCCAGGCCAGCGGGCAGGCGCTTGACCTGACGCTGGACGAAGCCATCCAGAGGGGCCTCAAAAACAACCTGGGCGTCATCCTGAGCGCAACGCAGACGGCCTCGGCGCGCGGACAGCGGCTCAGCCAGTTGCAGGCGCTTTTGCCCAGCGTGGATTTCACCGCCAAGGACACGGTGATGCAGACCGATCTGGCCGCCGAGGGACTGCGCATTCCCGGCTTTCCCACCATCATCGGTCCCTTCGGCTTTCAGGACTTTCGAGCCATGCTGAACTGGTCGCTGATCGACGTGTCCTCGTTGCGCAGCTACCTGGTGGCGCAGCACAATTTTGCCGCGGCCCAATTGAGCGCCGAGGATGCGCGTGACCTGGTGGTGCTTACGGTGGGCAACGCCTACCTGCTGGCCGTTGCCGATGAGACGCAGGTCGCGAGCGTCGAGGCCCAGGTGGCTACTTCCAAAATTTCTCTCGACCAGGCCGCCGCCAATCACCAGGCTGGCACCGCGCCCCTTCTCGATGAGCTCAGGGCGCGCGTCGATTCGCAGACCCTCCAGCAGCAGTTGATCGTGGCCAGGAACTCTCTCGAGAAAGACAAGCTGGCGCTGGCCCGCACCATCGGCCTGCCCTTGGCGCAGGTCTTCAATCTGTCCGACAAGGCGCCTTACACCGCCTTCGACCAGCTCGACATCGACGCGACTATCCGCCAGGCTCACGCCAACCGCAAGGATCTGGCGGCCATGGTGGAGCAGGTGAAGGCGGCCGAGCAGCAGCGCAAGGCCGCCACCGCCGACCGCCTGCCGACCCTGGGCTTCAGCGGCGACTACGGCGACATCGGCGTCAATGTGCGCCACTCGCACGGCACCGGGGATGTGACCGGAACCATCAGCGTGCCGCTGTTTGCCGAGTTTGCCTTGCGCGGCGAAGCGCAGATGGCGCAGGCGCAACTTGACACCGGCAAGGCCCAGCTGAGCGACAAGAATGCGCAGGTGGACGCGGACATTCGCGACGCGCTGCTCGACATTCAATCGGCGCAGAAGCTGGTGGAGGTGGCCAAATCCAGCGTGGAGCTGGCCAATGAAGTGCTCAACGAAGCGCAGCAGCGCTATGCCAACGGCGTTAGCGACAACCTGGCCGTGAGTCAGGCCGAGCAGTCCGTGGCCCAGGCCGACAGTCAATATGTAGCCAGCCTCTACCGGCACAACGTGGCCAAGCTGAGCCTGGCGCGCGCTTTGGGCTCGGCGCAGAGCTACAGGAATTATCTGGGAGGGAAGTGATCGTGGCGGATTCCAGTTCAACTCCGGGCGCCTCGGCGCCGGTTCAAGAAACAGAGATTGCGCAGCCTCAGGGTCGCCGCAGAGGCATCGTCGTGGTGGTGCTGGCAGTGCTGGTGGTGGCCGCGTTCGCCCTTTGGTGGCGCTCCACCTTCAGCGAAGACACCGACGACGCACAGGTCAACGGGCACCTCATCCAAGTCAGCTCGCGCATCGCCGGGCAGGTGCTCAAGGTGGAGGTGGAAGAGAACCAGGTGGTCAAGGCGGGCGACACCATTGCCGAGCTCGACCCCAAGGACTACGACGTGGCCGTCGAGAACGCGCAAGCGGCGCTGGCCGTGGCGCGCGCCAATGCCGCGGCGGCCAACGTCAACGTGCCGCTGACCACCGTCAACACCGGAAGCAACCTGACGGCCGCCGACGCCGGCGTCAGCGGTTCTCATGCCGGCGTCGAGCAGGCCCAGCAGCAGGAACAGGCGTCCAAGGCGCAGGTGGCGCAGGCGCAGGCCGCTTTGACCAAGGCCGAGGCCGACCTGGCTCGCTACCAGCCGCTGGTCGAGAAGGACGTCATATCGAAGCAGCAATTCGACGCCGCCGTGGCCGCCCGCGATGGCGCCCAGGCCGCGCTCAACAATGCGCAGGCCGGCGAACGGGCCGCCCGCGACGGCGTGCGCGTGGCCCGCGAACGCGAAACCCAGGCGCAGGCGCAGTTGAAGTTTGCCGAGACCGGACCGCAGCAAGTGGAGTTGCAGAGCGCCCGTGCCAAGGCCGCGCTGGCCCAGGTGGAGCAGGCACAGGCGCAGCTGGACATGGCCGAGCTGAACCTGAGCTACACCAAGATCGTTGCCCCGGCCGCGGGCATCATCACCCGCAAGAGCGTCGAGATCGATCAAAACGTAGCCGCGGGACAGAACCTGCTCACCCTGGTCTCGCTCGACGACCTTTGGATCACGGCCAACTTCAAGGAGACGCAGCTCAAACACATGGCCGCTGGCCAGCCGGTCGAGATCGAGGTCGACGCCACCGGCAAGACCTATCACGGCAAGGTCACGCAGATTGGCGGAGCCACCGGCTCGGTGCTCTCGCTCTTCCCACCCGAGAACGCGACCGGCAATTACGTCAAGGTGGTGCAGCGCGTTCCCGTGCGCATCGACTTCACCGACCTGCAGACCGAGGACCCGAACCATGCGATGCGGCCGGGCCTGTCGGTTGAACCGAAGGTCAGGGTGAAGCAGTAAAACAGTCTCATTCTTGAGGTCTCGTCCGTCTGCGGCGACAGTGAGTAGTAGCATCTGAGCCAAGTTTGGCGGGCGGTTTGCGCCGAACCGAGCCGAAAGCCCGCTTGAGCGTAGCCGCAGGGAGCTGCGGTTGCTCTTGGATCCCTTCGGTCTTGCTTTTTGGCCAGGTCGATCGTCGAGTATGCCCCAGCAGCTTCCATGTAAACTGACTTTGTTCGAACTTAGGTGATTACCCGCTCCCCACCCCTGAGAGGTCTTATGAATCGTTTCCCCTTGCCGCATTCGCTGAGGATTCCCGCCTTCGCCTCCACCCTTGCTCTCACAGCCGTTCTGGCAGCCCGCGCCGCCGAGACCCCGCCCAAGCCCGCCGCCCAGCACCAAGTCCTGACCGGCCAGGCCGCCTTCACCGACGCCTTCCACGAATCGCCCAGCATCCGCCGCCATCTCACCTGGGCCGACCTGCCCGCCCCCGCGCCCAATGAGTCGGTCGACAACGGCCCCACACTGGTTCCGCGGCCCGCCAACGCCTGGCCCATCGCTCCCAAAGGCTTCAAGGTCGACCTCTACGCCACCGGCCTCGACAACCCCCGTCTGCTGCGCGTCGCGCCCAACGGCGACCTCTTCCTGGCCGAGAGCGAAACCGGCAAGATCCGGGTCTTCCGCGGCGTCGGCGCCGACGGCAAGCCCCAACAGACCTCCGTCTTCGCCGCCGGCCTCCATCAGCCCTTCGGCATCGCTTTCTACCCCAGCGGCCCCAACCCCAATTACGTCTTCATAGGCGATACCGACGAAATCGTCCGCTTCCCTTATCGGAACGGCGACCTCGTCGCCCAAGGCCCGCAGGAGAACATCGTCGATCTGCCCGGCGGCGGCCGTCTGCGCGGCGGCGGCCACTGGACCCGCGACCTGATCTTCTCGAAGGACGGCTCGAGGCTCTTTGCCTCGGTTGGGTCGCATTCCAACGTCGATGACTCCGACACCCACCCCGAGGAGTACCACCGCGCCGACGTCCTCGCGTTCACCCCCACCGGGAGCTTCGTCAAGGTCTACGCCTCGGGCATCCGTAACTGCGTGGGAGAAGCCATCAACCCCACCACCGGAGAGCTCTGGTGCTCCACCAACGAGCGCGATGGCCTGGGCAACAACCTCGTCCCCGACTACATCACTCACGTCCAGGAAGGCGGCTTCTACGGCTGGCCCTGGTTCTACTTCCACGGCCCCTCGGGCGGCTTGCAGGACCCTCGCCACGAGGGCCTGCATCCGGAGCTCAAGTCCAAGGTCATCACCCCGGATATCCTCCTCAACCCCCACTTCGCATCGCTGGAGATGCTCTTCTACACCGGCTCCCAGTTCCCCGCCGAGTTCCAGGGCGACGGCTTCGCCGCCGAGCACGGCTCCTGGAACCGCGCGCAGCGCGCAGGTTACGAAGTCGTCCGCCTGCCCATGAGCAATGGTCACGCGACCGGCGAGTACGAAGACTTCCTCACCGGCTTCGTGAACCCCGACGGCGCCGTCTGGGGCCGCCCTGTAGGCGTAGCGCAAGCCAGCGACGGCAGCCTCTTCGTCTCCGACGACGGCTCCAGATCCATCTGGCACGTAAGCTATGTGGGGAAGTAGCGGAGTCAGCGTTGTGAGCGGAGTTAGCGGAGCCAGGCAGGTGCGTGAGCCCTCATGAATCTCTCCGCAGGCCGCTGTTTTGATGGGTGCGGCCTTCCGCCCGTACAGAAGAACCGCAAATCAGCCGGGCTTTAGCCCCGGAGGGAATACGAGGCCTGGAAGAGGAACTCATCCAGCACTTCCCTCCGTCTCAAGCTAACTCCGCTAACACGTCCGCTGCGGCGAACGGCTATCCCCGCGAACTCCGCTCCCCGGCCAGCCTCACTTCCACTCCGCCGCATAAGCCCACCGCGTCGGCCTGAGCGCGATGTACTGCGCCACCCGCGGCTTCGTGCCCCGGTTCGGGCTGCTGCCGTGGGGCAAAGACTGGTGCCAGAGGACCAGGTCGCCGGCCCCGCCCTCGATCGCCTTCAACCTTGGATGGCACAGAATCGCCCGCCGCGGATCCTCGCCTGCCGGCAAATCCTCCAGCCATGTCTCCAGCGTGCGGTGAAATCCCGGAATGCAGCAGAAGGCCCCCTGCTCGGCCGGAGTATCGGTCAGGTAGAGAATGCCCTGCACACCGAAGCAATGGGGCAGCGCCAGCGATGCGTCCCAATGAACATGTGGGCCGGGAAACGACCAGCCCGCGCGCTCCGGCGGGTTGAAGCCGCCCTGGTCGATCGTCGGCCACAGATCTTCCCTGCCCCACAACTGCGCAAAGGCCTTTACCAGCCGCGGCGACCGGCGGTTGGCCACAAACGCCGAATGGCGAAGCAGCGGAACCCAAATCGTCTTGCCGAATTTGTTTTTGTACCAGGTGCCCGGGTCGGCTGGATCGGCGTCGAGAATCTCGTAGAGGGCCGCCGCCGCGGCGTCGCGATCCTCGGCATCCACCGCGTCGTGCACCACCACGTAGCCGTGCTCGTTCCAGAAGGCGAGTTCGTCCGCCGTCAAGCCCGGCACGTCGTCCAGGCAGCCCGCCGCCGAACCCACAGCCTTGCCCGCCAGCGCATCCCTCAGCCGCGTCAGCCGTTCCTCCTCGATCGCGCCGCCATTGGTATCGAGAATCCATTGCTCAAACGACTCGAAGCCGGTGTGGCTCGGCGAGTGAAGAAACCTGCCGGTCTCCAAAATGTTAAGGCCTAGCCCGGAGAGCAGCGTGTTCTCCAGGTCCCACTCGCCGTGGTCCTTGCGCGGTTCTACCACCGGCTCCTTGAGCTTGAGCCAGCGGCGCTGCCAATAACGATGAAGGTACGGAATCCCCAGCCGGCCCAGCTGCTCCCACACTTCGGCTTCCACGGTGCCGACAGCATGAATCGCGGCTCTTTCCATTTCCATCGTGCCTCGAACCCTTCCGAGGAGAATGTTAACCGCCTGACAGCCTGTGGTGAAAGTCGGGATTTGAAAGGGCACGACTTTAGCGTGCCGCAGGAAGCTGAGAATGAAGGGTGGGCTTTAGCCCCCAAGGGAAGTTCTTGAGTGATTTGGACTTTCACCACAGGCTGCTATCCGGTGCAAGTGTTCCAGGTCCCGCATTGGGGGCTTGGGCGAGCGACGCCTCGGCCCAAAACCGTAAGCCTATTTCGCCAGCCCCAGCGCCTCCACCACTTTCTCATCCACCTTCGCCGGCTGGCCATCTTCCTTCCATACCACGCCGAAGCCGCCGCGATAGTCCCACATCGCCCAGCCGATGCCGTCGGCCTCGAGCGCCGTCCGCACATCGCGAATCCAGTTCATGCGCGATGTCTCA
>JARLGE010000039.1 GCA_031296215.1 Occallatibacter sp.
AAGGCCGCGCCCGGTGGGGTGCGGCCTTTGCAGATCGGATCAACGATCCGGCTAGAAGGGATTGATCTTGGCCAGCCCCTTCTTCTTTTTCTTCTTGCTGGAGGACTCCTCGCTGGAGTCGACCTTGGGCTTCTTGGACTTGGCATTGATGTCCGTTGCGGTGGCGCCGGCGGACTTGACCTCGTTGACCGGAACGGGGGCCTCGGCGGGTTTTTCGGCGGCGGGGATGGCGGTGTTGGCCGGACCGACTGGTTTGAGCACGGCGTTGGGATCGGCGGCCGTTGGCGCGGGGCCGGAAGGCGCCGACACAATTTCAGCGCTTACTCCGCTCGAGCCTGCCGGCGGCGCCAGTTGCAAGGGCACAGTGGATGGCTGGTCGCTGCGCGGCGGCTCATTGGGGCCGGTGGGGGTAATGGGCCCGGCAGCGGCCGCGGGGGGGCGGCTGGCGTTGACGGCGTCGTTGAACAGGGCGATGTTCTGCTTGGTAATGTCGGGCGCCAGGGTGCGCTTGGGGTCTTCGAGGGAGGGCTCGCCGACGTGCACGGCTTCGACCACCATGGGTCCATGCTTGATGATGTCGAGGGTCTTGCCGGTGAAGCGCAGGGGCTGGCGGCTACGCTCCTCAGCGTCGTTCTCGGCCACCGCCTCCTGGGTGGGCTCGGGAACCGGGCGGTTCATGGCCACCAGCCGGTCGCGGGCATCCTCAACATGGGGCGCCATGGGGTAGCGGACGATGACCTTTGCGTAAGCCTCCGCGGCCTTGTCAGCGTACACCGAGTGCAGCCGCTCCTTGATGGCGCCGGGGAGGTTGGCCTGCACCTGGATGCGGCGGGCCTCGCCGGCATAGGCATCGCCGATGCCCAACAGCGCCTGGTCGCTCTTGGAATAAAGCGGGTAGGTATCGACCACGGTCTCCAGCCGGGCGATGGCGGCGCCGAAGTTCTCGCGGCTCTCGTAGTAGAGGCCGATCTCGCTCTCGCGCTCGGCCAGCACTTCCTGCACGTCGCGCAGCTTCTGCTTGGCGCGCGGGACCAGGGTCGAATCGGGGAACATGTTGATCATGTTGCGGTATTCGAGCTCGGCGCGCTCGGTGTTGTTGGGGTCGCGGTCGGGCTTCTCCATCTGCTGGTAATAGATGTCGGCCACCTTCATCTGCGCCTCGGCAGCCTCAGGAGCATTGGGGAAGAAGGTGATGAAGTCCTTGTATTCGGCCTCGGCCTGGGTGAGCGCGGCGGTGCCGCCTTCCTTGAACCAACTGTCGCCGACGGCCAGCTTGGCCCTCATGCGATACTCCGACTCCGGGTAGGTGTTCAGCATGGTCTGCAGGTCGAGGCGGGCCACGTCGAAGCGGCCTTTCTTCAGCGCCAGCATGGCCTTGTCGAAGAGTTCCTTGTCGGGCTGCTTGGAGTTGACCGAGGCGAGCGGGTTGGCGCTCAGGTCGGTGTTCTTCTTCTTTTTGGGTTTCCTGTCGGCATGGGCCGCAACCGCGGTCAGCACCAGAAACGCCAGCGCCAGCGCGGCAATCTTGTTGGAGAACCGATTCATAGTCCCTCATGGCGGCGCCGGGGAGTGGATTGCCCCCGCGACCATTTTCCGAATCCTCTAGAATCTTAACCTGTCGTGCGCAGACCGGGTTATTCGCCGGCTGCCTGTCGGGCGGCGGCCAGCAGCGCGCGCGCGTCCTGCTCCGGATGTCCGGCGCCGAAGACGGCAAATCCAGCCACAAGCAACTCCGCACCTGCTTGGACGACCTGGGCCACCGTATCGTGAGCCACACCGCCGTCCACCTCGATTCTAAATGCCAGCCCCAGCTCTCGGCGCAATTGGGCCAGGCGGCGGATTTTTTTCAGGCTGGAGGGGATGAATTCCTGCCCGCCGAAGCCCGGATTGACGCTCATGACGAGGACGTGGTGCACCATGGGCAGGATTTCCAAAAGCAGCTCGACCGGGGTAGCCGGGTTGAGCACCACACCCGGCTTCATGCCATGGTGGGCGATCAACTGCAAGGTGCGATGCAGGTGGGTGCAGGCCTCGTAGTGGACGCTGACCCAATTGGCCCCGGCATCGGCGAAGGCAGGGATGAACTCGTTGGGGTTCTCGATCATCAGGTGGCAGTCGAGGGGCAGCGCGGTGGCCTTGCGCAGGCTTTTGACGACCGGAGGACCAATGGTGATGTTGGGCACAAAATGGCCGTCCATGACGTCGACGTGAATGACCGTGCCGCCGCCGCGCTCGGCCGCGGCGACCTGGTCGGCCAAGTGGGCGAAGTCGGCGGAGAGGATGGATGGAAGCAGCTCGACCATAGTGTGTCCCGGGCCTTGATCCCTGACGGGACAAGTGTATCAGCGGGAGCGGCGGTGTTCCGGGGATGGGGGCGCGGGAGAAGGCTCGCCAGGGGGGGCAAAGGCGCTGCGCGGGTGTCCGAATCCGGACAGTCAGAGGCGGGATCGAACACCGGAAAATGGACGGAAATAGTCCAAAATGCTGCGTAATACGTTTCGGTTCAACGCATCGGCAGAAATGACCGATTGGCCCGCCGGGTGCAGCATCTGCCTTGCATAGGCTTCTGAGATGGGCATAGGCTGAAAGAGGCACGGGTATGACTGGATTGCTCCGGGATATACGGTTCGCGTTACGGCAACTGCTGAAGAGCCCTGGGTTCACGTTGGCCACGGTGGCGATGCTTGCCCTCGGCATCTGCGCCAACGGCACTGTCTTCAGCTGGATCAACTCGACGCTGCTGACGCCGGTTCCGGGAGCACAAAGCACCGGCGAGCTCGTGACGGTGATGCGGGGGGCCTGGAACATTGCGCCGTCGCCGCCGTTTTCGTATCCCGACTACCGCGATCTGCGGGCGAGGAACTCAAGCTTCAGCGGCATGCTGGGCTACCACTCCGACTGGGTGACGCTGACCGGCGCCGACACGCCGCAGCGCATCAACGCGGCCAACGTCTCGGCGAACTACTTTGACGTGTTGGGAATCAAGCCGTATTTGGGCCGCTTCTTCCGGCCCGACGAAGAGGCGAACGAGGGCGGCTCCCCTTACGTGCTTCTCGGCTACGATCTTTGGCAGACGCGCTTTGGCGCGGACCCGGCGATCCTGGGAAAACCCGTCGAGATCAACCGGAAGACGGTCACCGTCATCGGCGTGGCGCCCGAGGGATTCATCGGCTGCATGCCCGGCATTCGCACCGACGCGTGGCTGCCGCTCTCGCCGATTCGCCAGGCCGGGGGAAACGGGCAGATCGAGGAGCGCGGGAGTCCCTGGCTTAACGTGACGGGAAGGCTCAGGCCGGGGGTGAGCCGAGCCAGCGCCAGCGGAGA
>JARLGE010000249.1 GCA_031296215.1 Occallatibacter sp.
CGTGGCCGCTTCGGCGGGCCGCCTGTCCGGTTCGATCGCGGCTTCGATCGCGACCGTGGCTATGATCGCGGCTTCGATCGGCACTTCGACCGCGATCGCGATCGGAACCGCGATCGTGACCGTGATCGTGAAGGATTCCGCAGGTAATTGCCTCTGCCTGATTGCCTGCTTCGATCGGCCTCTCCCCAACCGGGAGGGGCCGTTTTCTTGCGTGTGCCGTCCCGAGCCCCAGTCCTGCCCGGAATTCCCTTGCCCTTTCCGCCCTCATGAACGATTCTTTTTGTGAAGCACCGCAACTAAACCGCGGAAACGTTGTTTGAGAGAACAGAAGCCGGTTGTGAGGCAAGGCCCACAGACCGGAAAGTGCTGAGGACGGAGGTCGACTCCGGATTCCCCCGGTCCCGAAACCAGAGGCTTGGGCAGCACGAGGAGGATTTATGCGGAGTTTGCGCCTGGTTCTGATTGCGATGTTTCTAGCTCTGCCCTTCGCGGCAGCGGCCAATGCTCAAGAGGATATGGGAGTCGGAATCGGCCCCGCGGTCGTTCCCGCTCCCGTCGAGTACGCTCCTCCGGTCTGCGACTGGGGCTACTACTCCTATTACCCCTATGCCTGCGCACCCTACGGCTATTACGGACCGCAGTGGTTCTACGGCGGCATATTCCTCGGCGTAGGTCCCTGGCGCGGCTGGGGCTATCGTCACGGATGGGGCGGCTACGGTCGCGGCGGCTATGGCTACGGTCGCGGCGGCTATGGCTACGGACGCGGCGGTTATGCCTACGGCGCTCGCGGTGGATATGCGGGCGGCGCGCGGCCGGCTTACGGTGGCGGCTATCGCGGCCCGGTTGCCGGCGGACCACGCGGCTATTCCGGTGGCGCACCACGCGGTTATGCCGGCGGCGGAGCCCGCGGTTATGCCGGCGGCGGAGCCCGTGGTTATACCGGCGGCGGAGCGCGCGGCGGATTTAGCGGCGGCGGCCATGCCGGTGGCGGATTCGGTGGCGGCGGTCATGCCGGTGGCGGCGGTGGCCACGGCGGCGGCGGACACCGGTAAGATCGGAGTCTCCGCGGCTCGCCCCAGATCGCTGCGGAGTTCTCCCAAAGCCCGCCTGCTTCGGCAGGCGGGCTTTGTGTTTGTAGCCGACTGGGACGCCCTGCTGCGTCTCGGGACTGCTCCAGAAGGTCGCGGATTACGGAGGGAGCCGGGGGCTTCAGCCCCCGGGAGCAAGTGCAAATCTGCGGGGCCTTCAGGCCCGGGCCTTTCAACAATTTTGCGACAAGCAAACAAAACCGGCCCAGCACTCCACTGCCCTATCTATGCCCCTTTGCCAACGCAACCAGTCTGTCTGCAATCCGTTCGGCTGCATCAGGATGCGCCTGCGTCCGCGCCGCCGCGGCCATTCGCGACAGCCGCTCGGGGTCGGTCAGCAGTCCGGTCAGCGCCTCTTTGAGGCGTCCAGGAATGTCCAAATCCGCCTCTTCCAGCATCACCGCCGCCCCGGCCCGGACCATCTCTTCGGCATTGCGCTTCTGGTGCTCATCGGCTGCCGCCGCAAAGGGAACCAGCAGGCTCGGCTTGCCTGCCGCGGCCAGCTCGGCCACCGACGAAGCGCCCCCCCGAGCCATCACCAGGTCGGCCTCCGCAAATCGCGCCGGCATCTCGTCCAGGAACGGCTCCACGCGCCAGCGTTTGGGGTCCGCCCCCGTCGCGGCATAAGCCGCCCGCGTCGTCTCGGCATTCCGCGCCCCCGCCTGGTGCAGCACCGTTAGCCCTGGGATTCGATCCAGCAGAGCCACAATGATCCGAGGCAGCTGAACATTGAAGATGCGCGCCCCCTGCGAGCCGCCGAAGACCAGCATGTGCGGCCCCGGCGCCGCGGAACTGGGCCTTGCGGGCGCTTGCCCAAGCGCGAAGAACTCCTTTCGCACCGGAATCCCCGTGACCTCGCAGTTGCGGAACCACTTCGCCGCCGCTGGAAAGTTGACGGCGGCGGCCTGCACGCGTTTGCCGACCAGGCGGTTGGCCAGGCCCGGCATCGCGTTCGGCTCAAAGGCCATCGCCGGCACGCGCATCCACAGCGCCGCCGCCATCGCCGGCCCCGATGCGTAGCCGCCCACGCCCAAGACCACCGCGGGCTTGAACTCACGGATGAGTCGCCGGCAGGCGAAGATACTGCGCGGAAGATCGACGAGCGTCCGCAGCCGCGTCATCAGCGAGACATTTTTCAGTTGCCCCACTTCGATCAGGTGCAGCCCAAACCCCGCCGCCGGAACCAGCCGGCTCTCCATCCCCCGCGCCGTGCCCACAAACAGCACTTCGGCCCCATGCCGCGCCACCAGCTCGCGCGCCACCGCCAGCGCCGGGATGATATGCCCGCCCGTCCCGCCACCAGCTATGAGTACGCGCAAGTGCGCCAAATGAATGCCTTTCAGCGGGGCTCGTCCTCTGGTCGGGCTTCGTCCATCGCGTACCTCTTTCGGGGGCGGGGAGAAAATGCAATCAGCCCAACAACTCCAAGGATGAACTCAACCCCGGGAACTCCCCAGTCCGATTGCGAACCATGGGTGATTTGCCAGAGGGAGACTAGGACATAGGTCAGGCCTGCGGCCATTCCCCAAACTTTCGCCGACGGCAGTGCCTTCCAGGTGGTCCACCAGGCAACACCGAAGACGATCAACATACTGGGGAACACTGCGTCAATCAGCAGTATCCAGGGCCTCGAAAACGCGTACTGCCTCTGAACCTGAAGCGTCTGCGCGAAAAACATACTGCCGCCCAAGGCGACAAGCACTGATGTCATTGCGAAAACCCAACTCATGATCTTTCTAGTCAGTCGCATTTCTTGAACCCGCCCTTCCCAAGACAGTGACGCTTGATCGCGTGCCGCGACGAGCGGCAGGTCAGGGCTTTAACCCTGAACACTCGCGGCCGAATCCAGAATCCGCTCAGGATGAAAGCGCATTTTGGACCCGAATATTCGAGCCGCCACTGAAGTCCCTTAGTCCCTGTTCCCTGCCCTTTTCACTCCGCTGTTCTGGTAATGCTGAGCAGAATCCCGATGCTGGCCAGCGTCACAAACACCGAGGTCCCGCCCGACGAGATCAGCGGCAGCGGAATCCCTTTCGTCGGAACCAGCGACAACACCACGCTGATGTTGAAGAACGCCTGAAGCAGAATGGTCGTCGTGATGCCGAAGGCCAACAGCCGCGCGAACGGGTCCTGCGTGCGGAAGGCCGCCCTCAGCCCGCGCACGCCGAAGACCGCAAACAGCACCACGATGGCGATGGCGCCGATGAAGCCCAGCTCCTCGGCGATGTTGGCAAAGATAAAATCCGTAGACGCTTCGGGCAGGTAGAAGAGCTTCTGCATCCCCTCCATGTAGCCGCGTCCGGTCAGCCCGCCGGCGCCCACCGCGATCAGCGATTGGTTGATGTGGAAGCCGGCGCCCTGCGGATCGGACTCGGGATTGAGGAACACCAGCATCCGCTGCCGCCGCCAGGCCACCATGAACAGCAGCGCAACCAAGCCGGGCAGCGCTGCGCCCGCGGCCATGAACAGATACTTCCACTCCATCCCCGCCAGTAGCAGCAGCATGGCCGTCACGCCGGCAATCACCAGCGCCGTGCCCAGGTCCGGCTGCTTGACAATCAGCAGCATGAACACGACCGGCATCGCTGCCGCCATCGCCAGCGTGTGCTTCCAGTCGCGCATCGCGTCCAGCCGCGTGTGCAGAAACCACGCCAGGTAGAGCACCGCCACCGGCTTGGCAATCTCCGAGGGCTGAAAGGTGAACAGGCTGCCGAAGCGAATCCAGCGATGCACGGCGTGCGAGCCGGGAAAAAAGAAGACCGCCACCAGCAGCACAGTTGTAATGCCCAGCGCTGTGTAGATGAAGCGCCTGGACTTATAGACCTTGGCGTCCACGTGCATCAGTGCCAGCATCGCCAGCACGCCCGCCACGGCCCATCCGGCCTGCCGGCCCACAAACGCATAGGGCGAGTGGTAGCGCTCCTGCGCCACCACGGCCGAAGCGGAAAACACCATCGCCAGGCCCACCACCACCAGCAGCAGCGTGGTGCAGAACATCCACTTGTCCACGCCTACCCGCGCTGCCATACCTTCCACCCCCGCCGTTCGCTGACCAGCTCCTTGAACACCCGCCCGCGATGCTCGTAGTTCTCAAACTGGTCGAAGCTCGAGCAGGCCGGCGCCAGCAGCACCACCTCGCCGGGCCGCGCATCCGATCCCGCCGCGTTCACCGCCTTGTCCAGCGTCTCGCAGCTGAGAATGGGGACCACCCCGCGCAGCTCCGACTCGATCTTGGCCGCGGCCGAGCCGATGGTGTAGACGGCCCGCACCCGCGCGCGAAGCAGTTGCGCCAGTTGCGTGTAGTCGGAGTTCTTGTCCTTGCCCCCCAGAATCAGATGAATGCCCGATGAGAACGAGGCAACCGCCTTGGCCGTTGCGTCTACGTTGGTGGCCTTGGAGTCGTTGTAGAACTCCACGCCGTTGATGGTGGCCACATACTCCAGCCGATGCTCCACTGCCTGGAAGGCCTCGACGGCGGCGCGAATCTGCTCGGCCGATACCCCGGCCAGCCGCGCGGCGCACATCGCGGCCAAGACATTCTCCACGTTGTGAGCGCCTTTGAGAGGAACGTTATGCAAAGGCATGACCTTCTCCACCGGCTCGTCCTTGCCCGCGCGATAGACCAGGAAGCCCTCTTCCACCCAGGCGCCGCGCTCTACGGAATGTTCCACGGAAAAGAAATAAACCTGCGCCCTGGACCGCGATGCAGCCTGCGCGGCGCGCGCGTTGTCGGCGTTCAGAACCACCCAGTCGTGCTCGTCTTGTGCGGCAAAGATCCGCTCCTTGGCCAGCGCGTAATTCTCAAAGCTGCCGTGACGGTCAAGATGATCGGGCGTGATATTGAGAATGACGGCGATGCGGGGATGAAACTGCTCCGTGCTTTCCAGTTGGAAGCTTGAAACTTCCAGCACCGACCAGGTCTCGTCCGTGCTCTGCTCGATCAGCGCCACCACCGGCACGCCGATGTTGCCGCCCACCAGCGTGGGAACGCCGGCTTTTTCAAGAATCTCGCCCACCAGCGCCGTAGTGGTCGTCTTGCCGTTGGAGCCGGTAATGGCCACGGTCTTGCCCTTGAGGAAGCGCCCGGCCAGTTCCAGCTCGCCGATCACCGGCAGCCCGAAGCTCTTCACCTGCGCCAGTTCGGGCGTGTTCAACGGCACGCCGGGGCTCACCACGATCAGGTCCTGGCGGCGGAAGGTCAGCAGCCCGTGCCCGCCCGTCTCCACCATGATGCCCTCGTCCAGCAGCGCGGGAATGTCCTTGGCCAAAGCCTCGGCGCTGCGCACGTCGCTCACCGTCACCTGCGCGCCGCGCCGGCGCAGAAACAAGGCCGCCGCCAGGCCGGATTTTCCCAACCCCACAACCAGAACCTTCTTGCCTTTGAGTTCCATCATTGGTTCAACCTTTTGCCGCGCGCGACTTCTCTATTTTGCACCGCCCGCCGCCCTGCGTGCGCCGTCTCTAGCGCAGTTTCAGCGTGGTGAGTGCAAACAATGCAAACACCAGGGCCCCGATCCAGAAGCGGGCAATAACCTTGGACTCGCTCCATCCCAACTGTTCGAAGTGGTGGTGCAGCGGCGCCATCTTGAAGATACGCTTTCCGTTGCGGAGTTTGTAGCTGCCCACCTGCAAGATCACCGAAACCGCTTCCAGGATGAAAATCCCGCCGATGAATGGCAGCAGCAGTTCCTGGCGGATGATGATGGCCACCGTGCCGATGGCCCCGCCCAGCGCCAGCGATCCCACGTCGCCCATGAAGATCTCCGCCGGGTGGGCGTTATACCAGAGAAAGCCGATCGACGC
This sequence comes from Occallatibacter sp., assembly GCA_031296215.1. Taxonomy (GTDB): domain Bacteria; phylum Acidobacteriota; class Terriglobia; order Terriglobales; family Acidobacteriaceae; genus Telmatobacter. Next base: position 5,892 of record JARLGE010000249.1, read on the forward strand.
GCCCACCATCGACCCGCAGAACACGGTCACCTCGCCCACCCGCGGCAGGTATTGCAATTCCAGGTAGTCGGCAAAGACCACGTTGCCGCTGACATAGGTGAGAACCGCCAGCGCGCCGGCGGCGATGATGGTGCAGCCGATGGCCAGACCGTCCAGCCCGTCGGTCAGATTCACCGCGTTCGACGCGCCCATCAGCACAAACACCACCCAGGCCACGAAAGGCAGAAAGAGCAGAAATCCCAGGTAGGGCAGCGTGGCTGGCCAGCCATGCCACAGCAGGTCGGGGCGCAGGCTCTTGATGAACGGCACCGTCATCCGTGTGGAAAAGAAGCGAAACTGTTCCAGCACCGCCAGCGCCACGGCCACCAGTGCCGCGGCCAGCCCCTGCCACATCAATTTGGCGCGGGCCGTGAGCCCCAGGCTGCGCCGCTGCACCACCTTGATGTAGTCGTCGGCAAAACCGATGGCCCCGAAGGCCAGCGTGGAAGCCACCGCCACCCAGACAAAGGGATCGGAAGGAATGGACCACAAAATCGTGGGCACCAGAATCGCGATCACAATCAGCACGCCGCCCATGGTGGGCGTGCCAGTCTTCTTCAGGTGCGACTGCGGCCCGTCCTCGCGCACGAACTGCCCGATCTGGAACTCGCGCAGCTTCTGGATCACCCACGGCCCGATAAACAGAGCAATCAGCAGCGCCGTGAGCGAGGCAAAGGCGGTGCGAAAGGTCAAATAGCGGAAGATGCGGAACGGGTGAAAAAACGGGTACAGCTTTTCGTAGAGCAGCCAGTAAAGCAAGTGGCCTCCAGAGCCGGATCAGCGGAACCAGAACCGATTGACATTGAGGCCGCTGCACTCTAGTCGGCGCGGCCAACAGGGAGCGGCGATCCTGAACAGGCTTAAGGAACCTCAGGACAATTCGATGTTTTGAAAGGGCACGACTTCAGTCGTGCCGCAAATGGTGCAAAATCAGCGCGGGCTTTAGCCCCTGAGGGAATGCCCGGTATGGTTGAGAACTGAACCAGAGGTTACCTGAACGGTGACCAATAATTCTGGTTTCGTCCAATGATCGCCCAGCGATGCGGGACTCACGATGATTTTACAGGGCTGGGCATTGGCGCAGCTAAGGAATCGAGCGGCTTTCAGCCTGCGTTGGAACCCGGTTGCACAACGGCAATCGCCCGCTCCAGCCGCACCCCGCGAGAGCCTTTCACCAGCGCCACGTCGCCCGGCTGCAGGTTCTGTTTGAGCCAAAGCCCGGCGGCCTCAGCCGTGGGCAAAAACAGCGAGGCCACCCCGCCCGCGCAGGCCGCCGCGGCCAAATGCACGGCATTGCCCTGCACGCCGGCCACCAGGTCCAGGCCGGCCTCGGCGGCAGCGCGGCCGCACGCGGCGTGCAGTTCGGGACCGTGCTCGCCCAGTTCCAGCATCTCGCCCGCCACAAGAATGCGCCGGCCTGCGGGCCGCGCCGCCAGCGTGCGGATCATGGACCGAAGCGCCTCGGGGTTGGAGTTGTAACTGTCGTTCAGAATCGTCGCGCCGTCGATCTCCATCACCTGTCCCCGCTTGTCGCCGGCGGTCAGTTGCGCAATGGCCGCAACGGCTGCATCCAATTCAACGCCCGCTTCCAGGGCCACCGCCAACCCCGCCATCGCGTTCGATGCGTTGTGTGTCCCAAGCAACTTGAGCGTCAATAGTCCCTCACGCTCGCCCGCGCGAAACCTCAGGTGCAATCCCTCCACATCTTCGCGCGACTCCACAATCTGCGGATCGGCGCAAGGGCCGTCGCCGAAGTAAACGGCCCGGCCCGCAAAGTCGCGGCCAAACTGCGAGACATAGGCGTCGCAGCAGTTCAGAAAGGCCACTCCACTCGCCGGCAGCGCCTCCACCAGCTCGAATTTGGCGCGCGCAATGCCCGCCTGCCCGTCGGCAAAGTTCTCGATGTGCGCGGTGCCCACGTTGGTCACCACCCCCCAGTCCGGCGTGGCGATGCGCGCCAGCGCGGCAATCTCGCCTGAGTGATTCATGCCCATCTCGACCACCGCGAATTCGTGCTCCGGCTCCAGGCGCAGCAACTCCAGCGGCAGGCCGAAGCCATTGTTCAAATTCCCCCGCGACTTCATCACGTTGAACTGCGCGCCCAGCGCCGCGGCAACCGCTTCCTTGGTGGTGGTCTTGCCCGCCGATCCGGTGATGGCCACAACGCGCTTGCCCCAGCGCCGGCGCACGTGCGCAGCCAGGGTCTGAAGGGCGGCGAGCGGGTCTTCGGCGATCAGCAGCGGACAGGCGAGCACCGCGTCGGGCAGTCCGGCGACGCGCGCGCGCGACACCACCGCCGCAACCGCGCCCCGCTTCAAAGCCGCCTCCACAAAGTCGTGGCCGTCGAGCCGCTCGCCGCGCACGGCAAAAAACAGCGCCCCCGCGCCCACCGTGCGCGAGTCGATCGAGTACTCGCTTACCTCAAGCGCGCCGGCTTGGGCCAGGCTGGCCGGAGCTTCCAGCACCGCGCCCGCGCCGATTGCCGCTTCTGCCAGTGTGAGTTTCATTGCCCTCCACCATAACCCAATTGCTTGAGCGCTGCCCGCGCAACCTCGGCGTCGTCGAAGGGAATCGTCCGCCCGGCAAGAATCTGTTCCTTCTCATGCCCTTTGCCGGCCAGCAGAACCACGTCGCCCGCTTTGGCCGCATCCATCGCCATCGCGATAGCCGCGCCCCTGTCTGCCTCAATGGTGTACTTCGCTCCGCTCGACTTCAGGCCCGGCTCGACCTCCGCCAGAATCGCTATCGGCTCTTCCGAGCGCGGATTGTCGCTGGTGGCCACCACAAAATCGCTGCCCGCGCCCGCCGCCTGTCCCATCTTCGGCCGCTTGCTGCGGTCGCGGTCGCCGCCGCAGCCGAACAGCGTGATCACGCGGCCATTTGTGGGCGCCACCATCTGCCGCGCCAGCACAATCAGATTGCGCAGCGCATCGTCGGTGTGCGCGTAATCGACAATCACCGTGAACGGCTGTCCCGCATCCACCGGCTGGAAGCGTCCTGGAACAGGATTGAGCTGCGGAACCGAGTCGACCAGCGTCGCAAAGGGAACCCCGCGCGCATGAACTGCCGCGAGCGATGCAAGCAGATTGAGAACGTTCACCTCGCCAGCCAGCTTCGAGGTCACCCGCGCCGCCCCCGCCGGCGTTTCCAAATCGATCACCGCGCCGCCCGGCGTCAGCGTGTGTCTGGCAGCGCGCCAGTCGCCCTGGCCTATCCCATAGGTCCGCACCTCCGCGCCCGCCTTGCTCGCGGCGGCAGCGAGTTCTTCCGCCCGCGCATCGTGCGCGTTGATCACTGCCACGCGCGGCGCAGAATACACCGTCCCGTCAAAAAGCAGCCGCTTGGCCGCGAAATACTTCTCCATCGTCTGGTGATAATCGAGGTGGTCGCGCGTCAGGTTGGTGAAGACCGCGACATCGAACCGCAAACCCATCGCCCGCCCTTGATCGAGGGCGTGGCTAGAGACCTCAGTGACCAGTTCGCTTGCACCGCGCCCCGCCCCCTCGGCCATCAGCTCAAACAAATCTCGCGACTCGGGCGTGGTGTGCACGCTCGCCCGCACCGCGCCCGCCACATGATATTCAATGGTCCCCACCAGCACCGTCGAGCGCGCGCCCGCATTCAGCAGCGCCTCGGTCAAAAA
>JARLGE010000040.1 GCA_031296215.1 Occallatibacter sp.
ATACTGTTTTTCCCACCCTTCCCACAGACCTTGGAAATCGATACTGCCGATTTCCACATTCCCACGCCACGACGACTACGAGGATGAATATCTCCTCAAACCCGCCCACTATGGGATACGCATTCTGCGGGCAAGGTCAGGCGGGCACGCTTTGAGGGGAGCACGAAACATGACATTGGATCGGAGAGGGTTTCTGGCTGCTTGCAGCCGCGCGGGGATTACGTCGGCGCTGTTGCCGGGGGTGTTGTACACGCTGGCGGTACAAGCGCAGGAGGCGACGGGAACTGACCAATCCAAGCCGCCGAAGTTTACGCCGGAGATCATCGATCAGGCTGCCCTGCTGGCGGGGGTGGGGCCGTTCACGGCCGAGCAAAAGCAGATGATGCTCGACGGGCTGGTGGACCAGAACGGGTCGATGAAGGCGATAAGGAAGCTGAAGCTGCCGAACTCGGTAGCGCCGGCGTTTGTGTTTCATCCTTTGGGGGCGGCGAAAGAAGGCTCCATCAAGCCGTGTGACACTACTGGAACCGGACGTGGGGAGGGCTTTGGCGAAGGCGAAATTGCGGCCCCAACGGACCTTGAAGAACTAGCCTTTAGCGGCATCCCTCATCTTTCAGTTCTTCTTAGGCAACGGCTCGTCACTTCGGTCGCTCTTACGAAGATGTATCTCTCCCGGCTCAAGCGCTACGACACGAAGCTGCACTTCTCCATCACGCTCACCGAAGAGCGGGCGCTGAAGCAGGCGAAGAAGGCGGACGAGGAGATTGCGGCTGGAAAATATCGTGGGCCGCTGCATGGCATTCCGTGGGGCGCGAAGGACCTGCTGGCGGTCAAGGGCTATCCGACGACGTGGGGCGCGGGCGGGTTCGAGCACCAGATGATCGACGAAGACGCGACGGTGGTGCAGCGGCTGGATGCGGCGGGTGCGGTGCTGGTGGCCAAACTGACCCTGGGTGCGCTGGCCATGGGCGACCACTGGTTTGGCGGTCAGACGCGGAACCCGTGGAACCCGGAGCAGGGATCAAGCGGGTCATCGGCGGGGCCGGCGAGCGCGGTGTCGGCAGGGTGCGTAGCCTTCGCCATCGGTTCCGAGACGCTGGGGTCGATCTCTTCGCCTTCGACGCGGTGTGGTGTTACTGGTCTGCGGCCGACGTTTGGCTTTGTGCCGCGCACGGGGGCGATGGCACTGAGCTGGACAATGGACAAGCTGGGGCCGATTGCCCGCTCGGCGGAGGATTGCGCGCTGGTTCTGGGAGCGATCTACGGGCCGGACGGGAAGGATGCGTCGGTCTATCCGGCCGATTTCCTATGGGATTCCGGCTTGGACTGGAAGAAACTGCGTATCGGCTACCTGAAGAGTGAATTCGATCCGTCGGAGCCGTTGAAGTTGCGCGTGGCCGAAGCGAACGAGACTGCCGAAGAAAAGAAAAAACGCGAAGAGCGCAATGAGCAGATGAAGATGGGGCGGGCGCGGCGCGACTACGACCGGCGCTACGAGCGGGACGCACTGGACAAGCTCAAAGCGATGGGCGTGAACCTGATTCCGGTGGAGCTGCCCAAGCTGCCTTACGACGCGATGACGCCGCTGCTGACGGCGGAGGCCGCGGCGGCGTTCGACGACCTGACCCTTAGCGGTCGCGATGCGCTGCTTACCGAGCAGGGCGTGGAGGACTGGCCCAACGACTTCCGCGTTGCGCGCTTCTATCCTGCGGTCGAGTACATCCAGGCGAATCGGGCGCGGACACTGGCAGTTCAGAAGGTTTCAGCGCTGTTCGAGCAGGTGGACGTGATTGTGACGCCGACGACCGGGATGCAACTGGTGGCGACCAACCTGACCGGGCATCCGGCGCTGATTGTGCCCAACGGGCTGAGGGGCGACGACGCTCCCAAGCCGCCGAAGATCGACGACGGCGACAACGACGACATTGGCGGGCCAGGCACGCCGGTGTCGCTGACGTTTCTGGCGGGGCATTATCAGGACGCGAAGCTGGCGGCGTTTGGTGCGGCGTATCAGCAGGCGACGGGGTTCCACAAGCTGCATCCGAAGCTGGGTTAGGGACTAAGGGACTAGGGGACTAAGAACCTTTCCAAGAACCGCGTTCGGGGAAGGCCGGATTGGGTTCGCGGTTTCCCACCCATTCGCAAAAGGCGCGAATGGATGGGGCACGGAGCCTTTGTGGTGGGTTGAAGGCGGGGAAATTGCAGTTTTTGGACAGGTTCCCAGGGACCAAGGGATTAGGGACGTAGGGACGATGGCGCTGGTTGAGGTGGATTCAGTCTCGAAGAGCTATCCGCGGCGGGAGGGTCTCGCGACGCGGATGCAGACTGTCGTTGACAGTGTGTCGCTGACGGTGGAGGCGGGCGAGACGCTGGGGCTGGTGGGCGAGTCGGGGTCGGGCAAGACCACGCTGGCGCGGATGATTCTGGGGCTGGTGAGGCCGACCCGCGGGTCGGTGCGCGTGGATGGGACTTCGGTGGCGACGGCATCGGGGACAGAAATGCGGCGGCTGCGGCGCGAGATGCAGCCGGTGTTTCAGGACCCCTACGCGGCGCTGAATCCGCGCATGAAGGTGCTGGAGATTGTGACCGAGCCGATGGTGATTCACGGCAGCGAGGCGGGGATGGCGACGGGGCGCGCGGCGCTGCGGGCGAAGGCCGTCGAGCTACTGTCTGAGGTGGGTCTGGACGCGTCCGCGCTGGGGCGGTATCCGCATGAGTTCAGCGGCGGGCAGCGGCAGCGGATCAACATTGCGCGGGCGCTGGCGCTGCGGCCAAAGCTGCTGATTCTGGACGAGCCGGTTTCAGCCCTCGACGTGAGCGTGGGCGCGCAGATTGTAAACCTGCTGCGGCGCTTGCAGCGGGAACTGGGGCTGACGTATCTGTTCATCTCGCACTCCATGCCGCTGGTGCGCTATCTGAGCACGCGGATCGCGGTGATGGAGCGGGGACGGCTGGTGGAGACAGGCGAGGCCGAGGCGCTGTGCGCGAGCCCCAGGGAGGCGTACACGCGGCAACTGCTGGAAGCGACGCCGGAGTTGCCCGCCGCCTGCGGTGGGGCAGACTCTCGCTAATCGCTCGCAGGGGGTTCGTGGTCTCCCACCCTTTCCGCGATGAGACTGCGGTAAGGATGGGGCACCCAGCAAGGATCGGGGTTCGTGCTTTCCCACCCATGCGACAAAAGAAAGTCGCATGGGTGGGGCACAGAGATTGAGTTAACCCGGAAGAAGCCCGGTTTAGTGCGGCTGCGGTTGGGCTGGGGTTGCAGGTGCAGGCGCGGTGGCTGGAGCAGCCGGAGCCGCAGGCGTTGGAGCGGGCGCTGCGGGTGATCCGGGAGCAGGCGACCCAGGAGCGGGTGATCCAGGAGCATGCGTTCCGGGAGCAGGCGATGCACCGGGCGTGAGCGGACGCGGTGCACCGCCGGGAGGAAGGGGCTGCGCGCCCGGAGGCATTGGACGGGCGCCGGGAGGCATGCCGGGCATTGCACCCATACCGGGGCGAGTGGGCGGCGCGGGCATGTCGGCGACATCCACCAGTTCGACGTCGAAGATCAGGTCGGCCTTGGGCGGAATGCCGGGGTGGGCGGGGTCGGGACCGGGCCGGCCCTTGGCGCCGTAAGCCAGTTGCCAGGGAATGAAAATGCGGCGCTTGCCGCCCACCTTCATGCCGGCGAATCCCTGGTCGAAGCCGGGAATGAGGCGGCCCATGCCCTGGGGGAAGGCCATCGGCTGGGCGTCGCCCAGCTTGGGCTTACCGTCGTCACCCAGGACTGGCTTGCCGTCCTTGTCCTTGAGCGGCTGGCGGTGGTCGTCGGAGGAGTCGAATTTGTGTCCGTCGTCGGGGCGGCCGTTGCTGCCCAGGTACCCGGCGTAGAGCACCTTATACATCTTGCCGGGATCGGCATCGGCGCCGGCGCCGAGCTTGATGTCTTCATAGCGCAGTGTGAAGGCCGGTTTCACAATCCCTTTGACTACGGGCACGCCGGGGGGAAGCTTAACGGCAGACGCAGCCGCCGTAGAGGCTGGGTGATGCACTGCCGTTGCCGGGGCGGCTGGCTTGGCGGCCGGCTTGGCAGCGCCGGCAGCCGGGCTCGCGGGGGTTTGGGCGATGGCGGCGCTTGCCGCCAGCAACAGAATCAGAAGGGTGGGTTTCATCGTGGTTTCAGCTCCAGATGTGCTTGAGGGGAGTGTATCAGGCGGTTCCATTGGAAAGCACGAGGCGTAGTGGACGCAAGTCCGCGGCCATGATCCGGACCGAGGGCCGAAGTCTGCCGACAAACCTTACGCGTCTTTATACGCGGTGCTTTACATTGATTCATGGTCCCCATCGTTCTTCATCTCATGCGACTGTGCTGGCTGCCAGCAGCCTCGTTCTCTGCCGGCGTGCTGAACACCATTGCCGGCGGGGGCTCGTTTCTGTCGCTGCCGGCTCTGCTGGCCAGCACCACCGCGGCCGGGGTGGGCGCGGTGACGGCGCAGGCCACCAACACGGTGGCGCTGTGGCCGGGGCAATTGACTTCGCTGGTGGCCTTCCGGCAGCACCTGCGCGCCTACCGCCGGGAGCTGTTGCCTCTGGGCCTTTCCTCCGGTGTGGGCGGGTGGCTGGGAGGCTTTCTGCTGCTCCACACCGGCAACCAGCGCTTCCGCGAAATGCTGCCCTGGCTGCTGCTGTTTGCGGCGGTGATGTTTGTGCTCAGCTTTCCGCTGGGGCGCTGGCTGGCCACGCTGTCAGGGGGCGAGCGCTATAACAAGGCGCTGCTGGTGGGGATGGCGGTGGTGAGCGTCTATGTGGGTTACTTCGGCGCCGGCGGGGGCTTCCTGGTGATGGCGCTGCTCGGCTTCTGCGGGGTACACGATATCCACGAGATGAACGCGCTGAAAGTGCTGACGGCTGCGGTCTCTATCGGCATTCCGTCGATTTCGTTCATCGCGGCCGGCCGCGTGGAGTGGCGATTCTGCCTGGTGATGGCGATTCTGGCCGCGCTGGGCGGCTACCTGGGAGCGCACACCAGCCGCAAGATCAACCAGAAGGCCA
>JARLGE010000041.1 GCA_031296215.1 Occallatibacter sp.
CGCCCTTGGAATGGAGAACTGCAAGCACATCTTCGATGTCGTCTGAATCCATGGCTAGGTTGCGCAGAATGCTCACAGAGATATTGAACGAGTGTTCGCACGTCACGCGCTCGGCGGAGGAATCGGCCGGGCAAAGCAGATCGTCCAGGCGCTCGAAAAACCGCTCCTTCTCAAGAACAGAAAGCACGGCTGGAGCTATCTTGTTGACGAATTCAAACTCGGGATCTTGATCGCACATCGGCCTTCCCGTCGCACCGCAGCCTCTGGGGCCCACTGATCACTGAACCCTGACCCCTGACCCCTGAACCCTGCTTTTCACAACGCCGGCCGGACAGGTTTCTTCTGGTGCGGGTCGAGCTCCGCGTCGGCGGCGTGCAGATCCGATTGCCGGTCCATCCACTCGTCCAGCCGCGAGCGCTTGAAGCGCCAGCGGTTGCCCAGCTTGAAGGCCGGCACAAAGCCCTCCGAGGCGTATTTGTAGAGCGTGTCGGGCGAGATGCCCAGGTAGTCCGAGGCCTGGCGAATGTCCATGACTTCGCGCACTTCGGGGACGAGAAGGTTATTGCGAGCCGCGGCGATCCGCATGACAAGACTCCTGGAGGCGCGAGAGGCCTCAGCCGGGATTCCGGCACTTCTGCCGGTAGTCTTGTATATAACGCGGTTTCAACCGGTCAATCAAGCTTTTTCAGGCAGTTACAGGAAATTCATCGGCTTTCTCCCCTCGCTTCGGGCAGCTCGAAAGAAGTGGTTCCGGGCCTATACCCAGCCGGTTGGGTCTCCCCGCACGGCGCACCCAAGCGCTTGCGCTGTTGGGACAGATGGTGCAGTTGAGTCGAAATTGGCAGGATGGAGAAGATTCTCGGGCGGGGTAGAAAAGGACGGCCGTCGCTCTGCCCTGCGCCCGGCGGAACAAGCTGGCCAGGTTGCGTCTTTTTGACGAACAGCCTGTGGTGAAAGTCGGGATTTGAAGGGGCACGACTTCAGTCGTGCCGCAAGAAGCTGAAAATAAAGTGTGGGCTTTAGCCCCCGAGGAAAGTCTTTCAGTGATTGCGACTTTCACCACAGGCGGCTAAGCGTCGTTCTTGCTCTCTGATCGCTCGATCTTGTGCGAATTGGGGTGCCCGAGGTCTCGATTTTGAGACCTGCGTTAGCACCAACCTCAACCCCCGAAATCATGCGGTCAGATACCTAGTTCTGGTCCTCGCGCCGGTGCAGCGTCGGCGGGCCGTCGTCGGAGGTGTTACCGTTGTTGGCCGTGCTGTTGGGATCGTTGGTCCCGGTGCCGGCCCGGCGCAGCGAAGGCTTGTTCTTGTCCTTCGTATCCGTCAGCCGCCGCTTGTTCTCGATCCGCGCCAGCCGCGCCTTTACATCCTCGAACTCCGATGTGGTCACTGTGTACTCGTCACGGGCGGGGAGAATGCGCGCAATCTCCTCCTGCGAGTGCAGAATCCGGTCCGGTGTCTGCGGGTGGTCGGCAAAGGCCTTGGCCACCATGCCCGGCTTGCGTTTTTCCAGAGCCTGAATCTTCTCGAAGAAGCTGATGAAGGCCTGCGGGTCGTACCCGGCGCGGTACATGTACTGCACGCCCAGATAGTCGGCCTGCGCCTCGAAGTCGCGGGAGAACTTGAGGAACGTGATCGGAACCGCGAGGCCGGCGGCTTCATAGATGCCGTAGCCCGTCCAGCCGCCGATGAAGATCAGCGGAATGGTGCCCAGTTGCGCGTAGTTCATCCGCGTCTGTTCGCGCACCGCGTGATGCGCGCATACGTGCGCCGTCTCATGGGCCATCACCCCGGCCAGTTCCGCCTCTTCGTCAGCATTCAGAATCAGCCCCGAATTCACGTAGAAGAATCCGCCCGGCAGCGCCATGGCGTTGATCTCGTCCGAATCGATCACCTTGATGGTGAAAGGAACCTTGCAGTCGGAGTTCTTGACGATGTTCTGGCCAATCCGGTTCACGTATTCCACCACCACCGGGTCGGTAATGAACTTGGTGCTCTTCTCAATCTCCTCGGCGTACATCTTTCCCATCTTGATCTCGGTGTCCACCGAGTACCAGTTGCCGATGCCGCGCGCGCCAATGTCGCGATTGCCCACCGCGCTCACGTCCTCAATCGAGCCCGCCTTCACGTTGACCTTCTGGCTTCCCGGCTCGATCACCTTCTCTGGATTCACATCCGAAGCCGGGACGTCCCCGCCAACCGGCGTGGTTCCCGGCGCGGGCGGCTTGGAGGCCGTGCCGCCGGCAGGGGTGTCGCCGCCCACGGGAGCCGTTCCTGGCGCTGGCTGCGCCGTCGAGGGCGCATTGTTCCCGGTTTGCGCCGTTCCCGCCGTGGTCTGTCTGGCCGTGTCGGCCTGCGCCGCATCGCCGCCCACTGGCGTCGTCCCAGGGGCCGGTTGCGCCGCGGGGGCGCTCGATGGCGGGGTGCTGGTTGCCGGCGCCTGCGCACCAAGCCCGGCAGTCAGCGCCATCGCCAGCGTGCCCAGCGCCATCGTTCTCCAACCGTTCCAGGCTGTCTTCATGACCCCCACCTCCAGCACGGCCGCGCGAACCTGCCGCTTCGCTCCACTCTTTAGACGCTAGTATCCTCCTGTTGGGCAACAACCAGGAAGAATTATTCCGGGCCGCCGCGGTTTCCCTTCCCGCCGCCCGCTTCCAGCCGCAATTCCAGCTCGGCGCCCCACCCATTTCGCGTCCTTTTGCGAAAAGGGTGGGCGACCCCGAACCCAGTGCCGCGCCACCGGTGTCTGCCCCACCCGCGGGTGAGCAATCTTCTTGGAGCTTGCTCCCGTCTGAATTAAAGTGAAGAACACACCGAAGTGGGGAGGAATCTTGCGCCGGAACGCCCTGAGCCTGGCCGCCGTCGTCATCTGCTTTGCCCTTCCGGGCGCAGCCCAGCCGCCCCATCCCCATCCGCCGTCTCCGCTGGACCTGCTCCTTCCGCACAACCATGCGCGCCCGGCTTTGGCCGGCGCGCCCAAGACTCCCGAGGTCACCTTCGACGCCTCCACCCTGGGCTCTCCGCTGGTCCTCGACAAAGGCTGGCGGGTCGGCATCACCGCCAACCCCGCGGCCGCTTCGCCGGATTTTGACGACAGCACCTGGGCGATTCGCGACGCCCACGACGCCATTGCCGACGTTCCCGACGAAGACCACTCCGAGGCCCCCCTCGACGCCGACCAAAACCCCGACTCGAAGACCGCGCCCGCCCACCCCGGCGAGCATCAGAAGCCCTTCGTCTGGTTCCGGCTGCACATCCGCCTGGCCCCCAATCACGGACCCCTGGCGCTGCTGCTCGAACTGCCCGCCTCGGAAGGCACCTCCATGGCCATCAGTTCGTCCGGCCCGGGCGTCGATGTCTTCGCCAACGGCGTCCAGCTTCAGCCCGACGGTCCCCACGGCGGGGCTCCGCAGCACTATCAGCAGATCTCCCGCGTCTACAACCTCAACGTACCCGCCGGCGAAAGCAATCTCGTCCTGGTCGTGCGCACGATTTACATTGGCTTCGGCTACTCCGCCTACACCTCCTTCTTTTCCGGCCGCAAGCTGCACCTCGGCAACCGCGAGGATCTCGACCACCGGCTCGAACTCTGGAGCACACATGCCCTGTTCGAGCGCCTGCCCCGAGTGGTGAACTCCATTCTTCTGCTTGTTCTTGCTCTGTTTCTGCTGGTCCTCTACTTCACCCAGAAGGGCCACGTGGAATATCTGTGGCTGGCTCTCCACGAGCTGATGCTGGCGCCCCTCGGGTTTATCGAGCTGGCCGGCAGCTCCGCCCGCCTCGACACCCTCTGGTATGCCGCCTCCGTCACCCAGTTGGTGCTCATCTCGGCCTATCTCTACTTCGAGTTCCTCATCGCCTTCCTCTCCCTGCGCCGCCGATGGTACATCACCCTGATGCGCGTCACCGCCCCGGTGCTGGCCGGGGTCGGCCCGGTCCTTCTGCTCGTGGGCCGCAGTTGGGTGATTGGCTTGCTGCTGGCCGCCATCGTCCTCTTTGCCGTTCTCTGGTTCCTGGCCTGGCTGGTCTTCATCTTCGCCACCCTGATCGCCGCCACCAAGCGCCGCAACTTCGAGGCCGGCCTGCTGCTCATTCCACTCATCCTGGACATGGTCGGCATCGCCGAGCCCATCCTCACCGGCGGCATGAGCGAGTGGAGCGGCCACGCCTATCACTCCCCGCTCACCCTGCTGGCCGGTCCCATCCCCATCCACTTCGCCTCCATCGCCGACTTCACTGGAATCCTGGCCATCGTCACCATCATCTTCATGCGCTTCCTGCGCGTGCAGCACGACCAGGAGCGCGTCTCCAGCGAGCTGGCCGCCGCCCGCAGCGTGCAGGAGCTGATGATTCCCCATGAGAAGCTCCAGACCCCGGGCTTTGAAGTCGATTCCGTCTACAATCCGGCCAACGAAGTGGGCGGCGACTTCTTCCACGTCCAGCCCACCGAAGACGGTGGCCTGCTGGTCATCCTCGGCGACGTGGCCGGCAAGGGCCTCAAAGCCGCCATGAACGTCTCCATGCTTATGGGCGCCATGCGCCGTACCACGGAGCGCAGCCCGGCCCGAATCCTCGAATCGCTCAACCGCGTGCTCACCGGCAGCGAGAGTTTCACCACCTGCCAGGCGGCCTGGTTCGGCGCCAACGGCGAACTGGTGCTGGCCAACGCCGGCCACTTGCCTCCCTACCTCAACAGCCAGGAGATTCGCATCCCCGGCGCCCTGCCGCTGGGCGTTCTGCCCGAGGTCAGCTACGACGAAGTGCGGCTCTATCTGCACCCCGGCGACCGCATCCTGCTCATGTCCGACGGAGTGGTCGAAGCCCGTCAGCCCTCCGGAGAGCTGTTCGGCTTCGACCGCGTCCACAACCTGAGCAACCAGACCGCCTTTTACATCGCCGACGCCGCCCGCTCCTTCGGCCAGGAGGACGACATCACCGTCCTCACCGTCCGCCGCCTCGCCCAGGCCATGGCCGCGTAGCGTCCTACCAAGGCCGGCGCAAGGCTTTCATTCCCGAGCTTTGGAAGATCGAAGCCGCCAATAGCCTTTGTCAAGGGATTCGACGCCGCAGGATCACGGCAAGTGATCGCGCGCAAGCGCTCGCCGACCTGGATGCGCTTTCTATCTCTGTGGATCGGAATACGGGCAAACATGTTTGGCCGGAAACCATCGCCCTTGCCGACAAGCATAGCCTGACCGTCTACGACGCCACCTACCTGGAACTTGCTCTGTGCCTTTCCCTGCCCCTCGCCACGCTCGACGCGGACCTGCGCGCCGCCGCCCCAAAAGGAAAGCGTGCCGCCGCTGGGGAAGTAGCCCCCGCCGCGCCATGCAAAAGCCCCACCCTTTGCGGATGGGGCTTTTTGCGGCCAACGGGAGGCGTCCGCCCCACCGCGGGGTCTCAGTCGTAATACTCCAGGCCCAAGTGGGTGATCAGGTCCGCGCCCATGATGTGCCGCAGCGTGTTCTTCAGCTTCATCGACTGGATGAACAGGTCGTGCTCCGGATAGAGTCCCGCCGCCGTCTGCGGCGACTTCAGGTAGAAGCTCAGCCACTCCTGAATCCCCTTCGAGCGCAGTTCCGGCGTGCGCTTGGCCAGGTCAAGGAACAGCACCAGGTCCAGCGCAATCGGCGCAGCCAGAATCGAATCGCGGCACAGGAAATTCACCTTCACCTGCATCGGGTAGCCCAGCCAGCCGAAGATATCGATGTTGTCCCAAGCCTCTTTGTCGTCGCCCCGCGGCGGGTAGTAGTTGATGCGAATCTTGTGGTAGAGGTCCTTGTAGAGATCGGGGTAAAGCTCGGGTTGGAAGATGTACTCAAGTGAGCCGAGCTTCGACTCCTCCTTGGTCTTGAACGATTGCGGATCGTCCAGCACCTCGCCGTCGCGGTTGCCCAGAATGTTGGTCGAGAACCAACCCGAAACGCCGATCATCCTCGCCTTGAAGGCCGGCGCCAGCACCGTCTTCATGAACGTCTGCCCGGTCTTGAAGTCCTTACCGCAGATGGGCGCAGCATTCCGCTTCGACAGCTCGATCAGCGCCGGAATGTCCACCGTCAGGTTGGGCGCGCCATTGGCAAACGGCACCCCCTCGCTCAGCGCCGCGTAGGCATAAATCTGCGAAGGCGCGATCCCGATGTCGTCCGTCTCCAGGCCCTTCTCAAAAGCCTCAATCGTCTGATGCACCGCCGTCGGCTCCAAAAAGATCTCCGTCGATCCGGCCCAGATCATCACCACCCGGTCGACCGTCTTCTTGAAATTCCGAATGTCCGCGATCACCTGGTCTGCCAGGTCGCGCTTGTTCTTGCCCTTTTTCACGTGCGTGCCGTGCAACCGCTTCACGTAGTACTGGTCGAAGACCGCCGGCATCGGCTTGATCTTCTCCAGATACGGCTTCAGCTTTTCCAGTGTCTTCTCGTCCAGCACCTTGGCGTGCGCAGCCGATTCATACACGGTGTCCTTGAAGATATCCCAGCCGGTGAAGACCACATCGTTCAGGTCCGCCAGCGGCACAAAATCTCTTATCAGCGGAGACTTGTTGTCCGTCCGCTTGCCCAGCCGGATGGTCCCCATCTGAGTGAGCGAACCGATTGGCTTGGCCAGCCCACGCCGCACCGCTTCCACGCCGGCAATCATCGTCGTTGCCACCGCACCTAGTCCGACAATCATGACTCCCAATTTCCCAGTCGCCGGCGCAACTTTGCCGGACACTTTCGCGCCTGATGCCTTCGTGAGGGCCGCCTTTGTGCTCGATGCCTTGGTCTTGCCGGTGCTCTTCTTCTTCGTTGCCATAGATTCCCCTTTGTCCTTCCTTCATTTCGAGGGTTGAATCGTTATTCAGAAAGCAGATCTGAGTTTTCGTCGTGCCAGCCCCGCAATCCGAAACCTTGTCGGGTGCCCCATCCATTTCACAGCCTCACCGTGAAATGGGTGGGAAACCACGATCCCCGTCAGGCGGCGTTCCGCGTTCGTGCTCTGATCACATGACTCCAGACAAACCACAATACGCCGGCAGCCAACACCGCTGTTACCACCAGATGGAAACGATGGAACCACTCGTGCAAGCGCGGATCGGTGTCCCAGGCCGCGCCCAGCTTCATTCCAACCCAGGCCAGGCAGAAGTACCAGATCCAGGAGCCCAGGGTGGTGTAGATATGGAATCGCAGGCGCGGCATCCTCGCGATGCCTGCCGGGAACGCAACATATGTCTGCACGATCGGCAGCATCCGCCCCACAAGGATGGTGATCGAACCGAAGCGGCTGAAAAAATCGCTCATCCGGTCCAGATCGTGGTGGCTCATCAACACCCATTTGCCATATCGCTCCACCAATGGCCTGCCGCCTTTGGCGCCAATCCAGTACGCAATGGCAGATCCCAGGTTGCAGCCGATCGTTCCCATCGTAGCCACAAGAAGGAGATTGAACCGCCCCTGGAAAACCAGGTAACCGGAGAATGGCAAAATAACCTCGGACGGGATGGGAATTCCGGACGAGTTCAGAGTCAGCAGTGCGATGAGCCCACTGTAGCCGCCTGCATCAATGGTGCCTTTAACAAGCTCAGCCAGAAGAGCGATCAGTTTTTCTACCATGCACTAGCGAGTATAGCCAGTGCGTCCTGGCACTTCCGCCCCTGGGTGCGTTGATCTTTGATTCCGCGCCGGGAAGTTCGCCGTTTTCAATGCGTTTGCAATTCTTTCTCATTTTCAATAACTTTGAATAACATAGTTGCTAGGAAATCTCGCCTCTGGAAAGAGAACAAAATGACCAGAAAGTACTCCATGCGCTGTTCGATCGCGCGCACCCTCGACATCATCGGCGATCGCTGGACCATCCTCATTCTGCGTGATCTGTTCCTCCACCAGACCCGGCGATTCCAGGACTTCGAAGCCAGCCTGCCCGGCCTCACGCCAAGCGTGCTCTCCGCTCGCATCAAAGAGCTCGCTGCGCACGGCATTCTCACCAGCCGCCTTTATACAGACCATCCTCCGCGTCCGGAATACATGCTCACGCGCAAGGGCCGCGCACTCAACCCCATCCTCATCGCAATGAAAACATGGGGCGAGCAGTATGCAGCCTCCGTGTTGGGAGCCGCGAGCCTGGAGAGCGACCTGCGGAACTGACCGTCGCTGCTTTGCTAGGATGAAAGAGCGCGATGAGGTGCGCTCCGTGCCTGATTACTCTCCCGTTCCCCTCACCCTTGAAGGCTCCAGCCTGCTCCACCAGTTCTTCCGCTTCGACTGGAAAGCCTGGCGCGCCACCCCGCCAGCCGACCGCGACCGCATTGCCGCGGAAGCCGTTGCAGCACTAACTACCCTTGAGCGCAAATCCCCCGGCGCCCCCGCCCAGACCGCCCTCTTCTCGCAGATCGGCCACAAGGGCGACCTCATCCTCATCCATTTCCGCGACTCCTTCGCCGCCCTCAACCAGGTCGAGCTCGACCTGGCCCAGACCGAGCTCGCGAACTACCTCACGGCTTCCCACTCCTACGTCTCCGTCGTCGAGCTCGGCCTCTACGAGTCCAGCCGCAAGACCTGGGAAGCCGCCAGCGCCAAGGGCCTCGAACCCCACACCCCCGAATTCCAGGCCGAAGTCGCCGCCAGCCTCCAGCGCGCCTCCGCCGCCATGGCCCCGCGCCTCTTCCCCGCCATCCCCGACGCCAAATACCTCACCTTCTACCCCATGGACCGCAAGCGCGGCGAGACGGCCAACTGGTACACCGTCCCCTTCGCCGACCGCCAGCGCATGATGCACGAGCACGGCCTCATCGGCCGCCGCTACGGCGACCAGGTCAAGCAGATCATCTCCGGCTCCATCGGCATGGACGACTGGGAGTGGGGCGTCGACCTCTTCGCCGACGACCCTGTCGTCTTCAAAAAGCTCATCTACGAGATGCGTTTCGACGAAGTCAGCGCCGTCTACGCCCTCTTCGGCCAGTTCTTCCTCGGCATCCGTCTGCCCATCGAGAAACTTGCCAGTTGGCTGGACGGAAAGCTCTAAAACTGGTTGCATAAACGGGGTTTTGAAAGGGCACGGCTTCTGCCGTGCCGCCAGAACCGCATAAAACCTGGGCTTTAGCCCCTGAGGGATGGCTTGTCGCTAGCCGAGTAAAATTTATGCAACCAGTTCTAGGCGGTAAGGACGATTTGCCTTACAATGGGTGCGGAGGCAAGTTCATGGCCACGCTTACCGTTACCGCCAAAGGCCAAATCACGCTGAAGCAGGAGCTGCTGCGGCACCTGAACATCGTTCCCGGCCAGAAGGTCGAGGTTGAAAAGCTCCCGGACGGCAGGCTTGCCGTGCGGCCCGCAGCGGGGAAAGGCTCGATCGAAGCTTTTAGCGGGTGCCTGGCCAAGCCGGGCACGCCAAGGCTCACCATCGCCCAGATCAAGAAGATTACCGAGGATGCCTGGGCGGGAAAGCGATGAAGATCGTCGCGGACACAAACGTTCTTCTCCGCGATGCACTGCACGACGACCCAGGTCAGGCGCGATTGGCGGCACAAGCCCTTCGCAGCGCCAATCTCATTGCAATCCCTGTTGCTGTTCTTTGTGAGTTCGTCTGGGTGCTGCGACAAGGGTATGGAAAACCGCCTGCCGAGGTCTCTGCCGCGATTCGGGCCCTGCTCAACAGCGATACCGTTGTCACAAATTCTCCCGTCGTTGAAGCAGGCCTGGAAACGCTGGACGCCGGCGGAGACTTTGCCGACGGCGTTATCGCCCACGAGGGCGCCTGGCTTGGCGCCGAGGAGTTTGTCAGCTTCGACAAGCAAGCCGTCAAGCTCCTCAAGTCGCAAGGCAAGCGCGCCCGGCTTCTTTCCTGAACCACAGCAGGAGCTCAAGATGTTTTTCGACGAAGTCAGCGCGATATACGCGTAGTTCGGGCAATTCTTCCTCTGCATCAAGGTGCCTATTTCGCAGGACCTGTGGTTCACGAAACGGTCACAGCGGCCGTACGGTCCGGCGCAGACAAGGTTTTGGCAGCAAGGCTCTTGCCGCCAACCGGCAGCCCTACGGTCCATCGAAGACGGGGGTTCGACAGCAAGGCTCTTACCGCCAGCAGACAGCCCAGGTAGGTTAGACAGAACAGGGCCAATCCCGCCAGAAGACTCTCTGCTCCGTATCTCCACATGGGAGGGAAACCCCAATGCTGGAGCACTCGCTTCAAGGCTGACGTCAGGACCGCGAGGCAAACGGTGTGAGTAAGGTATAAGCCAAAGGTGTGCTTGCGGACGTCCACAAAGCGAGGCCACACGGCGTGCCTCAACTTCATGATTCCCAACACCATAACCACGGAAAAAACCTGGTTGCTGATGCGCAGCGTGTTCATGGGATCAATCGAACCGCGAGCGCAGAGCAGTCTCGATTCTGCCAGCGCAAACGTCAGCGTTAGAAGGCTCAGAACAGCGATCGCGCTTGCCGGAATGCGCGCCAGCCGCTTTTCCAGCGCCGGAAAGTGCCAGGCGCACCAGGCTCCCAGCCAAAGGTAAAAGACAAAACCGAAAAGCGCCTGTGTATGAGACACGGGAATCCACTGGCCGTAGATGTTCGCTGCGTAAAAAAGACTTCCCACAGAGAATGCAATCCCGGTTCGAAAGTCCTTGAGAAACCGCCGGAAGAGGAGTAGGAGCGCGAGAGAGAACAGCAGGTTGGGAACAAACCAGAATGCCGAATTCTCCAGGCAGTTCCTGCAGGTTAGGAACAGACGCAAGAAGTTGAAATTCGCAAGCCGTCCGTGAACAAGGTCCGCACCGAGGATGACGGTGAAGTAAAGCGAAAACCAGACGAGCCAGGGAATGAAAACATTCCGCAAACGGCGTTCAAAGTACTCGAGCGGACTGCACGAATCAATCCGTTGGCCAAATAGAAAGCCGGCAACCAGAAAAAACGCGATGGTCCCAAACTTTAAGGGCTGCTCCAAGCAGAACAGAGGCGCAGGAACCACCTGCAGATGTACAGCAGCCGGATAGCTGCCAATTGAGTGCAACCCGATAATCGCTGCCATCGAAAAGAATCGCACATTATTGGCGAAGGTGTGGTCGGCTCCGGAGAGTTCCCGCGAAGCAACCATTGCCAGAATGGGGGATCTCGCCATTCCCGCGCGCTGCGGGGCCGAGGCGAGGCTTGCGTTGCTCATCGGCCTGTGCTCTCTCAACTAACTCTGATTTCTGGTATAGCCGAAGAGGCGACCCTGCGCGGTGGCAGGAGAAGCATTTACGCTCCTGCAATTCGGCCCTGAAACACCGTCCCGGATAATTCCCGAGATAGGACCCAAGCATCTTTGGGTGGGACGGCAAAGCTCGTCAGCCTGCAAAAACTGAGCCACCCCGGCCAATCTAATATAGTTGGGAGGTTCACACTGAGCCATCTCGCCCATGCCAAAGAAAGCACCCGCGCAACCCGCTCCCAAAGCCGCGCCGCGCAAGACCAATCGCGACCTCGCCCCCGACCGCATCGCCGGGATCCTCAAAGCCCTCGATGAGGCCTATCCCGCCGTCGAGTGCGCCCTCACCCACTCGTCCCCCTGGGAGCTGCTCGTCGCTACCATCCTCTCCGCCCAATGCACCGACGTGCGCGTCAACATGGTCACTCCGGAGCTCTTCCGCCGCTTCCCCACCCCGGCAGCCATGGCCAAGGCAACCCTGCCGGAATTGGAAGCCCTCATCAGGACAACAGGCTTCTTCCACAACAAGGCCAAGTCCATCCAGGGCGCCGCCAAGAAGATCATCGCCGACTTCAACGGCCAGGTCCCGCAAACGCTCGCCGAACTGATCACCGTCCCCGGCGCAGCCCGCAAAACCGCCAACGTCGTCCTCGGCGTCTGCTTCAACAAGGCGGAAGGCGTGGTTGTCGACACCCACGTCTTCCGCATCGCGCGCCGCCTGGGCCTGGCCAAGGGCGACACGCCGCAGAAGGTCGAGCAGGAACTGATGCGCATCCTGCCCCAGGACCGCTGGATCGCCTTCTCCCACCAGCTCATCCACCACGGCCGCCAGGTCTGCGACGCACGCAAGCCCAAGTGCGACCGCTGCAACCTCGAGCAGCTCTGCCACTCCAAAGACAAAACCTGGCAATCGTGAAGCTGCGGCGGGTCAGCGAGTCAGCGCGTCAACGGTCGCTGCAATCAGCCCCGCAATGTCCGAGGGATCCGCCTCCGCCGCAGGCTCCCAACCAAGCTCCCGCAAGGTCCGGCTCGTAATCGGCCCGATCGAAATCGCCGGGACCCCGGTAAACGGCCAGGCAACCCAGGCCGCGCGCGCGGCCCCCGCTAGATTTGTGACGCTCGATGAGCTGGTGAAAGTCACCGCATCGATCCCCTCGGCAAGCGCCTTGCGCAGCAGTTCCGGCGCGCCCTCGGGCATGACATTGCGATAGGCGTCCACCACGTCCACCTGAGCGCCCGCGGCCTTGAGGGCATCCGGAATTACATCCCTCGCCACCACCGCCCGCGCCAGCAGAATTTTCCTTCCTCTTGCCCGATTCGCCAGCCCGTCCACCAGACTTTCCGCCACGTACGATTCCGGAACAAAAGCAACGGCAAATCCGGCCTTTCTGGCAGCCTCAGCAGTAGCTTCACCCACCGCGGCCACTTTCAACGATGCCAACCCGTACAAGCCGACGCCGATCGCAGCGCCCCTCTGAACCAGCGCTCGCACCGTGTTCGCGCTGGTCACAATCAGCCAATCGTACGAATAAAGCTTCTTGAGTGCCGCGTCCAGAGGTTCAAAACTCTCCGGCGGCCGAATCTCCAGCACCGGAACCTCGACCGGCACGGCTCCCAGTGAGCCGAGGCCCTCGCTCAGCCTCCCAGCCTGGTGCGCGGAGCGCGTCACCAGCACCCGCCGCCCGCCTAGCGGCAGCGAACTCACCGCGCCGCCTCGGCTGCTTGAGCCGCCAGCAGCGGCCCAGCGCCTGCTTCCATCAGCATCTTGGCAGCCAGCCGTCCCAGCGCCGCCGGGTCAGATGCGCCTCGGGGCGCCCGATGGTTGATCCGCACTGCTTTGCCCGTCTCCGGCGCAGCCACCACCCCAAAAACCTCGTCGTAGGCCGCCCGCCCGTCCGCCCCTTCAGGCTGGGGAACCACGCGGCAATGAATCCCGATCGGCACTTGGCAGCCTCCGCCCAGCTCCGCCAGCGCCGCCCGCTCGACGGTCACGGCGAACCGCGTAGCTTCGTCGTCGAGGAACGCAACTGCCGCAAGCGTGGCCGCATCGCCCTTGCGCGTCTCAATGCCCAGCGCCCCCTGCCCGGCTGCCGGGCAAAAATCCTTGGGCTCCATTCGCTCACGCAGCCATTCGGCCTTCTCCAGTCGATCCAAGCCGGCCGCGGCCAGCAGAATCGCGTCCACCTGACCCTCAGCCAGTTTGCGCAGCCTGGTGTCCACATTCCCACGAAACTCAACGGCCTCGATGTCCGGCCTGAGCGCCTTCAATTGCGCTCTGCGCCGCTGGCTGCTGGTGCCCACGCGCGCCCCATGAGGGAGCGCCGCCAAACTCCCGTACCTCACCGACACAAATGCGTCGCGCGGGTCCACGCGCTTGGGCGTCGCCGCCAATGCGAAGGGCTCCGGCAACTCGGTAGGCAAGTCCTTGAGCGAGTGCACAGCGAGGTCGACGCGTCCATCCGCCAGCGCCTCTTCAATCTCCTTGGTGAACATCCCCTTCGACCCGACTTGCGCGAAAGTCACCTCCTGCAGCCGGTCACCGGTGGTCTTGATGATCTCGATCTCGACCTCATGCCCTTGCCCGCGCAGCAGCCCGGCAATATGGTTGGCCTGCCAAAGCGCCAGTTGCGAACCACGGCTCCCAATACGCAGCTTCATTGGTGGGTCTCCACGCCGGTTGCGCTCTCCACCGCGCCCGCAGCTTTCTCTTCTATCTTCCCTTCACTCTCGCTGTTCTTTTCCCGAGCCGGCGCTGCTTCCCTGCCCGTATCGGGATCAGTGGGAACCGAGACCGACCACTCTTCACACACCGCATCCAGCCGTACTTGGTCGCTTTCCCGAGCCGCCTGCTTCAGCGCCTGCATGGGCGGATGGAGAAACTTGTTCACCAGGCCCCGCGTCAGCGCTTCCACCGCGGCCGCCTGTTCCGCACTCAAACCGCCCAGCCGCGCCTGCATTCGCTTCAGCTCCGCCTGGCGAATCTCCTCGGCCTGCCGCTGCAGTGCCACAATCGCCGGTGCCACATTCACCGTCCGCTGCCGTGCGTGGAAGCGTTCCACCTCTCCGGCAATCAGCGTCTCGGCGTCGCTCGCCTCGCGGCTCCGTTCCTCCAGGTGCGCCGCGGCCACCGCCTGCAGGTCGTCGATGTCGTAGACAAAGATGCCTTCCAGCTTCCCCATCTCCGGGTCAACGTCGCGCGGCACCGCAATGTCGATGAAGAACATGGGCCGGTTGCGCCGCCGGTGCATGAACTTCTGCCCATGCTCGCGGTGAAAAATGGGATGCGGCGCGCCCGTCGAGCTGATCACGATGTCCGCGTCGCTGGCCGCTTCGTACAACTGCTCGTAAGGAATCACACGCCCCGCAAACTGCTCGGCCATGCGGTGCGCCCGCTCCTGCGTCCGGTTGCTCACCAGGATGGCGCCGGCCCCCTGCTGCACCAGGTGCCGCGCCGCCAGCTCGCTCATCTTCCCCGCGCCCACCAGGAACACCGTCCGCCCCTGCAACGACCCGAAGATCTTCTTGGCAAGATCCACAGCCACCGAGGCAATCGAAACCGAGTTCGACCCAATCTCCGTCTCCGAGCGCACCTTCTTGGCCGCTGCAAACGCGCTCTGTAGCAGATGCTCCAATTGCCCCGAGATGGTGCCCGCCGCCCGCGCCACGGCGAAGGCCTCCTTCACCTGACCCAGAATCTGCGGCTCGCCCACCACCATTGAATCCAGGCTGGCCGCCACGCGGAAAAGGTGGCGCACCGCGTCGCGGTCCGTCTGCCGGTAGATGTGCGGCTCCAGCAGCGCCCGGTCCAGCCCGAAATAATGATGCAGAAACCCGGTCAGATCTGTATCCGGTCCCTCAACCGCCGCCAGCAGCTCCACCCGGTTGCAGGTGGAGACGATCATGCACTCGGTCACGCCCTCCACCGCCGCCAGCGCCCTGGTGGTCTCCGGCAACTCTTCGCGGCTGATGGCGATCTGCTCGCGCACCGCAATCGGCGCCGTCTTGTAGTTCACCCCGATGAGCGACAGCGTCATGGGGCACCGAACCTGTGAACGTGGCTGAACAGGTTGGCGGTCCACACCACCACCATCACCGCAAACACCGCCCCGGAGAGATAGGCCGCCTTGCGCCCCCTCAGCCCGGCCCCGCGCCTGACCAGCAGCAACAACACATAAATGGCCCAACTCACGAAGGCCGCAATGATCTTCGGGTCCAGAAAATAGGCCGCTCCCAGGCTGGTCTCCTGGACCAGAAAGATCCCGATTACCAGGCCAACGCTCATGCACGGAAAGCCGAACTCCAGCATCGCCTCCGACATCCGCTCCAGGTTATCCAGAGGCGGCAGCCATTCGAGTGGCGCAAACCCTGCATCGCCTTCGGCAAGATGCCGCCCCTTGGGCTTTGCCTTCAGCCGCCGTTCCTGCACCAGGTAAAGAATGGACGACAGCAGGCTGAAGCCCAATGCCACATACGCCAGCAGCAGCGCCGTAATGTGCGCAATCAGCCAGCTTACCCGCACGCCCTGGGACGCGAAGGTATAGCGGTCCGGTCCCAGCGCGGGGATCAAAACCATGAAAAATGTTGCCGGTAAGGCAAAAAGTCCAAGCGAGATCGCTTCGTAGAGCCACCACACCAGAAAGAACACCGACACGACCGCAAGTCCCAGCAACGACTGCACTTCCCGTGCGCTTACGGGCACCAGATGGTGAGCCTGTACGAGCATCTCGACGACCGAGACAAAGTGGAAAAACCAAGCCATCCCGCCCAGGTGGACGCACCACCGCCGCCACCGGTCCACTTTGTAGAGCACGGCCGGGAAGACGGCGACACCCGCCGCCGCGTACAAGATAGCCGCAACTCGAAGCCAGAGCAGGTACATATCGATCTTCACCTTAAAGGCGTCATCGCCCAGTATACTGTGATGCAAATCACCAAACGGACGGTCCTGGCTCGTGTCCGCCAAGCCACCGCTGCCCTAGAACCTGTCCAATAACCCGAATTTGCCCGCTGTCGACCCGCCACAAACTGGAGTGAACCCCAAAACGCTCCGTGCCCCATCCATTCGCGTTTTCTGCGAATGGGTGGGAGACCCCCCGGCTTCGCCACCCCAACCGGCCTTCCTCGAACCAAGTTTTTGGACAGGTTCTTAAAGTCCGGCCTTCATCACCGCAAGCCCGGCCTTCGAAACCTCCACATCGTCCTCCGACTTGCCCCCGCTGAACGAGACAATCAGGAACCCGCCCTTCACGCGCTCCATCACCCCGCCCTGCCAGCCGAACTCGCCGGTCATGATGGGCCCTGTCGAGGTTCCACTATTCACCAGCGTCCGCGCCATCTCCGCCGACTTGGCATACGCAATGGCCAGCAGGTTGTTGCCCTTTCCTGCCCCTGCCGCCGGATCAGTCATCCGCCCCACCACGGCCATCTTCGAGCTCCAGGCCTCAACCGCGTCGCCCGGCGCGTAATTCACCACCGCCACGCCACCAATCTTCAGCTCGGCCGCTTTCTGCTTCATCGCCTCCAGCGCCGCTGTCGCCAGCACGTCAAACTTTTTAGCGCTCACCGGCTTGGGCGCGTTGCCCGCTCCTGCGTTCACTGCCATGCCTGCCACCAACAACATTGCAACCGCAAAGCTCCTTCTCTTCATCTCATCCTCTTCCCCAAGCCGGCACAAGCGGCTTCCGATTTCCGATGTAGTCTATCCTGCCTTGGCGGTTCCAGCGCAATCTGTCCCCCGCGTCCGCGTTCCCGCTGCGAGCCAGCAGCCGCCGCCTGCAGGTATTCTTAAAGCCAACGTGATCAAGGAAGACAAACCGCCTGGCGCTCCGCACTCCCAGCCTTTAGAGCAGGCGCTCGCCGACCTCACACCCTTCATGCGCCAGTGGACCGCGGCCAAGCGCGAGAATCCCGACGCCCTGCTCTTCTTCCGCATGGGCGACTTCTATGAGCTCTTCTACGACGACGCCGTCACCGTCAGCCGCGAACTGCAACTCACCCTGACGGCGCGCGATCGCGAGCGCTCGCAGCCCATGTGCGGCGTCCCCTACCACGCCGTCGATGGCTACCTGACCAAGCTCCTGCGCAAGGGCTACCGCATTGCCATCTGCGACCAGATGGAGGACCCCAAGCTCACCAAGAAGATCGTCCGCCGCGAAGTCACCCGCGTCCTCACCCCCGGCACCGCCCTCGACAACGCCCTCGGCCAGGAGCAGAACAACTTTCTCGCCGCGCTCTTCGAAACCGGCGCCGCCAAAGAGCCCGTCTGCGCAATCGCCCTGCTCGACGTCTCCACCGGCGAATTCCGCACCGCCGAGTTTGCCGGCCCAACCGCCCGCCAGCAGGCCATCGACGAAATCGTCAAAGCCGCCCCCAGCGAACTCCTCCTTCCCGCCAGCGCCCAACTGCCCCCCGAGCTGGAACGCGGCCTTGACTGCATTGCCGCCCGCACGCGCCTCGACGATTGGGTGTGGACCCGCGACTTCGCCGTCCCCCTGGTCGAGCGCCAGCTCAACGTCCGCACCCTCGAAGGCTACGGCCTCCCCACCCATCCCGCCGCCGCCATCGCTGCCGGCGCAGTTCTCCACTACGTCCGAACCACGCAGAAGATCGAAGCCCTGCACATCGACAGCCTCAAATTCCAGGAGCATTCCACCGCTCTCGAGCTCGACCAGGTCACCGTGCGCAACCTCGAATTGGTCGAGCCGCTGTTTGTTGGCCAGGACTCCCGCGTTACGCTCTTCCACACCCTCGATCACTGTCAGACGCCCATGGGCAAACGCCTGCTGCGCTCGACCATCCTGCGTCCGCTCGTCGATGCCCACGCCCTCGAATCCCGCTACGGAGCCGTGGCCGAACTCCACGCCGATCTGCTTAAGCGCGAGGAAGTCCGCCGCGCCTTCCACGGCATTCTCGACCTCGAACGCCTTCTCGCCCGTCTCTCGCTCGACTCCGCCGGCCCCCGCGACGTGCGCGGATTGGCGGCCAGTCTCGCCATGCTGCCTGGCCTCAAGCTCGCCGTCGATGTGCTGCAAGCCTCCTTATGGCGTACGCTCGCCGGCCGCCTCGATACTCTGGAAGACGTTACAGCGTTGATCGAAACCACGCTGGTCGCCGAGCCTCCGCTCACGCTGGTCGATGGCGGCGCAATTGCATCCGGCGTGGACGCGGAGCTGGACGAACTCCGCACCATCTCCTCCACCGGCCGCCAATCCATCGCTGCCATTGAAGAGCGCGAGCGCCAGCGCACCGGCATCGGCTCGCTCAAGGTCCGTTACAACACCGTCTTCGGCTACTACATCGAGATCACCAAGGCCAACCAGGCCCTCGCACCCGCCGACTACGAGCGCAAGCAGACGCTGGTCAACGCAGAGCGCTTCACCACTCCGGAGTTGAAGGACTACGAGCGCAAGATTCTCACCGCTCATGATCGCTCCATCGAAATCGAAAAGCGCATCTTCGTCGAATTGCGCAAAACGGTTCTTGAAGCAGCCGGCCGCATTCGCTTGAGCTCCGCCGCCGTCGCCGAAGCTGACCTGCTCTCGAACTTCGCCCATCTCGCCGCTCTGCGCCGCTACGCGCGTCCCACCATTGTCGCCGAGCCGGTGCTTGAAGCCGTCGCCGGCCGCCATCCCGTCATCGAGCAGTGGATGGAAGACACCCGCGAAGGTCGCTTCATCCCGAACGACCTCTATCTCAGCGCAGCCGTCCCCTGCGAAAATGCCGCCGGCCCCAGTCTATTGCTCATCACCGGCCCCAACATGGGCGGCAAAAGCACCTATCTCCGCCAGGCCGCCATGTTAGTGCTCCTCGCGCAGATGGGCAGCTTCGTCCCCGCCCAGAGCTTGCGCTTCGGCCTCGTCGACCGCATCTATACCCGCATCGGCGCCAGCGACAACGTTGCCCGCGGCCGCTCCACCTTTATGGTCGAGATGACGGAGACCGCCACCATCCTCAACACCGCCACGCGCCAGTCGCTGATTCTTCTTGACGAGATGGGCCGCGGCACAGCCACCTTCGACGGCCTCTCGCTGGCCTGGGCAACAGTCGAGTATCTCCACGCCGAAACCGGCGCGCGCACCCTCTTCGCCACCCACTATCATGAGCTCACCATGCTCGCCGAAAAGCTGCCCCGCGTCCGCAATCTCCGCGTCGGCGTCAAGGAGGCCGCCGGAGGCATTGTCTTCCTGCACAACATCGAGCCCGGCGCAGCCAGCAAGAGTTATGGCATTGAAGTGGCGCGCCTCGCCGGCCTGCCTGCGCAAGTCATCGAACGCGCCAAGCGTGTCCTCAAGCAACACGAGAAGCAGGAGCGATTCGCTGCGGCGAACGTGCAAGTGGAGACCGCCGAGCCTGTACAGCTCACCATCTTCACCCCGCTCTCGCAGCGCATCGTCGATCGCATTGAAGCTACCGACGTGAACTCGTTGACCCCGCTGCAAGCGTTGAATCTGCTCGAAGAGTTGCAACAGGAACTGAAGGAGAAGGGATGACAATGAATCTGCGCCACGCCGCTGGAAGCCTGCTCGTGGTGGGCCTCGCGGGCACCGAGCTAACCGGCCTGGAACGCGCCTGGCTCAAGCTGGTGCGCCCGTCCGGCATCATCCTCTTCCGCCGTAATATCTCCGATCCCGCCCAGGCGCGCGCGCTCCTCGCCCAGGCAACCGCTTTCTGCAATCCCAACAGCATCCGCTGTGTCGATGTGGAAGGCGGAACCGTCGACCGGCTTCGCGACGCCCTCGCTCCCATGCCCTCCGTTCAAGCCGTCGCCCTGGCCGCCGAGAACACCGGAAAGCTGTCGCTCATACACCAGCATGGCGAACTGATTGCGCGAGCCGTAAAAGCCTTCGGCTTCAACACCTCGCTTGCACCGGTCGTCGACCTGGCCCTGCCGATCTCCGCGAAAGTTATGGGTTCACGTGTGGCAGCGCCTACGGCAGCGGGTACTGTCCTCTATGCCCGCAACTTCCTTGCCGGGCTCGCCGCGCACGGCGTGGCCGGCTGCGGCAAACATTTCCCCGGCCTTGGAGGTGGCACGCTCGATTCCCATCTCGATACGCCCACCATCGCACGCAGTGCCCGCGAGATTTGGAACACCGACCTGGTCCCCTATCGCGAACTTCACGCCCAGATGCCCATCGTCATGATCAATCACGCGGCTTATCCAGACACACCCGGCAAAGGCGTCCCCGCGTCCGCTTCGAAGTATTGGATCACCTCCGTTCTTCGCAAGCGGATCGGTTATCGAGGCATCGTCCTCTCTGACGATCTTGAGATGGGCGGCATTCTCAAGTTTCTTCCCATCGATGAGGCTGCCGTCCAGACCATTCGAGCTGGCAGCGATCTCTCAGCGATTTGTCACAGCCCGGAATTGACGTTGCGTGCGTATGAGGCGCTCATCACCGAAGGCGAGCGATCCGCGGCCTTTCGCAAATTGCTTCTAGCCCGCGCCGCGCAGTCTGCCCATCAACTCAAGAAACTCTATGCGGGCAGAGCAACGCCCGCACTCACGCCGAAGCAATTTGACGCCCTTCGCACCCGAGTCCTGCGTTTCGGCCAGACCATCGCCGCTGTCCAACCCCCTTCATGGACCCCGCAATCATGAGCCTGAAAAGTAT
Organism: Occallatibacter sp.; assembly: GCA_031296215.1. Classification (GTDB taxonomy): domain Bacteria; phylum Acidobacteriota; class Terriglobia; order Terriglobales; family Acidobacteriaceae; genus Telmatobacter. The sequence goes on from JARLGE010000041.1 coordinate 20,777, forward strand.
GACCGTAGCCGGCATCATGAGCGGCACCTCCGCCGATGGCGTCGACGTAGCCATCGTCCGCATCGCGCCCGGCAAACTGCGCCCCAAACTCACGCTCATCGCGCACCAAGGAATCCCCTTCCCCGCCCCACTGCGCCGCGCCGTCCTCGCCGCCATGAACGCGTCCTCCACATCGACCGTTGAGTTAGCGCGCCTGAACTGGCGGCTGGGCATCGCCTACGCCGAAGCTGTGCAGGCAACCCTCAAGGAGCACACGTTGCAACTCGATCTGATTGGCAGCCATGGGCAGACGCTCTATCATCAGGCTCGAGCTCGAAGCTACGCAGGCCGTAGCTTTGCCTGCACCTGGCAAGCCGGCGAGGCGCAGGTGATCGCCGCTGCGCTTGGCGTGCCAGTCGTCTCAAACTTCCGCCCCGCCGACATGCTCGCCGGCGGACAGGGCGCGCCGTTGGTTCCCCTGCTCGACTACGTTCTCTTCGCACATCCCACGCGCGGCCGCGTCCTGCAGAACATCGGCGGCATTGCGAATCTGACCGCGATTCCCGCGGCCACCGCGCCCGACGCGGTCATCGCCTTCGACACCGGCCCCGGCAACATGGTCATCGATGCACTGGCGCTGGAGCTCTTCGGCAAGCGCTTCGACCGCAACGGATCCATCGCGGCCGAAGGCAGAATCCTTGCTCCCGCACTCGCCGCCGCTCTGCGCAATCCATACTTTCAACGCAAGCCCCCGCGCACCGCGGGCCGCGAGCAGTTCGGCCGCGAGTACGCCGCGAAGTTCCTCGCCGCCTGTCGCCGCCACAGCACAGAACCTGAAGACGCAATCGCCACCGCAACCGCGCTCACCGCCGAATCCATCGCCGCAAGCTACAAGCAGTTCGTCCAGAAGAGAATCCGCGTCGTCGGCACAAAGCAAAGCGCCGTTGACTACGTCGTCTCCGGCGGCGGCGCGCGCAACGCCACCTTGATGGCCATGCTCGCGCAACGGCTTGCCCCGCTCGGCTGCGAACTGGCCGCCAGCGAAGACTTCGGCCTCCCCGCTGAAGCCAAGGAGGCCGCCGCCTTTGCCCTCCTGGCGTGGCACACCTGGCATCGCAAACCTGGCAACGTCCCCGCGGCCACTGGCGCAAACCGCCCCACAATCCTCGGCCAGGTGACGTATGTTTAAGCCGGGCAATCGCGCCTTGCTTGCCCTCACCGTCCTGTTCCTGCTGGTCGGCTGCCGCTCCGCTCCTCGCGATCCCCGCACAGTCGTCTTCCTCATCGAGAGCAGCCCGGCCAACCTCGATCCGCGCATTGGCACCGACGCGCAATCGCAGCGCATCGACGCGCTTCTCTTCGACGGTCTGGTGGCGCGCGATGTCAACTTCCAATTCACGCCCGCTTTGGCCGAACGCTGGGAGCAGCCTAACCCGCTTACGCTTGTCTTTCACCTGCGCTCGGGCGTGCGCTTCCACGATCGCCGCCCGCTCACGGCGCGCGATGTGGTCTGGACCATCGAATCCATGCTCAACCCCAGCCGTCCGGGGTCGGTCATCACGCCCAGGGCCGCGTCCTACGCCGCCATCGACTCCATCGACGCGCCCGACGACCGCACCGTGGTCATGCATCTGAAGCACCCTGACAACTTCCTGCTTACCAATCTTTCCACCGGAGCCATCGGCGTTGTTCCCGAAGGGAGCGGCCGTGAGTTCTGGCAGCATCCTGTCGGCACTGGCCCCTTCCGCTTCGTCTCGCAACAGATCGATCAGGATGTGGTTGTCGAGCGCAACCCGCTAAGTTGGTCGGTGGTGCCTAAACTTGAACGCGTGCGTTTTGCCGTTGTTCCCGACGCAATTACAGAATCTCTCGAACTTGAAAAGGGCTCCGGCGACGTGGCCATCAATTCTCTGCCCATGGATTCGTTGCCCGTCCTGGCCGCGCGGCCCAACCTGCAAATTGAAGAAACCGGCGGCACCGAGATTCAGTATTTAGGCTTCAATCTGCGCGATCCGCTGCTCAGCGACGCGCGCATCCGCCAGGCGATCGCCTGCGCCATCGATCGCGACCTCATGATCCGCACCCTGCTGGGCAGCCACGCGCGGCCCGCGCTGAGCCTTCTGCCGCCCAGCCACTGGGCCTTCAGCGCCGATGGCCCGCGCTTCGACTACGACCCGGCGCGCGCCGCGCAACTCCTGGATGAGGCCGGCCATCCGCGCGCTGCCAACGGCGTCCGCTTGCATCTTGCCATGAAGACCAGCAACGACGAGGGAACGCGTCTGCTCGCCGCGGTGCTGCAGCAGCAGTTTGCCTCTGTCGGCATCGCCCTCGACATTCGCAGCTTCGAGTACGCAACGTTCTACTCCGACGTAACCCGCGGCGCGTTCCAGATCTACTCGCTGCGCTGGATCGGCGGCAACGAGCAGCCCGACATCTTCAGCTATGCCTTCTCTACGGCGCGCTTTTCCCCCAACGGCGCAAACCGCGGTCACTATTCCAATCCCCGCCTCGATCGGTTGCTCGACGACGCGGCCCAGAGCCAGGATCCGGCCCGCCGGCGCGCCGACTACGCTGAGACCCAGCAGATTCTCGCCCGCGACCTCCCCGCCATCAATCTCTGGTATCGCGATACGGTGCTGGTGCATAACCGCAGGCTTATCCACGTCGCGCCCGCTCCATCGGGGAGCTATACCTTTCTCGAAAGCGCCGAACTGACAAAGTGAACCCTTCCGGCGCAACTCATGTCTGCTGCTCCCGCTCTTGACAGGCCCCGGCAAACATCCATCGTGTCCGGCCCAGAATCTGGATGAAAACCTTAAGCTTGCCTTAAGGTTTGGCCGCCCGCAACCCCAATATATATAGGGTCTTGCAAACACGGTGAGCATTTTCCTCTCAATCCATCACACTGCGACACCGAATGCTCAACCTTTTGAGGCAATGATTCGTCTACCGAACTAGGAACGACTCTCAAACCACGGTCCCCGTCAACACCTCGACCGTGGAGAAATGGCTTATGAATCTCACCAAGAGGATTCGGAAATCAGCTTCGTCGGCATGCGCGGCTCTCACCGTTGCGCTCCTTGCGGCAGCCACTGTGTTGACCCCCACAGCCGGTGCGCAGGCGCCCGCCCGTTTTGTCGGCGCCATCACCGCCATTAGCGGAACAACGCTCACGGTGAAGACCGATGCGGGCCAGTCCTACCAGGTGGAGGTTCCTGCCGCGGCCGTCATCAAGCGCGTCGAGCCTGGGCAAAAGGACCTGAGCACCGCGCAGCCCATGCAGTTCAGCGACCTCGCTGTGGGAGATCGGGCGCTGATCAAGCTTGACCCCGACGCGCCGGCAGGCGCCCCGCAGGCTCTGCAAATCGTCGCTATCAAGCAGTCAGACGTGGTCCTCAAGCAACAGAAGGATCGCGAAGACTGGCAGCGGCGCGGCGTCGGCGGGCTGGTGAAGAGCGTGGACAGCGCTTCGGGCGTCATTCTGCTCACCAGTGGCGCGGGAGCCACGGCCAGGACCATCACCGTGAACACCACCAAGTCAAGCATGCTCAAACGCTACGCGCCCGCTTCGGTGCGCTTCGATGCGGCCGTGCCTGCACCGATCGACGCCATCCACGCCGGCGACCAGTTGCGCGCGCGCGGAACCAAGAGCCCGGACGGCGTCAGCATCAGTGCCGAAGAAGTGGTGTCGGGCACATTTCGCAATATTTCCGGGATAGTCTCATCCGTCGATACGGCCGCCTCTACCCTCGTTTTGAAAGATCTGACCACCAAGAAGCAGGTCACCATTCACATCACGGCCGACGCGCAGATGCGCAGGCTTCCGGACATGATGGCGCGCATGATGGCGGCGCGCCTGAAAGGATCCGGGGCAGGCGCGGGCGGGGCATGGAGCGGCGGCGCGCAGTCGCCCACCGGCGGCGCGGCGCCCACCCAGCGCGGCGGCGCCGGGCAAGGCAGCGCCGGTGGCCAGGGCGGTTCTCAAGGCGGCGGCGCATCGCAGTGGTCCGGCCAGGGTAGCGGTCAGGCTGGCGGAGGGCCGGGGGGTGGACAAGGACCCGGCGGCGATCCCCAGCAGATGCTAAACCGCGCGCCGATCATCCAGGTGGCGGATCTGAAAAAAGGCGATGCCATCATGGTGGTCTCAACCGACGGCACAACCGATGTTACGGCTATCACGCTGATAGCAGGCGTTGAGCCGCTGCTTGAAGCTCCAGCGGCCAGCCAGAGCATGCTCAATAACTGGAGCATGGGCTCCGGCACGCCCGATGTCGCCGCACAGTAAACATCCGCATTCATCCATACGAAACCAGCGAGGAACTCTTGTATTCAAATAGACATAGTATTCATCGAACTCTGCTTGCATGGGCGCTTGGCGCCGCTACCGCGCTCACCGCTCAGGGGCAAGCGCCTGCGCCGCCGGTGCAGACACCTGCGCCCGCGGCATCGGCGCCAGCGAGTTCGGCGTCCGCTCCAACAGCCACGACAGGGACCCTGCGCGGGCACATCTCCGACCCCACCGGCGCGCTGATTCCAGGCGCCGCGATCACCATCCTGACTTCGGCGGGCGGCACGGTGAAGACCACGACGGCGGATTCCGCCGGAGCTTATTCGGTCACCGGCCTCGTCCCCGGCGGCTACATCGTCCGCGCAGCGTTTGACGGCTTCGCGCCCTTCAGTTCGCCGGCCATTCAACTCGCGGCGGGCCAATCCAAACGCGTCGACGTCTCCATGGCGGTGGAAGCCGAGCAGCAGAGCGTCACCGTCACCGACGACTCGTCCACCGTGAACACCGAAGCCAGCGGAAACGCAAACGCTATCGTGATCAAGGGTAAGGACCTCGATGCGCTCTCCGACGATCCCGATGAGCTCTCCAACGAACTGACGGCGCTGGCCGGCCCCTCGGCGGGACCGAACGGCGGCCAAATCTACATTGACGGTTTCAGCGGCGGCCAGTTGCCGCCCAAGTCGGCCATCCGCGAGATTCGCATTAACCAGAATCCCTTCTCCGCCGAGTTCGACCGGCTGGGATACGGGCGCATCGAGATCCTCACCAAGCCCGGCACCGACAAGCTGCACGGCCAGGGCTTCATTCAAGGCAACGACAAGATCTTCAATACCGGCAACCCTTTCACCTCGACTATTCCCTCCTACTACAGCTACCAGTTCAACGGCACCGCCAGCGGAGCTATCTCGAAGACCGCGTCGTTCTTTGTCAGCGGAGAGCAGCGCAACACCGAAAGCGTCAATACCTGGCTCATCCCGGATGCGGTACTGGACGACGGTTCGGGCCTCTTCGTCAACGATCCCAACTACGGCGTCAACCTATTGAACCGGCGCATTCGCGACAACGTCTCCGCCCGTATCGACTGGCAGTTGGGCGCAAAGAACACGTTCACCGCGCGCTACGGCTTCTGGTCCGAGTCCGAGCACGGCGATCTGAACTCCGGCTCGCTGCCCAGCGCCTCCACGCATGAATCGAACACCGACCACACCGTGCAGATGAGCGATGCATTCGTCATCAACGAGCACGCCGTGAACGAGACGCGCTTCCAGTTCGAGCGCCAGAATGAGAATCACTACCCGGATTCAGCCCTTCCCACCATCAGCGTCCAAGGCGATTTCACCGGGGGCGGTTACCCCGGCCAGGAAAGTCGCGACCACGCCACGCGCCTTGAGCTGTGGAACATCACCACGCTCAGCCACGGCACCCAGGCCATCAAGTTCGGCACCCGCTTGCGCGACTCGCGCGACGCCAATCTCACCAATTCGAACTTCAATGGCGCATTCACGTTCGCCAACTACCAGGACTATCTGGCCATGGCCAATGGCTTACAAACTCAAACCTTCAGCAGCCTCGTGCAACAAGGCTACGGACCCACTTCCGTGTCCTATGCCAGCGGCCAGGAATCGGCCCTCGCCAACATGTTCGACATCGCGCTGTTCGCCCAGGACGACTGGAAGTTCAGCCGCAAGCTGACCCTCTCCGGCGGCCTGCGCTGGGAGGCGCAAAATCACATCGCCGATCACGACGACTGGGCGCCGAGAGTCTCCTTCGCTTATGCCCTCGACGGCAACGGCAAGGACAAGAAGACCAAGACGGTGGTGCGCGGCGGCTACGGATTTTTCTTCGACCGTTTCGGTACCGGCAACCTGCTCACCATCAATCGCGCCAATCTTCAGCAGCAGATCGTGCTGAACAAACCAACCTGCACCTCCGCGGCATCCTCGCTGGATGCAATCGACCTGACCACTTGCTCCAGCAGCACCGCCACCAGCAGCGCGTCCACGCCCGTCAAGTACGAGGTGGCTCCCGGTTTCCACGCTGCAACGACAGAACAATTCGGCACAAGTCTGGAGCGGCAACTCTCTCCCGGCACCAGCCTGACGCTCACTTACCTGCGCTCCTTCGGCGTGCACCAGATGGTGAATCGCAATGCCAACCAGGCCATCGGCGGAACGCCGCAGACCAACTCCGGCGGATACTTGTATGAGTATTACCCCGAGGCCGTCTTCAAGCAGAATCAGGCCATCGTCAGCGTGAACTCCAAGGTCAGCAAGAACCTGAACCTGGTCGGGTTCTACACCCTGTCTTACGCCAACGGCAACGGCAACGGCAGCGCTTCGAACGCCTACGACCTTGACCAGGACTACGGCCGCTCCGGCTTTGTCACCCGCAACTCGGTCTTCTTCATGGCCAACTTGAGCGGTCCCTGGGGCATCCGCTTCAACCCCTTCATGATGGCGCAGGCCGGCCGGCCCTTCAATATCACGCTGGCCACCGACCCGCTCAACAACTTCTTCAATCAGCGTCCAGATCAGGCTGCTTCCGCTGACTGCGCGGCCAACCAGGACCGCTATGTGCAGACCTCGTTTGGTTGCCTCGACAGCCAGCCGGCCGCTGGTGAATCGCCGGTCCCGGTAAACCTGGGCACCGGGCCGGCAGCCGTCTCAGTCAACCTGCGCATCAGCCGCGCCTTCGGCATCGGTCCCAAACTCACCTCCGCAACCAGCCAGGCCGACGGAGGCCCACCGGGGGGCGGCGGACCTCCTCCGGGTGGCGGCGGCGGCGGGCGCGGTGGCGGCCCTCCGGGCGGAGGCCTTGGCCCAGGTGGTCTTGGTGGCGGCGGCGGGCGCGGTGGACCCGGAGGCATGTTTGGACCCACCAGCACCGGCCGTAAATACTCGCTGAACTTCAGCGCACAGGCGCTCAACCTGTTCAACGACGTTGACTACGGAACCCCGATGGGGACGCTCACCAGCCCCTATTTCGACAAGTCGACGACCCTGGCTGGCGGCATGTTCAGCACCGGTTCTGCCGTGCGCCGCATCTTCGTCCAGGCCGTCTTCTCGTTCTGAGCGAGATCAACCGCCGAACACATGCCGGGTGCCCCAGGTCTCGATTTTGAGACCTGGGATAGCACAAACCTCAACGTACGAATTCACGCGGTCGCCGACCTACCGGTCGCGTTGAGTCAGACTCTTGTAGAGGCTCTCCCATTCATCCGCCCGCACATCCATGCTGAACTGCTCCGCAATCCGCGCCCGCGCCGCGCGGCCCAGGCGCTCCCGCTCTTCCGCGCTGCGCCGCATCAGCTCGAGCATTGCCTCGGCCAGAGCCTCGGAATCGCCCGCAGGCACAGCCACGGCTGCATCGCCAATCAACTCGCACACCCCGCCCACATCGGTCGCCACAACGGGTTTCTCCATCGCCATCGCTTCGCCCACCGCCAGCGGCATTCCTTCCCACGCTGAGCTCAGAACGAATCCATCGGCAGCGTCCAGCAGCGCCGGCATGTCGCGCCGCAATCCCAGCCA
>JARLGE010000042.1 GCA_031296215.1 Occallatibacter sp.
TCGGGCCAGGCGGGGACGTTGGGGGCGGCTGGGGTTTCGCCGCGCAGGAAGGCGAGCCAGGCGTGGTGCATCTGGAGGGCGAGATCGGCTTCGGCCTGGGCGTTGGCGGCGTCGGGTGAGGGGCGGTCCCAGACGAGGCGGACGTCGAGGGAGTGGAAGGCGTAGCCGCGGAGATAGCCGCCGGTTTCAGCGAAGTCGAGGCGGTAGACGAAGGCCGTGCCGCCGCCCTTGAGGTGGGCGTCGGCAGCGCGGAGGGAGGGAATCCAATACTCCTCGGCGGTGACGGCGCGGATGCGGAGCTGCTCGGCGGTCATGTGCGGGTAGACTTCGCGGTACTTCTTGAAGACGGCGGCGAAATCGGCGGCGGAGAGATTGCCGAGGTCGGCGGGGCCGGGATCTTTTTGGGGATGGGGGCCGAGGAAGGCGGCGCTTTCGTCGCGGTTGGCGCCGATGAGCAGGCGCTTGGCGCGGCTGGAGCCCGCGGCGATGGACTCGACGGGGCGCAGGGGCAGGAGGGAGCCGTCGATCTGGCAGCGCAGGGGAAAGTGCTGCGGCCAGGTTTCGATGAACTGCTTTTGCGCCTGGATGAGCGCATCGGCGGGAGCGGAGAGGATGGTCACGGGATCGGAGGCGGTCTGGGCGCGCCAGACGCCGGCGAAGCCCTGGGAGACGGCCTGGCTTTGGGCGCGCGTCCAGACGCGCTCGGCGCCGCCGCTTTCGGAGATCATCTGCTGGAAGAGCGGCTGGGCGGAGGGGACGCCCATGAGGATGTCGGTGAGCTTGGCGCCGGCGGACTCGCCGCCGATGGTGACGCGGGAGGGGTCGCCGCCGAAGGCCTCGATGTTCTCGTGAATCCATTGCAGGGCGGAGACGAGATCGCGGAGTGCGTTGTTGGCGCTGCCGGCGTAGTCGGGGCCGAGGAGGGGTTCAAGATCGAGGAAGCCGAAGACGCCCAGGCGGTAGGCGACGGTGACGCAGAGAATGCCTTGCTGGGCGAGGATGACGCCGTCGTACATGGGCTCGAAGGCGTGGCCGCCGGTGAATCCGCCGCCGTGAATCCAGACGTAGACGGGGAAGGGACCTTTGCCTGCCGGGGCCCAGAGGTTGAGATAAAGGCAGTCTTCGCTGTGGTCGATGCCGGGCTCGCCTGTCTGCATGGCGGAGGCGGCGAAGCGGGTGGCGTCGCGCTCGCCGGGCTTGGATTCGGTGGGCTTGGATTCGATGTTCCAGGGCTTGACGGGGATGGGTGGGCGGAAACGGAGAGGGCCGACGGGGGGCTCGGCGAAGGGAACGCCGCGGAAGACGTTGACGCCGGCGGATTGCTCGCCGCGGAGTGCGCCGGAGGGGGTGTGGACAGTGATGGTGGTTGGGGCGGCGAGGGCGCGGAGAGGGGAGGAGCGGAGGGCAAGGGTTGCGAGGGCGGTGGTGGAGAGGAACTGGCGGCGGGTGAGGGTTGGCTGCTGCATGGGGTGCGGGTCTCCGGCGGGGCGTGGGGTGGTGATGGACAATTTCAGCAAGTTAGCTCCCGCTTCGCGGGAATAGCAAGTCAGCGAGTCAGCGGTTTTTGCGATTCGAGCAAGAGCTGCGGCGATCAGGTTAGAGCAAAAGCTGCGGCGATCAGGTGCGCATCCATTCGGGCAGGCCGGAGGCGATGGCGGCGCGGACTGCCTGCATCAACTCTTCGCGCGTGGCGAAGTTGGCGGGGTAGAGGGGGGGGTGGAAGACGAAGTGCACGGTGCCGGGTTTGATGGCGAAGCTGCCTTTGGCCATCAACGTCTCGGTACCGAAGACGGACACGGGAATGCAGGGCGCGCCGGTTTCCATGGCCAGGTAGAAGGGACCTTTCTTGAAGGGCAGCAGGCGCCCGTCGTCGGAGCGGGTGCCCTCGACAAAGGTGGTGATGTGGACGCCTTTGGCGAGGATGCGGCGGGCGGCAGCGACGCTGGCCTGGGCCCCGGCGGCGGAGCCAGTGCGGTCGACGGGAATGTACTCGGCGAGTTTCATGCAGTAGCCGAAGACGGGAATGTTGAATATGGCGCGCTTGGCGAAGGCGGAGGTGCGGCCGGGGATACGGGGGATCAGGCCGGGCGGGTCAAGGTTGGAGACGTGGTTGGCCATGAAGATGCAGGCCTGGCCGAGGGGGACATTCTGCTTGCCCTCGACCCGCACGCGGATGCCAGCCGCGAAGAAGCCGGTGCGGACGATGAAGCAGACCACCGCGTAGAGCGGTCCCACGTTGCCGGTGACGACGGCCAGCGGAATGAAGATGACCGCTGAGGGAATGCTCAAGACGAGAATGACGACGAAAACGAAGAGCGACACGATCATGAGAGTCTCGCCGGAAAGCCAAGGTTGATTTTGCCAGGGCGCACGCAAACGCGTGGGCGGGCACAGATTTATGTTCTCATCCACGCGGGCAGTCCCGAGGCGATGGCCTGGCGAACGGCTTGCATCAGCTCTTCGCGGGTGGCAAATGCCGCCGGGTCGATGGGTGGGTGAAAGGCGACATGGGCGATGCCTGGATGCATGCGCAGGCTCCCCTTTCGCAGGATGGTCTCGGTGCCATGGATGGAGACCGGGACGCACGGCGCTCCGCTGGCGATGGCCAGGAAGAACGGTCCTTTCTTGAAGGGCAGCATGCGGCCATCGGGCGAGCGGGTGCCTTCCACAAAGGTGGTCATGTGAACGCCTTTGGCGAGCACGCGGCCGGCCTGGGCTACGCTGTCCCTTGCATCCGCGGCGTCGCCGGAGCGATCGACGGCGATGAACTCGCCCTGGCGGAAGCCGACGCCGAGCACGGGCAGGTTCATGAGGGAGCGCTTCATGAAGGCGGAGGTGCGCCCCGGGATGAGGGAGACGAGCGCGGGCGGGTCGAGATTGGAGACGTGGTTGGACATGAAGATGCAGGCCCGGCGCGTGGGGATGAGCTCGCGGCCGGTGACATGGAAGCGCACGCCGGCCAGACGGCAACTGCTGGAGAGCATGAAGCGCGTGCCCTTGTAGAGCGGCTGCACGTTGCCGGTGATCCAGCACCAGGGAATGAAGAGGATGGCGGTAGGAATGCCGAGCACGACCATGGTGGCGATAAAGATGAGGGACGAGAACATAAGGGTCTCTGCGCGGTCAGGAATGGAGTTGAGTGAGGCGCGCGGGCAGTTTCTCATAGATGCCGTCGAAAGCGCCATTGGAGAGGATTGCGACTACGTCGCCGGGGGCGAGTTGGGGGGCGATGGAGTCGACGATGGCGTCGCCGCCGGGATGGAGTTCGGCCTGCGCACCGTGGGCGCGGAGGGAATGGATGACGTCTTCGGGGTGGAGGCGTTCGGCGTCGGGGATGCGCTGCTGCTGATAGACGCCGGCCAGGACGACGCGGTCGGCGAGGAGCAGGCTTTCAACGAGATCGGTTTGCAGCACTTTGCGGCGCAGCGTGTTGGAGCGGGGTTCGAGGATGGCCCAGAGGCGCGACTGCGGATAGACGCTGCGGAGCGCGCGGAGGGTTTCGCGGATGGCGGTGGGGTGGTGGGCGAAGTCGTCGATGATGGTGACGTTGTTGAGGACGGCGCGGACTTCGAGGCGGCGTTTGACGCTGTTGAAGGTGGCCAGCGCGGATTGGATGGATTCTTTGCCGATGCCGAGCCCGGAGGCGAGCGCAGCGGCGGCGGTGGCGTTGAGGGCGTTGTGCTCGCCGGCGAGCTGCATCTCGAATTCGGACCAGAGTGCGCCCTCGCGCCAGACCTGCCAGCGGGTGAGGCCGGATTCATGGCGCAGGTTTTGGATGCGCCAGCCGGCGGTCTCGGAGAGGCCGTAGCGCTCGACGCGGCAGAGCGCGGGCGCGAGGCAGTCGGTGACGTTGGGGCTGCCGTCGTAGGCGACGATGAGGCCGCGGCGGGGAACGAGATTGACCAGGCGCTTGAAGGCGGTCTTGACCGCATCGAGGTCCGCATAAATATCGGCGTGGTCGAACTCGACGTGGGTGAGGATGAGCGCGTCGGGAAAGTAGTGGAGGAACTTGGGGCCCTTGTCGAAGAAGGCGGTGTCGTACTCGTCGCCTTCGAGGATGAAGGTGCGGGTGGGGCGAAGCTGGAAGCTGGACTGGAAGTTCTCGGCCACGCCGCCGATGAGGAAGGACGGCTCGCGCGTGGGATCGGTTTGCGCGGCGACCTGGTAGATCCAGGCCAACATGCTGGTGGTGGTGGTTTTTCCGTGGGTGCCGGCGACGACCAGGGACTCGCGGCCGGGGAGGAACTCATCGTGCAAAAGCGCGGCCATGGAGGTGAAGGGGATGCGGCGGTCGAGGACGCACTCGACTTCAGGGTTGCCGCGGGAGAGAGCGTTGCCGATGACGACCAGGTCCGGAGCGGGGGAGAGATTGGATTCGGCGTAGGGCTCGAGGATGGGGATGCCGAGCGAATGGAGCAGGTCGCTCATGGGCGGATAGGCGGCCTTGTCGGAGCCGGTGATGCGATGGCCCCGGAGCTGGAGCAGGCCGGCGAGCGAGGCCATGGCCGTGCCGCAGATGCCGCTGAGATGGATGTGACGGGAGGATGGGGTCATTGCTTTCTTGCTAGTTGCTCCTGATGAACGACTGTGGAGGGTTGCGGCTGGGGTTTCGACAAAGGCAGCAAGTTAGCCTCCGCTTCGCGGAGATAGCAAGTCAGCGAGTCAGCGGGTTTCTGTGGCCGCACCGATTTCTGCTTCCTCATGGGATCACCGCGGGCTGGAGGAGGTCGAGAGTGGCCTGGTTGGCGGCGTGGAGTTCCGCTTCGACGCCGAAGGTGAGGGTGACGTTGGAGCGGGAGACGTGGCCGCTGCGCAGGCCGATGGCGATGGGACCCCGGAACTGGTCAAAGACGCGCAGGATGACTTCATCGAGCAGCTCGGGGGGCGCGCCGGGCGACTGGCAATCGAGCATCTCGCCGAAGACGATGCCTTTGACGCCGTCGAGCTTGCCGGCCTGGGCGAGTTGCCAGAGCATGCGGTCGATCTGGTAGGGCCTGGCGTTGACGTCTTCAAGGAAGAGCAGCTTGCCTTCGGTGTGCGGCTCGTAGGGGGTGCCGAGCAAGGCGACCAGGACGGAGAGGCAGCCGCCGTAAAGAGCGCCGCGCGCACGGCCGGGATGGAGGGTGCGCATACCTTCCTCAGCGCCGACGGAGTAAGTCTGGCCGCCGAGGGCGGCTTGCAGGCTGGGGAGATGGACGCCGCCCTCGCGGGAAAAATCGGCCGCGACCATGGGGCCGTGAAAGGCGGGCAATTGCACCTGGTCGAGAAGCCAGAGCTGGAGCGCGGTCAGGTCGCTATAGCCGAGGAAGGGCTTGGCGCTTTCGGCGATGAGGTCGAGGTCGAGCGCGTCGAGCAGATGGTTGGAGCCGTAGCCGCCGCGGGAGGAAAAGATAGCGCGCACTTCGTCGTCGGCGAAGGCGTGATGCAGATCGCGGAGGCGCATCTCGGGGGTTCCGGCAAAGTAGAGCGGGCCGCGGGTGAGGATGTGGTCGGCGGGCTGGGGCGCGTAGCCGAGGGCGCGCAGGGCTTCGAGGCCGAGTTCACAGCGGTCAGGCTGCGGGGTGGAAGCCGGAGAGACCACGGCCACCAGGGCATCAGAGGGAACGGCGGAGGGCTTGAGCAGGGCGGTCACGCGTAGAAGGCCTCTCCGCGGGCGATGAGGGAAGCGGGGCCGGTGAGGTAAAGCTCCGCAGCAGGTCCGCCCCATGCAACGGTCTGCGCACCGCCGGGAGCGAGAACGGTGAGCGGGGAAAGGCAGCTCATGAAGGCGAGCGCGGCGGTGGCGGCGGCGGAGCTGCCGGTGCCGGAGGAGGTAGTTGGGCCCACGCCGCGCTCGAAGATGCGAATCTCGATCTGATCGGGCGAGAGGACGCGGACGAATTCGACGTTTGTCTGATGGGGAAAGTCGGGGTGGACGCAGGTTCGCGCGCCGATGGCCTCCCAAGCCATGCCGGCGACGGCGAAATCGGGGTTGTCGACGACGACCACGAAGTGGGGATTGCCGGTGAAGACGCGGACGCCGACGACGTGGAGCCCGCCGGCAAGGGTGACGGTGTACGGTTCGAAGACGGGGACGCCCATGCCGGAGGTGACCTCGACGGTGAAGCCGCCGGCGGCGCTGAGGGCGTTGATGCGGCACAGGCGCGGGCCGGCGTCGGTGACAATTTCAAGGTGTTCACCGGGCTGGGAGCGGAGCGTGTGGGCCATCCATGCGGCCACGCAGCGGGTGCCGTTGCCGCTGATCTCGGCGATGGAGCCGTCGGCGTTGTGCAAGCGGATGCGGCCGGACTTCTCACCGGTCCAGGCGAAGAACTCGATGCCGTCGGCGCCGATGCCGGTGGAGCGGGCGCACAGGCGGCGGGCGAGATCGGCCCGGTTGAAGCCGCCAGCACCTTCTTCGGTGACGATGAGAAAGTCGTTGCCGCAGGCGTGCGCCTTGGTGAAGGAGATCAATCGTCCTCCGGATCGCGGAAGGTGAACAGCCTGTCGATGCCGGGCCTGGCGGTGAGCTCCGCGTTGAGGCGCTCATGCTGGCGCCGGGTGGCTGCGAGCGGGAAGCTGATGCGCTGGAGATCGCCGATGGCGTCGGTCTGGACATCGGTGAGGCGCTGGCCGGCGTGGTCCATGGCCTCAAGGATGGACTGGAGCATGCGCGGGGGGTCGCTGCCGCGGGCCTCGTAAGTAACGGGGTAGGTTTTGACGCTGGAGCGCAGCTCGAGGAAGCCGACGAACTCCATGGCGACAATGACGATGAGTGCTCCGGCGGCGGCGGCCGCATAAAGCCCCGCGCCGCAGGCCACGCCGATGGAAGCGACAACCCAGATGCTGGCCGCACTGGCCAGGCCGCTTACGCGGCTGCGGTTGTGGAGGATGAGGCCCGCGCCCAGAAAGCCGATCCCCTGCACGATGTTTGAGGCGATCTGACCTTTGTTGGAGCCTGTTTCGCCTGCCAGCACCGGAGATAGAAGGGTAAAGAAAGCCGCGCCCATGCAGATAAGCAGATTGGTGCGCACCCCGGCAGATTTTCGGTTGAGCTCGCGCTGCAAGCCAACCAGGGCGCCCATCGCGCAGGCCATCAACAGACGGCCGATGACGCCGTTGGCCACGACCAACTGCTCGAGCCGGTCGAATTGGAAGGGTTCCGCGAGCATTCCCAGGGTTGTGGTCATCGAGATTCCTGGAGCGATGCTACCACCGAGCCGGTGCGTTTGAGGAAGGATGTTGCATTGGGAGTACCGGAGACGTAAAGCGTGGCGGGAGGCTGGCCGGGGGCGGAAAAGCGGCGCACGGCGGTGAGGCCCCGCGGGTGAGCGCGGACAGCCTGGTCCACTTCGTCGCCGTCGAATGCCAACACCAAGGAGGCGGAAGCGGCGGGCGCCGAGAGCGCGTCGCGATAGATTTGGAGGTCGCTCTCGTTAATGGTCTGGCGCAGGGGAATGCCGGTGAGGGCCACGATTTGCGGGTCGGTGGAGGTGATCATCAACAGCACGCCGCCGGGCCGCTGGGCAAGAAGCGCGCGCAGGACGGGCGGGATGGCGAGTTCATAGGGGCGATGAGCCGCGATGATCTTGGTGCCTTCCACGTAAACCAGGGGCCGCTCGCGCAGCATTTGGACGGCGTTGAGGGCGACGATCGAGAAGAGCACAACGAATGCGCCGTTTGCCCAGCGCGCGTCGATGGCGCGCGGCTTGAACTGGCCGACGGCGGCCAGGCAGAACTGTGCAGTGAAGCCGAGGGCAAGCGCAATGGCGGGCAGCAATTCGATGCCGTAACGCAGGTTGTACCAGGAATGGGGCCACCAGACGGGAAGAAAGATGGGAACCGAACCGTAAGCCACGGAATACGCGTAGAAGGGGAGGGGCAGGGCCAGCGGCAGGGCCCAGGCAAGGGCGCGGCGGCGGGCGGTGAGCCAAGCCCAGGCAGCGCCGAAGAGGCTGAGCACGAGGAGTGTGTTTCCCCAGGCAGCGGCGGCGGAGTCCAGCTCCGCGGCCTTGCTGTAAAAGAGGAGGGCGACCCAGGGATCGTGCCAGCCGGGATGGGGCGGAAAGCCGGGCACGGAGGTGCGAATTTCAATAGCCTTGGCGGAGTAGGGGCCGCGCAGGAAGTAGAGCCAGTCGCCAAACTCGACGGCGTTGTAGATGCACCAGAAGGCGGGGGCGGCGACGATGAGCAGACTGGCCAGCCAGAAGGCTGGAGAGCGCAGTTGACGGCGGCGGGCGAGCGTGAGGCCGATGGCGAGCCAGGCGAGGAAAGCGATGATCCAGCCGTCGTAGCGGGTAAAGATGGCGGCGACAAGGACCAGGGCGATGAGGCACAGCGCGCGGCGGGCCCGGGCGGGATCTTCGTCAAGGCAGAGACGCCACTCGACCAGCCAGACGGCGAGCCAGATCATCTCGCAGACAAACAAGGGCTCGGTCATGGCCGTCGACTGCAAGTAGAGGAGGTTGGGATTGGCGGCGAAGAAGGCGAGGGCGACAGCCGCCGCCGAGGCGGGAAGCCAGCGGCGCGCCAGGCGGTAGAAGCCCGCGCAGGCGGCCAGATACGCGAGCGCCGATGGAATGGTGCCGGCGATTCCGTTGGCCCACCAGGCATAGACCTGCACGAAAGGGATCATGAGGATGTGCGGCAGCGGCAGCCACACGGAGCCAAGCTCGGAGAAGCGCGGCTGGTGTGCGTCGAGCACGCGGCGGGCGATGTGGAGATGGGCGACGGCGTCGCCGTAATTGAGCAGCGCGCCGCTGGACCAGCCCCACGCGATGGCGGCCAACGAGGCCGCCGCGCACAGGGCCATCACGGCCAGCCACTCCGCTTTCGCAATGGGCTGGCGCGCAATTGCCGAGCGCGCGATGGGCCTTTCAGTCAAGGTGGGTCAACTCGCGGAAGATGAGGAAGCGGTCGTCGATCTCCTTGCGGGAGAGCTGCTGGAGGCGCTCGGTTCCAAAGCGCTCGCAGGCATAGGAGCCCAGGACGCTGCCGTAGAACATGGCGCGGCGAAAGACGGCCGGGGTGAGCTCGGGCTGCGAAGCAAGATAGCCGAAGAAGCCGCCGGCAAAGCTGTCGCCGGCGCCGGTGGGATCAACGACTTCTTCCAGCGGGAGGGCGGGAGCACGGAACGGGTGGGGCTCCAGGGCGTCCTCTTTTTGACCAAAGCTGTGGCTGGAAAAGAAGGCGGTCGCGCCGTACTCGCCGTGCTTGACGA
>JARLGE010000250.1 GCA_031296215.1 Occallatibacter sp.
AGCCCGGGGGCACCGGCAACCCGGCGTTGGTCATCTCCGCCAGGCCCGCGCCCTTGCCGCCCAGCACGTCCTTCATCTTGCCGTTGCCGTCGGCCGTCCCGCCGCCGAAGAAATACACATACTGGATTGGGGTTGACGTTGAATCTGCCTGAGGGGCAGACGACTGTTCCACCACGCCCTGCGTCATGGGGTAATGCCTCCATATGTAAGATTTCCCGCCCCTGCGACCAAAACCTGTCCTCGGGGATCCCGGGATTCCGCAACGGCAGCACATCCATGCGAGGGGGACGGGCGGAGGCTCAGCTTGAACACAAGAATCCGATAAAAGGCTGAGCGCGCACCAGTCATCCACACATCGGAGAGCGCGTTACGGCGTTGATGCGTCGCTAGTACAAATAGCGCCCCAAGTATACCGTTCGATGTGCCACTCATCACAGCCCATTCGCGGGCGGGAACTCGGCACGGGAAGGCGGGCAAGAAAATCCCCGGCCTTGGGGACGGGAACCGCTGTCAGGCCGGGGTTTGCGAGGCTGGGGAGGGAAATCAGGCGGCTGGCCGGCGCAGACATGCGCCGTAATATGAATTTTCGACCGCATTGTGGGAAAGCAAGTATCCGTCCAATCCGACCACGGTGAGAATCTGCGCCACATGCGCCGAGGGATTCGCGATGCGGAACTGGTGCCCGGCTGCCAGTGCGCTGCGGTAGAGTTTCACCAGCGCCGCAATGCCCGCGGCGTCGATCCGTTCCACGCCGGCCAGGTCGAGCGCCACGCTGTGCTTCAGCACCAGGGTCTCAAGGCCTTCCAGCAGGCGCGCTTCCTGGCCTCGCACCAGTTCGCCATTCACCCTTTCGTTCCGTTCCTCCGGTTCAATGGCCTGGAAGTTCAGATTTGCGCCAGGTTCGAAGAGTGCGCTTGTCATAAGAATTCTCCTTGGGGAAAGGCTGCTTTGTTCCCAGGCGGTGTGGCTGCGCCGCCGCCCGCGGCGCTTTAAGACTTGCACTCCAGCGGCCAAAGCCGCCGGAAGAGAATATGCTGCAATCACAGGGGATAGCCGCCGATCCAAAGGCCCTGTCCGCGGCTCCCGGTGTTCGATTCCGATCCCGGCGTCCGCTATCGGACACAAGGTACCCTACGCAAAAGAGAGGTCGTCCGGTTCCATGGATCATTCATCGACCAGTTCCGCAGATGGTTCATGCCCGCGGCCCAATCTGGCCAGGGAACCGGTGCGCGCGCTGGCGCTCGAAGCTGGTTTTGCCGAGGCCGGGCTGGTGGCGCTTCCGCACGCAGAGCAAGATCGCGATGCGGCACGGTTCAGCGAGTGGATAGGCGCGGGGCGTGCGGGGAAGATGCACTACCTGGAGCGGGTGGATGACAGCGGCCGCCTGTTGCGCTCGCAGGTGAGCGTTCCGTTTCCCTGGGCGCGCTCAGCCGTGGTCTGCTTTACCAATTATAACAGCGCCGCGCCGCGTTCGACCGAGCCGGCAGGCGCGGACGCCGGGTGGATTGCGCGCTATGCCTGGAGCAGCCGGCGCGATGCAAACGGAGCGCCTCGCCCCAGCGACTACCACAAGGTCCTGAAGAAACGCCTGCAGGCGCTGGAGGCGCGTTTGCACCGGGAGCAAGGAGCCTTTGAAGCGCGCGGCTACGTCGACACCGGCCCGGTGGTCGAACGCGCGTTGGCCACGGCCGCAGGCCTGGGCTGGACGGGCAAGAACACCTGCCTCATCCATCCCCGGCTGGGCTCGTATGGTTTTTTGGCTGTGCTGCTCACGTCGTTGCCGGTGCAGAGTGAAGAAGCTCCGGCGGCGCTAACGCCGGATCGCTGCGGAACCTGCCGCCGCTGCCTCGACGCCTGCCCCACCGGCGCGCTCATCGCTCCCTACCAGATGGACGCCACGCGCTGCATCTCTTACCTCACCATCGAGCACCGAGGGACCATCGACGCAAGCCTGATGGAAGGCATGGGCCGCCAGGTCTTCGGCTGCGACATCTGCCAGGACGTCTGCCCGTGGAATCGTTCGCCGCGGCGGACGCCCATCGCCGCGGACCCGGATCTCGCGCCCCGCGCCGAGCTCGTGAATCCGGCGCTCGACTGGCTTGCTCAGCTCGACGAAGCGCAGTGGGAGACGCTCTTCAACGGTTCGCCGATTCGCCGCGCCGGCTTTCTTGGGGTTCGCCGCAATGTGGCCGTGGCCATGGGTAACAGCGGCCTGGCGCGCTTTGCGCCCCTGCTGAGCACATGGGCCGACGCAGCCGACGAGGGCCTGCGTTCCGCCGCCCGCTGGGCGCTCACGCGGCTCGAACCCTAGAGGTGGTTGCATCAATCATTTCCGACAGAGAAGACTGTCCCGCAGGGGCTAAAGCCCCAGGTTTTATGGGCCTGTTACGGCACGGCTAAAGCCGTGCCCTTTCAAAGCCCGATTTATGCAACCAGGTCTAGCCCGCTCCGCCTCTGGTGAACGGGAGCGCGCTTCCCCGGCAGTCTATCCTTGGAACAGCGCCCCCCTCCGCCATTCGCGCACGATGCGCACAGCGGAAACGGCGCGCCCGTAGAGCAGAAGGAGCAGCACGTGGTTCAGGTTTCAGATTCCGGCATAGAGAGCAAGGCCGCCGTCCCGAGCGATGTGGAGCCCGCGGCAGAGTCCAAGTGGTACCGCTGGCGCAGGGACGGCAAGGCGCTGGTCGCCTACCTGCTCGACAGCGAGGTGCACACCTTCGCCTTCAGCGTGTCGGCCAACGCCATCCTCTCGTTCATCCCTTTCGTGGTGCTGCTCTATACGCTGGCGTTTTCGGTTTTCCACTCGCAGGCCATGAAGGGCGTGGTCGACGACATGGTGAACTACTATCTTCCCTCCGCGGCCAAGGATAAGGACTGGCTGGTCAATACAATCTGGTTTGAAGCGGTTGCGCCCATCCTGAAGCATAAGAGCGCGCAGGCCCTCTCGCTGGTGATGATTCTCATCGCCTGCACGGGTATTTTCCTGCCTTTGGAGGTGGCCCTCAACCAGGCGTGGGGCGTGGCCAAGAGCCGCAACTATCTTCTCAACCAGACCATCGCCTTCGGGCTGGCGATTCTGATGGCCGCGCTCGCGCTCTTCAGCATGATCGTGACCGTCGGGGTGAGGAACGCTCTTGGCTTCCTCTCTTTCCACAGCACGAACGGCTTCATCGTCTGGACTTCCAATTCAATCGCTTTTGTTTGCCTGACGGTCTCCAGCGGCGCAGCGGCGATCCTTTTCCTTTTCTCGGTCTATTACCTGCTCCCCAACCGCAAGGTGCCGTGGCGGCCGGTTTTACACACGTCGATCATCACGGGCATCATCTGGCTGATTGCGCGATTCCTCTTTGCCCTGGTAATTCCTCACATCGATCTGAGCATGTACGGCCCGTTCTATATCTCGGTGAGCCTGCTGTTCTGGGCCTACGTCTCGGGCCTGATCCTGTTCGCCGGCGCGCAGTTCAGCGTGGCGCGGCTGGGAGATAAGAAGAGCTAGAAAGTGTGTCAGGAACTCGCTGCGTTCCGCTCAAGATAACATTCGTTTTGTCTGGCGGAGAAGCTGCGAACTCACTGCGCCGTGAACGCCTTGACGGCAATCGCATTCGGCGCGCGGCCGGTGGGCAGGATGGTGAACAGCGAGCGCGTCGCGGCGCGCACCACGGCCACATCGGCCGAGCGGTTGTCGACCACCAGAATCAAATAGCCGGAGTTGGAAAACTCGAGCGCCACCGGGCCGTCGCCGACGTGGATCGACGGGCTCAGCCGCCGGCCGTCGTCGATGGAGTAGGCGGTGACGTACTGGGAGCGGTAGTTGGCCACGTAGAGCAGGGCATTGTCGCTGGAAACCACGCCGCGCACCGGCTCGTCGCCCATCAGGTACGCGCCCTGCACGTCGTCGGTCGAGGTGATGACCTCGCTGATCGAGTCGCTGAGCGAGTTCGAGGCAAACAGCTCGCCGCCGTCCGGCTTCAGCGCCAGTTGGACTGGCGCGCGGCCCACATCGAGCAGGGATTCGAATCGATCGGGCTGCCCGGGATTGAACTTCGAGTCGGCCAGCGCAATCGCCATGAGCTGGTGGCCGGCGGAGCAGGCGACGAAGGCCTTCGACGAGTCGGGCAGAATGGCCACGTCCGCGGCGCCGGGGCAGCCGTCAAAGATGGAGCGGACACGACGTGCGGTGGCGTCGAAGATGCTCACCGAGTTGCCGCGCCGGTTGGCCACCACCAGCGTCCTGCCGTCGGGCGCGATGCGCGCCGCCACCGGCTCTTCGCCCGCGCCGAACTCGGCGATCTGCCTGCGCGTCTTCAAGTCGACAACGGAGATCGAGTTTGAGGCTGAGTTGGCCACGTAGGCCAGCGCCCCTTCGGCGTCCAGATCGATCGACACCGGCTTGCGGTCGAGCGGAATCGTGGCCGTGACCGCGTTCTTCAGGGCGTCGATCACCGAGATCGAACCCAGCCCGCCCTCTGGCCCCGCGTTCACCACGTAGACTTCGTCGCGCGTGGGGCTCGCGGTCACGGCTAGCGGATTCTGTCCCACGGCAATCTCGCGGTCCACGCGCACGTTCACCACGTCGAGCACGGTCACCGTGCCGCTGCCGCCGTTGGTTACGTAGGCATACTCGCGATAATCGGCCGGATACTGCGGGAACTCCTGCTTGCGGCAGCCGGCGAGCGCGAGCAGGGCGAGGAGCGCGGGAATCAGGGCGAGCTTGGATGGATCCCAGGTCTCGGAAGCGAGACCTGGGGCACCCAACTTCCGAATGCTTCGCGCCCTGCACGTGCCTGACGAGCCGGTCATGCGCTCAGTCCGCCGCGGCGGCAACGTGGATGCTGCGAGGAAGGTTCCGGCCCACCACCGGAGCGATCTGGCCAAGCTCGTCCATCATGCGCGCGAACTGGTCGGGATAGATCGACTGCGGCCCGTCGGAGAGCGCCTTCTCGGGGTGGTTGTGGACCTCGACCAGGATGCCGTCGCAT
>JARLGE010000251.1 GCA_031296215.1 Occallatibacter sp.
AGGTTGACCGGCGTCGGCTTGGGCAGAAGCCGCCCCGGAAACTGGACAGGACTCAAAATCGCAGGCAGAGCCAGCGTCTTTCGTTCCACCTCCGCCGTGGCCGCGCCTGCGGCCAGGTCATCCTTCTGCCCGCTGCCGATGGCCTGCCGCCAGATATCCCGCAATTGCTCTGCTACCCTCACGCGCACCTTCCTTTTCCCGGCCCGCCCAAAAACAAAAAGGCACAGCCCCGGAAAGGGCCATGCCTCGTTCTTTGCCTGTGCTCAGTTGTCAGTTGTCGGTGATCAGTTGTCGGTGATCTGCGCTAACTTATGACTCCACATCAGCCTCGAACGCTCGATAACTTCCGACTTCCAACAGCACTTACCTCTCAACAAAATCGATCCTACCGCAAAACCAGGAAATTATCTGCAAACCTCAATCGATAAATCTAACCTGGCTCTAAGCTGAGGGAGTTGACCAATCCCAATCACTGAAAACTGACCACTGATCCCTATTCTTCACACCCGCAGCTCCCGCCGCGCCGTCTCCGCCACCCGGTCCAGGTCCGACGTCGTCAGGACGCGGATGTGGTGCTCTTCCATCGTCTCCACGCCAAACCGGTACATCTCCAGCCGCTCCGGCTCCGCGTCGGTCGCCCCCAGCCGCGAGGCCGGCTCAATCACCGCGGTCAACTCCAGTTGCGCCTGCTCCACGCGCTCCACGCCGGCCCGCAGCCCGGCCGAGGAAAACGCCAGCACCTTGGCCATCTCCACGCCCGGCTCCAGGCTCACCGCATGAAACATGCGGATCATGCCGTTGGGCCTGTACCCCGCATCGATCTTCAACGGATCGCCTGGCCGCGTGTACTCCGAGGCCGCAATCCGCTTGCGCAGCAGGTCCCACACTCCCACCCGCTCGAACTCCGTCCGCATCCGCGCCTGGATAGCCGCCCGTCCGCTCAGCCGCGGCACGCGTTCCCTGGGCGGAGGCTCCACATACAGTCGCATCAGCTCTTCCATCCCCGCCGGCAGGCTCTCCGCCAAATAGGCCTTGGGCTCGGTCATCTGCACGCTCAGCGAAAGCGATTCCTGCAGCAGCCGCATCAGGTCCCCGTCCGGATCGGCCTCAAACCGCAGGCGCAACTCGCTCTCCATGCCTTCCAGCAGCGCGGTATCCGCCTCCGGATCGAGACAGCGCACCCGGCGCCAGTCGCGCGTGAATTGCACACGCGCACTCTCGCGGCTGCCCTGCTCGCGCAGGATCACCCCAATATGCACATACTCGTTCCGTACCGCATCCGGCACATACCGGAGCAGGTGAAACTCGCATGCCCGCCGCTGATTTCCGCTGTTCATGGTTGGCTTTCAGCCGCTAGCTTCTAGCTCTGGCGTACCATTTCTGTCCGCCCTCGCTCATTCCCGAACTCTTCTGTGTACCGCCTCAGCATGAAAAAGCTGGAAGCTAAAGGCTAGAAGCCAGCAGCTAATTCACCCTTCCCGCAATCCTAGTCTCCCACCGCGCATCCTTCCAACCCCCATCTCCGCTTCCTTCTCCGCCAACCGCCCATTTCGGAAACGGCCTCCGGTCCGACTTCCCGAACTCTTCAATCAACTCCCGGATGCGGCTGCGCCGTGTCAGCAGCTTCTCCACCAGCGCCTCCATTTCACTGAGGTCGCCGCCGTACCATTCCGGCGGAACCTCGCCGGCGGCCGCCCACACGGTCTCCGCGGCCATGGTCTCCATCCGCGTCAGCCAGGGCTCGAACGACTCCCAGCCCGCAATCTCCCGGTACACGTCATTGCGGTAGTAAACCCCGCGCAACGGAATGTCTTCGAACTTCCACTCCCCGGCGTGAAAGCAATATCCGAAATCGATGAAGACCGCCCGGTACCTCCGCTCCCGCTGCCGGCGCGTAAACACCGCCTGGCGGCCGTTGGCGTTCCCAGTCCACTTGTCCAGCGCCAGCACCCCGGCAAACTCGCCCAGGTTCCTCACCTCGGCCAGTTGTTCCTCGGGCAGGTAGTCCACCACCTGGCCCGGCATCAGCCCGCCCACAAAGCGCGAACCAAACTGCAGCCCCGGCTGGCATTTCACCCGCGTCCGCCCCAGGTCGATCTCCAGCTCCGGCGTATTCTCCACCAGCCAGCTGGATACCTCCACCAGTTCCGCCTCCGGCGCCGAAAGACCGGCCGCCAAAGCCAGCCGCGAAGCCAGAAGCTCGTTGGCCAGCACCCGCATGTGCTGCGGGTTGTTCTGGAACTTCACCACGTACGCACGCCCGTCCGCGCCCAGCATCAACTGGCCCTGCGCCCCGCCCCGCATGCGCCGGATATGCTGTACCGCCAGAACCGCCAAGCCCGCTCCCGCCCTTTCCGGATTCTCAATCGAATTCTAAGCGCTTTCACAGGGATCAGGGGTCAAAGATCAGATGCCGAAAGTGCGTTGGCCGCCATCTGGATTTACTACCAGCCCTTCCCCTGACCCCCGACCCCTGACCCCTGATCCCTGACCCCTGACCCCTGATCCCTGATCCCTGCCCCAAGGTCTGCTACGACCTCCGCCTTCCCTCCAGCAGCTCCGCCCGCGCCCCCAGCCCCACCGCCATGGCCATCACCCGATCGTCGTGCGTCCCCGCGCGCGCCCCGCTCCTGCCGTCCGGCAGCCGTACAAAGCTCCTGCATTCGCCCAGCAATCTGCGGCTCTTGAACCGCTCCGGATTTTCCACGAGACCCGCGCCCAGTTGCCCCAGCACCGCCGGCCGGCTCAGCGACGTGGTCAACCACCCCGGCTGCCCGCCCTGCCGATAGATCCGCTTGTACCCGCAGGCGGTCTCCACCAGCGCCAGCACGCCGCTGCCGTGGTTGTTCCTCTCCACCACCAGCCATGCCCCGTTGTACTCGGTGGCCAGCTCCGTCACCAGCCGCGCCAGTTCCAGGCCTCCCACGTGCCCGGCAAACTCCGCGCATTGCATCCCCGTCTCCATGTCCAGCACCTCGGCCGCGGAGCAATCTCCCTCGCTGCCGCCTCCGGCCGGGTCCACAGCCACTAGGTAGTCTTTCCCCTTCATCGCTGGAAGCCACACCTCCAGCTCCCCGTTTCTGCGCCGCTCAACCGGCTCCGGCGCCACCGCGAGGCGCGCCTCGATGGCTTCCAGCTCGAACACCGAGTCGCCGCTGGCCAGAAAGCAGCTCTGCTCGTCCTCGGCATACTCCTGCCTGGCCAGCCCGCGAAAGTTAGCCCGTATCCGCCGCCGGTAGCCGATCTGTTCCCGGTCCAGCCCGTGCCGCGCCATCAGCGCCCGCTCCTCGTCTGTCAGCCTCGCTCCGTCCACCGCCTCTGCCCGGTAGCGCCGCTCCAGCCACCAGGGGAAGAAGTGCCGCACCATCCCCGTCTCCCCGGCCGTCTGCCACTCTTCGTGGAAGCACCCTCCCACTCCGTCCGGCGTCGACTCCAGAATCAGCTCCGCTCCCGGAGACATCGCCGCCCGCAATCCCGCCAGGGTCTCCGCCGGGTCGCCCGGCCAGCGCGCCAGCTCCGAGCAGTGCAGGTTCTGCACCGTCAATCCCCGCCCCGCATTGCGGTCCCCGGCCGAAACCACCCGGTACTGCGCATCCATTTGCGGAAACACGATCTGCCGCACATTGGACTGCGAGGTTCGCAACGGCCCCCCCCGCAGCTCCTCCGGCAGCCAGTCCAGAAACCGGTGAACGATGCGGAAGATCTCCTCCGCCGACTCCTGCGAGTGCGCCACCTCCAGCGTCAGCGTCCCCGGCTGCGTAATGGTCTTCAAGAAGAACCGCGCCGCCGCCCAGGTCGTCAGCCCCATCTGCCGCGCCTTTAACACGATGTTCCGCTGGCCCCGGCGCCGCTCGAAGGACCGCTGCGCCGCATTCGCCTTGAGCGGCGCCGGACACCCCTCCCGTGTCCGCACCCAAAGCAGATTCTCAGCCAGCGCCATCCCCACCGTGCGGCCCCGCAGCCTTGCCGGACGCTGGTCGAGCATTCTTCCGAATTCCTCTAGATCCTCCCTGTTCAGCGCCTCCAGGGCCGCCATCCCGGCGAGCGCTGCATCAGCGCGATCCCCTTGTGTCATTACCAAGAATCCCCCGATTCGGCCGCTCTTCAAACCCTCCGAAGACCGGGTCGAAGAGGAAGAACGTTCGTCTCTGCCTGAATGCTCAATCCACACCGGTGCGGCACTGACCGGTCCTGGCATCTGCTCTAAGGCAGCCAACTGCAATAGCTTCCCGGCTGGATTGAAATCGTGTCTGTCGAGCTCCCGCTCTGTGCGTAGATTGTGACCAGGTTTGCCGCCGCCGTGAAGGAGCCAAGCAAGTCGATGTTGGTCATGTAGTTCGTGCCGGCCGCTGCCGGAGTCATTGCCGTGGAGATGGCCGTGGTGGCGGTGCTGGTAATGTTTGCGGCCACATAGGGCGGAATGTAGCTTCCCGGCGACGACTCGGTGGAAACGTACAACGCCGTAGGCGCGACCGAGGCTCCGACCCCGAAAGTTACCGTGGACACCGCCGTAATCTGCTGCCAGACAATGTGGCAGCGGCCGCGGTAAACCTTGGCCGTCGTCGCGTAGGTGGGTGGAAAGGCGACGCCCGTTGAAGTAAAGCTGGTCCCGATCCCGGTCGCCGGTGCAAGGGTCACACTGCCGGAGGCCGAGAACATCGGCTCCGTGCAGTACCAGTCGGTCCCATTATCAATGCAGGCAGACGGCGATGCGATTGCGCCGCTGGCCTTTACGACGGTGTTTGCTGCCATCGTGCCCGTTGCCACCATGCCCGCATTCAAATTGTTCATCTGAACCAAGGGCAGGCTGGTGCTTAGGGTGGGGAAAGCCGTCCCATCCGGGTATGCTGGCCAAGTGCCGGTTATGGCGACAACTTCGCCCATATTAAGCCCCGGATAGCAGAAACTGCTGGTAGCGCCGTAGGGGGTTATCTTTCCGGCCGTAGTGCCCGCGCACACTGCCTCCCCTAAAGCTGCCGTCGAGGCGGCATTGATTGGAACTACACTGTGTCCCATTGCCACTTCGACGGTGGTGGATGTTGGCTGCGTTACGGCTACCCCTGCCAGATAGCCGTAGGGGGACGCGGCGCACGGAGCTACTGTCATAGCGGTTGTGGTGAAGCAGACTAAACCCCACTGCGCATAGGTCCCCGTGAAGTTGTAGACCTGTGCCTCCAGGAACAATCCTGGAAGGCCCGGCGTGCTCGATCCGGTGTTCGCTCCCCCAACCAGCTCGACACCCCCGGCAACGGAAGTCGCATTGGTGATGGCGTCGCTTCCGCCCTGGATTAGCACCTGTCCGGCGACCGAACTTGCGCCTCCAGTCCCCGCTGTCTGATTCGCGCCACGGATCGAAATGCTACCCAAAGCCGAGTTCGTGGATGCGTCCTGCCCGCCGGCATGGGTGACCGAGGTTGTCGCACCGGCCGATGAGTTCATCAATCCCGATGATTCCTGGAACCCTCCGCCCGTGAAGGATCCGGTTACGCTTGCATTTCCGGCACTGGTCACATTGAAGGCGAGTGTGTTGTAGTTCGCTCCTCCCTCGTAGACGCTGAATCCGCCCGAGCCGCTGTGGTTGACGTTGTTGATCGTCACTGCGCCCGCGCCCTGCGAGGAAAGATTCGTGGCTCCGCCCGCATAGCCGGTGAGAATCGACATGGGCGTGGCCGCGCCCTGATCGGTGAGCAGCAGATCGTAGCTGGTGTCCTCCTGCAGATACCACTCCGCCGTGCCCGTGGCGCTCGCCAGCTCAATACCGCCAAGCTCGGCATTCCCGGAGTTGCCCGGCTCGATGACCAGGTAGTCGGTATTGGCGGAGTTGTTGGCGAACGTCGTCGTGCTACCGCTGAAGGTCGGAGAGACAGCCGCCACTGGGCTTCCCGTTCCTGTGGTTGAAGCAAACGATGGCGCAGCCGAAGATCCGGTGAAATTGCCGAAGGCTGTGTTGGCGCTCGCCGTCGCCGCCCCTGTCCCGCCGTTCGCCACCGCCACCGGTGTGGACAGGCCCACCGTCACGCTGCCGCTCGAACCTCCGCCTGTCAGTCCTGTTCCCGCCGTCACCCCGGTGATCGTTCCGGGCGTGTGCCAGGCGCCATCGGCCCCACAGAATTGTCCCGTCGTTCCACCAGGAGCGCAGGTGACAACCTGTGAATTCGTGCTGCTCGAACTGGTCCAGGGCGTGCCTCCATTCAGCGCCACGGAACTGAATGCCGCGCCGCTGCTGGCCGACGATCCAAAACCGAGATCGTTCTCCACATAAGCCGGCGTGATTCCCAAAACCAGGTATGGTTCGGAGACGGCAAGTGTCCCGCTCCCGGCCGCGCCGCTGATGACAATCGCAAAATACGGACCGGTGAACGACGGTGCGTTGACCGTTGCTGATATGGGGCCCGCGGTTCCCGGGTTCGCGGTGGCATTGGCATAATGCGATGAACAGGTCGGCGTGGTGCACAGCTGCACGCTGACCGTCCCTGCCGTCATCGTTGCTGCATTGATGTTGGCCCCGATGGTATACGTCTGGTTCAGTTGCAGGTTCGGGATCACTGCATTCACGGGAATGTAGATCGTGCCGCTCGGAGTTCCGCTCAGACCATACGTAAATGCATTGTCCCCGGCCGCTCCCGCTCCCGCCGTGATCGTCACCCCTGAAGGCACGGTCCAGTACGTGCCTCCCTGTTTGAAGTTGGTATCCGGCAACAGGTTGGTTCCGTTGAACGCGTTGGTAAGCCCGCCCTTGCAATAGGTCTGGTTGGCGTTGGGCGCGGCCTGAATCTTCACCCCTTGATCCAGCAATCCAGCGTTCGAAACCCCCCCGAACATGCACCAGCCAAACGGTGTGTCCGACTCCACCCCGTACTTCGTTCCCCCTGCCGACGGTCCCGGCGCGTAGAGACCCATGAAATTGACTTGCCCCGCCGGGTATCCGAAATACACCTGCGATGTGGAACTATCGATCGCGGAGTTCGATTCTATATACGCCGCATAAACGCTCAATCCGCTCGTTTGCCCTGTCACCAGGACATTCGGCAATCCCGGCCCAGGGCCGTTGGACACCAGGTTGTGCAGCGAAACGGATGTAACCGCCGGAACGGTCGGATCTGAAATGTGCAACGTCAAACCCGATCCCCCCGTTAGCGACGGCGTGGTGCAGGCCGCCTGACCTCCGGAGGTGGCGTTGGCCGCCTGGCTCACCGTCATGCTCGTTAACGAGTTGATGGCGGTGATGATCGTGGCGCCGGCCGGAAGGTTCGAACTGCCGCCCGCGGTGCCCGCGCTCAGCGTGTCTCCCAGGTACTTGGCGGTTAGATGTCCATACGGAACGGTGATCGTATTGCTCCCGTTCGTGGTGCAGGCGTTCCGCAGCACGCCGCCCGGACCGATGATGACCGGGTATCCTCCCGCTGTCCCTGCATCCGCGTGCAGGCTGAAGAAGTTCGCGCCGCAGCAGGCGCCGTCAATCAACGCACCATCGTCGGATTGGCTGGATGTTTCAAGCAGATTGAAACTAGACTGATCCACCACGTTGCGAATGTGCGCGGCCCCATAAACGAACGAGGTGTTGCCCGTCGGATTTGCCGCTTTCAGGCCTCCCTCCTGCCGCACATATCCGCCGTTCTGGTCTGTGCAAAAAGCCGAATCCATTTGAAACCCGGCATGTCCGCTCGCGGGAACGATTTGGAAGGACGCTGCCCCGGCGCCAACTGACCCGCCCTGGATCACCGCCCGCCCATTCAGGCGCATCCCGCAGTCTGCCGCCGCAAGGTTCATCGCCAGGCCTGTCCCCGCATGGTTCGTGGTCGTCGTCACGTACTTTGACGTGAGGTATCCACTGCCTCCGGAGACCAGCGTGAGCGCGGTTACAGTTCCCCCGGAAGCCGTCACGCTGAATACCGCCCCGGCCGCCACCCCGGTATAGGCGAATCCTGTCTCCACTGGGTATACAAGGTCGCCGGTCACGTACCCGCTGCCGCCCATGTTGGGATAGACAGTTGCGCTGGTCGCAGGCCCTCCCACCATTGTGGTCGTATACGTGCCAGTCGTTGGCAGCAGCGCCGTTACCCCGATCAGCGCTTGGTTCCCCGCCGGCGTGTCGATCTCGATCTCTCGTGACCCGGTCGTGTTTCCCGCAAGCAAGGTGCGCAGATCGATGGTCCCGCCCCCTGCTGCAATCGCCGCCGCATTGCAGGCGTTCGCCTTCAACGATACGTCCGCGCCGCTGAACTGGTCGCACTGGAAGACAGGCCCCATCTTGGCCCCTACAACGCTCCCGTAGGCAACTGTGTTGGCCGCCGTCACAGTACCGGTCACGAGAACTCCGTTGGCTCCGTCCGTGCTCAATCCCGGTATCGCCGCCTGCGCCCCAAGGTTGGTCAGCGCTCCGCCCGCCGTCGAAGCCCCGGTCCCGCCCGCCGTTATGGGAACCTGGCTGATGCCGCCAACGGTCGTGCCGGCGGAAGCGTAATACGCAATCTGGCCCGCGCTTCCCGAGTTGACCGTCCCGCTGCCGCCCCCACCCGTTCCGCAGGCTGCTCCGGTATTCGTCAAAAACCCCGCGTTGTCCACCTGCACGCAGTCATGCCCGCTCGCAGCCGCCAGCCCCGGAAACTTGATCGCTGCCGCGCCTGTAAAGCTTGCGTAGAGCGTACTGCTGTTGCCGCCATAAACGTTGAAGGCCGCCCCCGAACCGCTCTCGTAATTGACCCGCACCGCCCCCGATGAATTCGAGGCATTCACGTAGGTGTCGCCGCTGTTGGTGCTCTGGTACGCCTTGAAGCTGTCCAACCCGCCCAGCGCCGAATTCAGCGCCCAGTTGTTGCTCGCATCCTTCACCATGTACCACTGGCTGTTCCCGTTCCAGTCCTTGTACGTGTACGAACCCTTCTGGCTGGTCGTCAGTCCCGGCCACAGGTAGTAGTCCACTTCGGCATCGGCGTTATTCCGCACCGTCATCGTTCCCGTCGACTGCGAAGTTCCCCCCGCCAGCAAGGTTCCGTTGAACTGCGCGTTGCCGGCATTGCTGATCGTCGCCACCGTGCTCTCCGTGGCCCCGCCCGAACCGATGATCACGCCTCCGGTGCCGGAGTTGTTCGATCCGTTCAGCACCACTGCGCCCGTCCCTGCCGAATTGACCACCGTCTGGTTGTTGGTGCTCCCCTGCCCGTTGTTGTACTGACCGATCGAAATCCGGTTCACGTTATTCAAGACATCGTTCACTTGATAGAACTGTTCCCCGGCCGTCGCGTCCGAGTAGCCCTCGATCCACCGGTATCCGTAGTCCGTCTGGATCTCGTTCAGCAACCCGCGCTCATTCCCCGTGCCGGTGCCAAGCCGCAAATGATTCGTAACCGTCGCGTCCTTTTGGCTCCCATACCAGTCGCCATTCAAGCCGTTGAAACTCCGGTGAAAGGTGTCGAAAAAGCTGTTGCGCGTGCCGTTGTCCGTCAACTGTCCGGTAAACATCGTGCCGCCCGTTATCCAGTTGTTGTACGAACTGCCCGCATCCGCCACCACCTGGTTGTTCGAGTTCTCGTTGCGCAGCCCTACGATTGTATTGTTCTCGGCATTCGCTCCCAGGTGCAGCGCGGTATTGCAACCCTCCACATCGCCGCCCGTGAACGTGTTGCCGTCTCCCTGCTGCAGGTTGATCCCGTATGTTCCGGCAATGGGGCTGCCCCCGCTGGTCGGACAATCGATGTGCATCCGCACAAACGTGCTCGCGTTCAACCAGTCCGTTGTCGCTGGATTCGCAACCTGGTGCCCGATCGCGTTCACCGCTGTCTGGAATCCGCTGAAGTGGCTGGAAAAGAAACTCCCGCCCGTATAATTCCCGGTCCCGTCCAGCGTCATCCCCGTCTGGTTCGCGTTGCCCAGGAAATACAGGTTCTCGATATTCATTTCCTGTGTCCGGTAGGCCGCCAGTCCCTGCGCCGAAGCGCTCGTCGCTGCCGTCGTGTTGAGCACCGCGTTGTCCATGTGGAACCCCGGCGTATCCACCGCATACGTCGGATCGCCCACCTGCACAATGGCGCTCGCGCCCGAATACTGGAAGGCCGTTCCACCCTGGCTGCCGCTGGCGGCGCTCCCGCCCAGCAAGGCGCAGCCGCGCAGGGACACGTTCCGCGTCCCCGCCGTCACCACCAGGTGGTTGGCTGTGGCAATCGTCGCGCACGGCAACAGCACGGTCGCATTGGATGTCGATATCGTCAGGTTCGAACCCATCGACAGGATCCCGGTAAAGTTCCGCGCATCGCAGGTCCCGCCGAAACTCGCACCCAACCCGTTCAGACAGGCCTGCAGCTTCGCACCAAAGTCCACCCCTGGGAACTGGTCCACCTGATACGCTGCCCCCAGTTGCAAGCCCGTCAGCTCTCCCGTCACCGCCCCACCAGTCAGTGGCAACGCCTCCGCAAACGTGGCATCCACATAGTGTTTGTCCGCCGCTTGCAGAGCTTGCGTCGGATCGCCGTTCAGGTAAAGCGGCCCCGTCAGGTTCCCGCCCGATGCCGTCAGCAGGCTGCCCTCCAGTTCCGCAATCACCTGGTCCACATACGCCTTGTTTACCGCCTGCACCGCCTGCGCCGCCGGCATCAGTTGCGCCTGCACCTGCGCCAGGCTTGCCTGCGCCGCGGCCGGAACCACCCAGTACTGCGTCGTCGTTGTCCCGTCGCTCAGGTGGTAAACCGCCGTGTAGTAGAGCCCCGCAGGCGTCGCCCCAAGGTTCGGCGCCAGGTTCACACTCAAAAATCCATCCGGCGCAATCGTCAGCGCAAGGCTGTCCGCCGCCACTGATTGGCCGCTTGCCGTCGCAAACGCGGGCCAGCTCAGCACAAGGGTTCCCGAACCTACCCGCCCGTTGGCCAGATACACAGTCCCCTGAACGGTCGTCGTGCTCACCGCCTGCGCGCTGGCCTCGCTGCCCATGCCCATCCAAAACAGGCAAATTCCAAGCCCGAGTCCTAGCTCAAATGTCAGCCCCATCCATCTGCCTGCGCCGAACCAATTGTCCTTCGTGAGCTTCATCCGCGTCTCTTCTTTCTTCCCGGCAATGCGGCGGTTCGCACGGCGCTGCGCTCCGTGCAATCCCACCGCATTCCCTGCCAATTCAAACTTCGACCTTTCAGCTACCCCAGATTCCCAGCTTGTGCTGCTTCCGCTGCATCCAACGCTTCACCCGTCAACTGCTGCTCGGCGGCCAGATCCAGCAACAGTTTGCGAAATGGCCGCATCGCCGCCGCCTGTTCCGAATCCAGGTTTCCTCCCGCCAGCTCCATCAGCAACCGTGTGCTCATCGACTGGCCCTTCCGCGCGGCATCGATCATTACGTTTGCAATCTCATCGGCCCTTTGTTCCAAAACTCGGAACGCCGCCCGGTTGAGCTTCTTCACTCCTCGATTGCTGCTCTTCTTTACAGCCGTCTGCTTCCGTTTTGTCATTCCTTCCGCCATTCCCGTTCCAGCATTCCGCACTTGTTCGTCTTCTTACGTGCAGAAACGACAAGGAGCGATTCCCCGTGGGAATCGCTCCTTTCAGCTACATCCAATTTCGCCGAACCTGCGGAAGTGGCACGAAGTCATCAGGCGAGATTCTCACTCCCCTGTCGAGTCGTTTCGCTTTGGTTGTTCTTAGGTTACCGGATTGCCATGGAATTCAATGCAATTGCAGGCGCGTTATCTTTTTCTTTGTTTTCAGTCATTTATATCGCCCCACCCGCCTGCTCCTCTTTGACATCCATTCCCGCTCGTCCCCGCCATGCTCTACCATGATTCCGGTGACCACCCCAGCTACGCGCGATCCCACCCTCCTCGTTCACGGCGGTGCGTGGGCCATCCCCGCCGATGCCGCGGCCGCCCACGAGTCCGGCGTCCGCGCCGCCCTTGAAGCCGGCTACGCCATCCTCTCCCTCGGCGGCTCCGCCCTCGACGCCGTCCAGGCCGCCGTCACCGTCCTTGAAGACGATCCCACGTTCGACGCCGGCCGAGGCAGCTTCCTTACCTCCGACGGCCGCGTCCAGCTCGACGCCTTGCTCATGGACGGCGGCCGCATGAAAGCCGGCGGAGTCGCCTGCGTCGAGCGCCTCCGCAACCCCATCCAGGCCGCCCGCCTCGTCCTGGAGGAGTCGCCACACGTCTACTTTGTCGCCGAAGGCGCGGAGCGCTTCGCCGCCGCCCACGGCATGGCCCTCATCGACAATGCCGATCTGGTCCTCCCCCGCGAACGTGACCGACTCGCCCAGGCCCAGGCCCGCCAGTCCGCCGGCCTCGCCGACGAAACCTTCTCCGGCCAGATCCTCCGCGACGACAAAGACCCCGAAACCGCCGCGCTGAGCAACGAATCCCGCGGGAAGTCCGCAAACTCGACGACCCACGCCGAAGGCCTCCCGCCGTCCGCGAAGGACCACGATACCGTTGGCGCCGTAGCCCTCGACGGCCACGGCAACCTCGCCGCCGCCACCTCCACCGGAGGCACCCTCAACAAAACTCCCGGCCGCGTCGGCGACTCGTCCCTCATCGGCTGCGGCTGCTACGCCGACAATCTTGCCGCCGCCGTCTCCCTCACCGGCTGGGGCGAGCCCATCATGAAACTCGTCCTCGGCAAATGGGCCACCGATCGCGTCGCCGCCGGTTCAGCGCCCGAAATCGCCGCCCGCGAGGCCATCTCTTACCTCTACAACCGTCTCGGTGGACACGGCGGCATCATCCTTCTCGGCCCCGACGGCCGCTTCGGCCTCGCCCACAACACACCCGCCATGGCCTGGGGCATAGCTACCCCCGGCGGCCTTCAAACCGGCCTCACTATTTAGAATTTTGCGTCTGTGCCCGCACTTGGATACAGCTTCCACTTCATCCGCGTATAAGCCACGCGAAATCCCTGCCGCTCCGCATTCCTCTGCGAATTACTCCCCGCCTCCGCCACCATCATCGCCAGATCGCACCCGTGCTCTAGCGCATAGCGCATCCGCGCCTCCAGCAACGCCGCTTGCAGCCCGCGCCGTCGAAACTCCGGGGCCGTAGCCGCCCCAGCGAACAGCGCCACGCCTTCGTGCAGACTCAACCCGCCTGCAGCACCAGCCACGCCATTCATCTCCGCGAGAAAGCATGGACTCTGCTCCCGCGCCACCATCAGCACGCCCATCTGCTCCACAAATTCCTTCAGCTCTGGGTGCTCGTGCGTCCATCCCCGCGCGCTTACGCCGGCCCAAAGCTCTGCCTCATCCGTCCCAATCACGCGTACTCGAATGCCGTCCCGGCCTTCACTCTCCGGTCTCTCCACAGTCCGAAACATCACATTGCTGATCTCAATCGGTCGATAACCTCGTGCGCACAACAGATCGAGCGTCGCCACGGCTGCCAAGGGACTCACCTCATGCATCACCGCCGCGCCGCGCTCAAGAAAAAACCGCTCGATCTCATCAAGCGCGCTCGGCGTCGGCTCCTCAAACACTCCCAACCCAAACGTCTGCGTCGTCGGCGCATCCACGCCATCAAACACCACATCCGCGCCTGCGCACCGCGTCCACGCGGAATCGCAGTCCGGCAACACCTTCTTCCGTGCCGCAGCAAACTGTACGCAGGCGAACCCCTCTGCGCGTTCCAGGCGTTTTGCAAGTGTGAGGTCGGCAAAGATCATTGCGAAATCATC
>JARLGE010000252.1 GCA_031296215.1 Occallatibacter sp.
CGCCGATGTTCAGCTTCTTGCGCAGCTCGGCATCCATCTTGGCGAAGATGTCCTTGTTGTCCTTGAGGAAGGTGCGGGTGTTTTCGCGGCCCTGGCCGATGCGCTCGCCGGCGTAGCTGTACCAGGCGCCGGACTTCTCAACAAGATTGTTCGCCACGGCCAGGTCCAGCACGTCGCCCTCGCGGCTGATGCCCTCGCCGTAGAGAATGTCGAACTCGGCCTCGCGGAAGGGGGCAGCGACCTTGTTTTTGACGATCTTGACCTTGGTGCGGTTGCCGGTGACGGCGTCGCCGTCTTTGATGGCGGCGATGCGGCGGATGTCGACGCGGACCGAGGAGTAGAACTTGAGGGCGCGGCCGCCGGTGGTGGTTTCCGGGTTGCCGAACATAACGCCGATCTTCTCGCGAATCTGGTTGATGAAGATGAGCGCGGTTCGCGATTTGGAGATGGTGCCGGTGAGTTTGCGTAGGGCCTGGGACATGAGGCGGGCCTGCAAACCCATGTGGGAGTCGCCCATCTCGCCGTCCAGTTCGGCCTTGGGGACGAGCGCCGCCACGGAGTCCACGACCAGCACATCGATAGCGCCGGAACGGATGAGAGCCTCAGTGATTTCCAGGGCCTGTTCACCGCTATCCGGCTGAGAAACCAGCAGGTTGTCCACGTCGACGCCGAGCTTTTTGGCATAGCCGGGGTCGAGAGCGTGCTCGGCGTCGACAAAGGCCGCCAGGCCGCCCAGCCGCTGCGCCTCGGCGATGACCTGCAAGCAGATCGTGGTCTTGCCGGAGGACTCCGGACCGAAGACCTCCGTGACGCGACCGCGAGGAACGCCGCCCACGCCCAGAGCGGCGTCGAAGCTGATGGAGCCGGTGGAGATAACCGCAATGGGAAGAAGGGCTTCGCGGGAGCCAAGGCGGACAATGGAGCCTTTGCCAAACTGTTTTTCGATCTGTGCGAGGGCGAGTTCTACGGCTTTGGCGCGGTCGTCGGCGATGGCCATGGGGGGTGTCTCCTATCAAAGCAGTCCGCGCCTTCTCCCCTTGCGTGGAAGGGTGAGAAAAGTCAAGAGCATGGAATGCATTTCGATGGGATTGTAGCAGGGCTGGACAGTCCTGAAAAGGAGAAAATAGCGAAGAAATGGAGAAGCCTTGAGCTAAAAGGCTAAGGTGTTGGATTGTTGCGGCTTAAGGGCGGTTCCGGAAGTAGCTGGTTGGGGCCCGGCTAGACGGTGTAGGCGCCGATTCGGGTTTCGCGGCTGGTGAGCGCGTCGCAGGAGCGGTCGATGGCTTCGTACCCCTTGTCGTTTTCGCGGCGGAAGGCGCGGAAGGCTTCTTCGCTGGCCCAGCGGTCGACGGTGAGGTAGGAGCCGGGGATGTAGGCGTCGCGGAGCAGCTCCGTGCCCAGGTAGTCGGGCGAGGTGCGGAAGAGTTGGGCCCAGGCGCCTTCCGGGCCGTAGGCGGCCTCGAAGGCTGCAACCTTCTCTTCGGCGATCTCGAACTGCCAAACGACGACGAACATGCGCGGCCTCGATCCGATAACAGATGACAGGTGACAGATTACAGATTACAGCTATCCGTTGGCCGTTGACTCAGCAGGAAGCGCAAATTCATTTTCTGGCGTCGGCTGAACCTGGTTGTGCGGCGATTGGTTGCGCGGCGCGCCTCAAGCCGGGGGCGAGCAAGGGCGCGGCGTGGGCGATGGAGCAGGCGGGATGTGGGTTTTGGTAGCATGGGAGGCTGAGCGAGAGAGCGAAGGGAAGCGGCAGTTCCGACTCCGTGAGTGAAGCGGCTCGAACGCCGGGCACGGACTGCTGGGTGCGGCTCCGGTCGGCGAAGCTGACGGACGCCGAGGGGGCAAACGCATATGAGTACCAAAAAGCATGAGAGCAGCGCATGGCTGCGGCTGGGCGCGCGGGTCATGCGGGGAATTCGGCGATCGAGCCTGGCGCGCGTGGCGGGGATGCTGTGCGCGCTTTTGGCCGTGGGCATTGCCGGGCTGGGCATGCGGGCGGTGCTGGCGGGGCTTGAGCCGGAGCGGATCACGGTAGACTACCCGCTGAACGGAACGGTGTTTCCTCCGGACATGGCGCCTCCGACTTTCCTTTGGCGCGATCCGGCTCCGGCGGCGCAGGCCTGGCAGATCGATGTGACGTTTGCGGGCGGGGCCGTCGCGGTGCATGTGAACGCGCCGGGCGAGCGGCCGAAGGTGGGGGAGATTGACCCGCGCTGCATCTCCGACACCAACAAGCTGCCTGAACTGACGGCGGAAGAGGCCGAGGCGCACACCTGGAAGCCGGATACGGAGACCTGGGCGAGGATCAAGCGGCAGGCGGGCGGCGGCGCGGTAACGATTGCGATCAGCGGGGTCGCGGCGGGCGGGGATGCGGCGGTGGTGTCGCGAGGCGCAATGGAGATCCACGTTGCGGCAGACCCGGTGGCGGCACCGATTTTCTATCGCGATGTGCCGCTGATGCCTTCGGAGACGGAGAAGGGGTTCATCAAGCCGCTGGCGTCGAGCGCGATTCCGCTGATCAACTGGAGCATGCGGTATGTGGGCGACGAGCGGAGCCACGTGGTGATGCACGACCTGCACACCTGCGCCAACTGCCACTCGTTCTCGGCCAACGGCAAGACGCTGGGCCTGGACATGGACGGGCCGCAGAACGACAAGGGCTTGTACGCGATGGCGCCGGTGGCCCAGAAGATGACCATCCGCAATGAGGACATGGTTTCGTGGGCGTCGTTCCCCAGCGAAAACGGGAGCCCGGTGCGGGTGGGGTTCATGTCGCAGGTGTCGCCGGACGGGCGCTACGTGGTGACTACGACGCGGCCGCCGAATTCCAAGAGCCAGAACTTCTACTACGTGTCGAACTTCAAGGACTACCGTTTTCTGCAGGTGTTCTATCCGACCCGCGGAATCGTGCAGTGGTACGACCGCGAGGAGAAGAAGCTGCGGCCCTTGCCTGGAGCCGACGATCCGAAGTTGCTGCAATCGAATGCTGTCTGGAGTCCGGACGGAAAGTACCTGGTTTTCGAGCGCGCCGAGGCTCGCGATCCGTATCCGGCAGACGGAAAGATGGCGGCGTATGCGAACGATCCGGCGGAGGTGAAGATTCAGTACGACCTCTACCGGATCCCCTTCAACGGCGGACGGGGCGGGACGCCGGAGCCGATTGAGGGCGCGAGCAACAACGGAATGAGCAACAGCTTCGCGAAGATCTCTCCGGACGGCAAATGGATTGTGTTTGTCGAGGCGAAGAACGGGCAACTGATGCGGCCGGACTCGAAGCTCTACATTATTCCGGCGGCGGGCGGCAAGGCGCGGCTGATGAACTGCAACACGCCGCTGATGAACTCCTGGCACAGCTTTTCGCCTAACGGGCGGTGGCTGGTGTTCTCGTCGAAGAGCCGCGGGCCGTATACCAAGATGTTTCTGACGCACATCGACGAGGACGGCAACGACACGCCGGCGATTCTGATTGAGAACGCGACGGCGGCCAACCGGGCGGTGAATATACCCGAGTTTGTGAACATGGAGCCGAGCGGGATTGAGCACATCGCCACGCCGGCGGTCGAGTTCTACAAGCAGTACGACGTGGCTGCGGAGCTGGCAAAAAAAGGCGAGTACGCGGCGGCGATTCCGGAGTGGGAGAAGGCGCTCGAGATGAGCCCCGGCGACGCGCGGGCGCTGAACAACTTTGGGCAGACGCTGGAGCACACGGGCAAGACGGACGCGGCGATTGCGGAGTTTCGCAAGGCGGTTGCGGCCAAGCCGCAGTATCCTGAGGCCGAGAACAACCTGGCCATTGCGCTGGCCACGGTGGGGGACAAGGCGGAGGCCATCGTGCACTACAAGCTGGCCATCGAGGCCAATCCGGGGTATGCCGAGGCGCACAGCAACCTGGGGCGCGTGCTGGCCGAGCAGGGGCGCATTCCGGAGGCCATCGAGCAGTACGAGGATGCGCTGAGGATCAATCCGGACTACACGGAGGCGCACAACAACCTGGGCTTTGCGCTGGCCTCGGCGGGGCGCCTGGATGAGGCGATCGTGCAGTACAACCAGGCGATTGCCCGCGACCCGAAGTATGCGCACGCGTATAACAACCTGGGGCTGGCGCTGGCCATCGAGGGCAAGATGGACGACGCGGTGGGGAACTTTTCGAAGGCTGTGGAACTGGACCCGGCGTACGGAAGCGCGGAGGGAAACCTGGGCAAGGCGCTGCTGGAAAAGAACAACCCGGCGGTCAGCGATGTTGACGCGGCCATCGGGCACTTGAAGAAGGCGCTTGAACTGGGAACGGAGACAGCGGAGGTCGAGACGAACCTGGGGCTGGGGCTGGCGGAAAAAGGCCAGGTGGATGAGGCGATTGGACACTTTGAGCGGGCGCTGGAGATTCGGCCGGGCTTCGCGGATGCGCACTCCTACCTGGGCACGGCGCTGGTGATGAAGGGCGAAAAGGCCGAGGCCGAAA
Source organism: Occallatibacter sp. (assembly GCA_031296215.1). GTDB lineage: Bacteria > Acidobacteriota > Terriglobia > Terriglobales > Acidobacteriaceae > Telmatobacter. Next base: position 4,469 of record JARLGE010000252.1, read on the forward strand.
GGCAATGGCGGATGGCGCTGAAGTCGGAGCCGGACAACGTGAAGGTGCTGAACGACCTGGCGTGGCTACTGGCTACATCGGCCGATGCAGCGCTGCGCAACGGAGGAGAGGCCGTTCGGCTGGCGGGCCGCGCGGTAGAACTAACACAAGGCCATGAGCCAATGCTGCTGGGGACGCTGGCGGCGGCGTATGCCGAGGCTGGGCAGTTCGACAAGGCGGTGGACGCGGAACACCATGCGGCGGAACTGGCGAGCCAACGCGGAGACGCGCGGCTGGCTGCGCTGCTCGAAGGGCGGCTGGCTCTCTTTCAGGGCAAGACTCCGCTGCGGGAGCGGTGAATAGCCTGCCGCGCCCCCGAATTGTTAGGACCGTTCGGCCTACCCTCAGTTGTTGCGCAGGGCGACCATGGGGTTGATGCGGGAGGCGCGGCGGGCGGGGATGTAGCCGGCCACGAGCGCGACGCTGCCGATGAGCAGAACCATGGCGGCAAAGGCGATGGGGTCGGTGGGGGCCGTGTTGAACAGCAGCGCGGCGATGGCGCGGGAGACCAGCAGCGAAGCGCCGGCACCCGCTGCAATGCCAATGAGGGCGAGGCGCAGGGTCCGGGAGAGGACGCTGCCGACTACGTTCGACCTGGTTGCGCCGAGAGCCATGCGGATGCCAATCTCCTGGGTGCGCTGGGTGACGGAGTAGGCGATGACGCCGTAGATGCCGAGGGCGGCGAGCAGCAACCCAAGTCCCGCAAAGATTCCCACCAGAAGCACAAAAAAACGCCGTGGCGATGTGGCGTGGTCCACCAGCCCCTGAATGGGCTTGAATTCCGTGGCCGACTGACCAGGATTGATCTCCCGCAACGTTCTCACAACGCTCATGGCCAGTGTGGCAGGGGGCAGGTTGGAACGTACGACAAGATACGAGCCCTCTGGCCCGAATTGCTTTGTGGAGGGCAGATACATTTGCGCCCCCGCATTGTCTTCCGCGCTGCTCTCATGGACGTCGGCGATCATGCCGATCACTTGCGCCTCTGCACCGCCTGCCAGTGCGATTCGACCGATCGGATCCTGTCCTGGCCACAGTTTCCGCGCGACCGTCTGGTTGAGGACGACTACGCTGCGATTATTCACAATGTCGTCCCAGCTAAAGTCGCGGCCTTCCTTCAGGTGCATTCCCATCGCCTTGAGATAGCCGGGCGAGACAATGTAGACGAAAACAGGAATGAAATCCTGGGCGTTTTGCTTCTGCTCACCCTTTGCCGCGATCCCCCAGCTGCGGTTGCGGCTCATGGGCAGGTTATCCGATATGCCGGCTGCGTCAACGCCGGGAATCATCGATGCGCGGCGCACAACTTCCTGCCATATGGCTGCCCGATTCGCTACATTTCCGCCGTCGTCATAGTCGACGCTGACAGCGGCTGCGCGGCTTGGCTGAAATCCCAGGTCAACGTCAAGAACACGCATGAAGCTACGCAACAGCAGACCCGCGCCGACCAAGAGCACACAGGCCAGAGCAATCTCCGTGATTACCAGCGCGGAACGCGTGCGCTGGTGACCTTTTCCTTCGCCGGTCCCCGGTCCGCTATCTTTCAGGGCCTCTTGGATATTGCCCATGGAGAGGCGAATGCCGGGAGCGAAGCCGATGAAAAGAGATGCGGCGAGGGCGACGACGAGCGTCCAGGCGAAGGCTGCTCCGTCAATGCGCAGACTACCCAGCAACGGCAGGGCGATGGAGCCTTGATGAGCGAGCCAGGTTACGACTACAAAGGCCAGACCAAGGCCCAACACAGCGCCGAAGAGCGAGAGGACAAGACTCTCGGTAAGGATCTGCCGGACGATTCTGGCGCGGCTTGCACCCAGCGCGGTGCGCATGGCGAACTCTTTGGTGCGCGCAGCCGCGCGGGCAAGGAGCAGATTGGAGAGATTGACGCAGACGATGAGCATGATGGTACCGACGGCACACCACAGGACGATCAGCGACCGACGCAGCTTGCCGCTGACGTACTCTTTGAGTCCGGTGAGATGGGCCGTGTAGCCTTTTCCGTACTCGGGGTGCTTGTGCTCGAAATAGAACTGGGGAAAGAGCAGATCGGCTTCGTTCTGCGCTTGCGCCAGGGTTAGTCCCTGTTTGAGGCGGCCAACCAATGCCAGGTCATTTCCGTCGTCGCGGAAGTCGTCCATGATGTAGGGAACGAAGAGATCGATCTTTGCTCCCGGTGAAAAGACTGCGCCGAAATCGAATGTCTCCGGCAGGACCCCGACAACGGTGACGGACTTGTTGTTCAGGTCAGTTTTGTCGCTCAAATCAACTGTCTGTCCGATGATGCTGCGATCGCCGCCAAACCGGCGTTTCCAGAATGGATAGCTTAACAAGGCTGTGGGTTGCGCGTTATGGACAAATTCCTCCGGCCTGAACAGGCGCCCGGCGGAAGGCTCGACGCCGAGTGTTTCAAAGAATCCCTCCGCGACAAGAATTCCCGTGGCAGGCACTGGCTGGCTGTTCCCGGAGAGCTTGAAATTGTTAGGGCCGGTGAAGGCGAAGTAGCCGCTGACCGATTGGAAGGAGCGGTTTTGCTGCTGGAAATCCTGCGTAGCGTCCGCGGTGTAGGTCATGCTGGATTCGCCGGCTTTGGGATCCTTCTCCACAATCCGCACAAGCTGCTGGGAACTGGGGAAGGGCAGCGGGCGGAGCAAAAGCGTGTTGACCACGCTGAAGACGGCGATGTTGGCGCCGATGCCGAGGGCGAGGATGAGGATGGCGACGAGGGTGAAGGCGCGATCGCGGCTGAGGGTGCGAAGGGTGTAGCGGAGATCCTGGAGAAGAATGTCGAGTTTCATGAGTCCTCGCGCTGCACGTTGCTGGTCTTTCGCCAGATCGATGCCGCCGAAGCGAATGAGCGCCTGGCGGCGGGCTTCAAGGGGGGTGAGGCCGTGCTGGATGTTTTCCTCGATTGCAAGCTCAATGTGTGCGGCGATCTCGGCTTCGAGGTCGGCGTCGAGCGGCGGCTTCTTGTAAAAGGAGCGCACGCGGGCCATTGCCCGCCGCGGCGCGCCCATCAGTTGCCTCCCTCGGCGGACATGGAGAGCACGCGCAGCATGACGTCGGAGAGGCGCTGCCAGTGGGCGGCATCTTTGGTCAGTTGCTTACGGCCGCCGCGGGTGATCGAGTAGAACTTGGCCTTGCGGTTGTTGTCCGAGATGCCCCACTCGGCGTCGATCCATCCGCGCTGCTGGAGGCGGACGAGGGAGGCATAGATGGTGCCCTGGTTGAGCAGGACTTCGTCGCCGCTGGCCTGCTCGATGCGGCGGGCGATGCCATAGCCGTGCTGTGGGCCCATGGCGGCCAGGGTTTTCAGGACCATCAGGTCGAGCGTGCCTTGCAACAGATCCAGTTTGGATTCGCCCATTTTTTGCGGCTCCTGTGTTCGTGCCACACAAGTATTGCACAAGATGTGTGGGAATGCCACAGGAAAAGATTGGATGAAGTATTGGGTCGCAAAGAGCAACCGCAGCTCCCTCGACTCGCTTCGCTCAGGATCGCAGGCTTGGTTTCGCCGCTGCCCCTCTACCGCTGCAACAGATCGATGGGTTGCGTAAAGTCGGTGACGCGGATGTGTTTCGCCAATGTGGGATGTTGGCGCTCGACGGCTTTGTACATCTCCCAGGCGATGCGGCGGTAGCTGAAGTGGCCGGCGGGACCGGAGCGGAGCTCGGAGATGTACTGGGCTTCGGCGAAGTCCATTTTGAACAAGGCGCGGACGCGGGTGGCGAGGGGGAGCAGGTAGAGGGCCGATTGCGCGGCCTCGGGGGCTTCGCTGGCGGCGACCTGCGCGCTGGCGGCATGGGCGGCTTCGAGGGCGGAGCGGAACTCGGCCTCGATGCCGGCTTCTGCGAGCAGGTTGACGCCGGGCTCGAGGTCGCCGCAGTCGGGGATTTCGCAGCCGTGCAGGGCGGTGAAGCCCTGGACGATCTGCGTGACGCGGCGATGGCGGTGCATGTCGCGGAAGCCGCCGATGTCCATGAGGATGTCGAACCGCAGAGCAGCTCCGGCGTGGAAGGCGCGGAGGGCTTCGTCGTGGCGGCCGCGGTGGCGCAGGCCGAGCTCGATGATCTCGTTGATGCGGGCTTCGGGCAGCTCTGCGACCAGATCGCGGATTTGGCGGTAGGGGTGGTGGGCGGCGGAGTAGAGGAGCGTCGCGGCCAGTTCGACTTCGAGGGTTTCGGTGCGCTCGACCAGGTCGACGACCGGAGCTGGAGAGATGGGGACTTCGGCGAGCAGTTGTGCCGCAGCCTGAGAGAGTTCGGCCTGGGTCTGGATCAGGTATTGATTCGGCTCGGCGTACTTGACCAAGGTCGGCGCGGTGCGGACCTCGCGGGTGAAGAGGCTGGCGGCTTCTTCGGCCAGGGCGGGGTCCAGTCTTTCAATGAAGGCGGCGGCGGATTGGGCGTTGACGTTCCAGGCGGGGCCGGTTGCGGCTTCGCGGAGTTTGAGGCCGAGATCGCGGACTTCGGCGACGGGGTGGGAGAGCAGGCGCGAGACCTGGGTTTCGAGGGTGCGGGCGTTGACGATCTGGCCCAGAGAGGTGTTGGTGGCCAGCGGGAGCAGGTAGCGGGCCACGTCGAAGGCGCGGGCCTTGAGGGTGCGTTCGTAAGCCTCGGGCTTGAGGGTTGGGGGGCAGGGGATGCGGCGGCGCAGGGCTTCTAGGACGGCCGCGGTGGTGGCCTGGTAGGTGGAGAAAAGGTTGTTGACGGTGTCCGCATAAAGCTGCACGGGCGCGGAATGGGCGCCAAAATCGGGGAAATACCAGCCGGATTTGAGGAAGTTCTGGTACCTTGTGGATCGCTCCTGACCGTCCCAGCGCTGCTCGTCGACCAGGACGATGGCGGCCAACAGTGAGAGCCTTTCGACGGCCAAGGCGATGTGGGCCAGGTCGGCGATGGAGCGGTGGCCGTATTGGAAGTAGAAGGTATTGAGGAACTGCTCGGCGCGCTGGGCGCTGATTTCGTTGAGCGACTCGCGCATGGACAGGGCGGAGCGGGAGTACTTGGCCATGGCATAGGCCAGGACTTCCGGGTCGGCGCCGTGGACGGCGAAAACGTCGGTTTGGTTGCGGGCGCCGGGGGGGAGAAAAGATTCACTGGACATAGACATGGGCTCGCGACAAGAATACGGCATCGGGGTGAAGGATACCTGTGCATCCTTCATGAGTCGGCCTGCGTCTAGGAAAACAGGTGGAAGATTGCCGGATTGAATGCGTGAGGTGTAATTCCGCAATGTGATATCCAACGTTGCGGGAGTAGGATTTTTCTGGGGAGCAGGCAATGCAGGAGTTTCGTATCAAGACATCGCACATTCCGCGGCCGTTGCCCTCGGGCCGCTGGCGGATGACGCAGCGGTGGAACGATCTGCTGTTTGCCCACTGGCCGGTGCCTGCCGCCGAGATTGCGCGGCTGCTGCCGGAGGGGCTGGAGCCGGATACATTTCAGGGGTCGGCGTGGCTGGGGGTGGTGCCCTTCTGGCTGGACCGCATCAAGGTGCGCGGGCTGCCCAGCCTGCCGGGTTTGCGCAACTTTCCCGATTTGAACGTGCGCACCTATGTGCGCGATGAACAGACCGGGACGCCGGGGATGTATTTTTTCTCCCTGGACGCGACCAATCTTCTGGCCGTGGC
>JARLGE010000253.1 GCA_031296215.1 Occallatibacter sp.
CAGCACCGCGCTATTGAGCAGATATCTTCCCGCCGGAAGGTAGACGACCCCGCCCCCCGCCTGTTCCGCCGCCGCCTCGGCCCGCTGGATTGCAGGGGCGTCATCGGTGAGTCCGTTCCCCGTTGCGCCGAAGGTGCGGACATTGAAGATCCCGCCCTGCGCCAGAGCCGGCACAGCGGCGATGACTGCAACGATCAGAGGCATTCCGAGCCAAAGGAAGCCGAGACCCGGTGTCCATGGCCGCTTGCGGCAAAGCACTCTCGGCATGTGAATCTCATTGCTGAGAAGCGATATCGGCAGGACCATCATCGCATCCCTCTTTCCTCGGCGCAGAACAGGTCAGGTCCGCGTCTCTTATCATAACAAGGCAGGCAGAAGCCACGCCCGAGCCAAGCTGCTGAATCCGCCGGCACAGAATACCGTATGCACGCGCGCAGATTTCTATGTATTGAAGTCAGACAGTCCAGCGAAAGAAGACTGCTTGTGAAAGGGGTACTCGCGCGCAAAATCCAATGCCAACTCATGGAATTGATTCAGGTGGGAGCCCGCGGCGGAGAGGCGGTGCGGACGTGGAAGAAGCGGCCTTATCGAGACCGGCGTAACTTTGGGGCGAGTTCGTCTGCCCGGTGAAGAAGGGCATGGTGGCCTCCCCTTCATGGGAGATGCCGCTGCGCAACAGAACGCACTTCACCGTCAGCAGGACGATTTTGAGATCGAGCAGGAGACCCCAGTGGTCGACATACCACACGTCGAGTTCGAATTTCTTTTCCCAATCGAGGGCATTTCTTCCATTCACCTGGACCCAGCCAGTGATGCCGGGGAGAACGTCGTGGCGTCGCCGCTGCACTTCAGAGTAAAGCGGCAGATACTGGGGAAGCAGCGGCCTGGGGCCCACCAGGCTCATGTCGCCGCGCAGCACGTTCCAGAACTGCGGAAGTTCATCGAAGCTGGTGGAGCGCAGCAGTCTTCCAATCCACGTAAGGCGCTCCTGATCCGCGAACTGTCTCCCGTGCGGGTCGCTGGCATTGCGCATGGTTCGAAACTTCCACAGCGTGAACGTTCTGCCTTGGCGGCCGGCGCGAAGGTCGCGAAAGAACACTGGAGGACCCATCATTAACCGGATGCATGCCGCAACGAGCGCCATGGGCAACAACATCACCAACAGGGCCACCGCCGCAAACATCCGATCGAAAGTTGCCTTGCACAAGGCACGAAAGCCGATTTGCGGGTTGCTCACGATGGGGATTGTCTCCTTCATGCTAAAAGCCCGCCCTGCGGAAGGTCAGATCCACGATCCGCCTAACATAATGATAAGGAAGAGTGAGTGTGTGACTGGCGCCGTAATACTCTCGCATCGATGTCTTGTCTGGAAACACGGCCCTGAGCAGCGAACTGACGTCGTCGTAGAGGGAGATGCAAAAGAGCATGTAATTCTTCCGGGTGAACTTGCGCTCGACATTCGGATAGAAGAAGCCAGCCTGCTGCAGATGCCGCACCAGCCGGCGCCTCTTCGCCGCGGATGGCCTCAGCTCTGCAAGAACGTATGGCGGTACGGGCGTGCCAATCAGAAGGGAGGGCAGCCAAAGAGAGAGATACACCGCAGTTCGGACTTTCAGCTTACGAACCAAACTCAGAAAGACATCCCAATCGATTCGCGTTCCACGCACCAGCCGCTCCACATCGGTGTGCAATCGAAGACCGGGCGCTCTCAGGTATGAGTGCTTGGCCGTATGGAGACAGACCTGTAGCAGGTTGTCCTCCGGACTGAAAAGCCTTGCATGGCTGCCGTCGATGGGCACTGACCGCGCCATCAGGTCGTCGGCGCCGGGTTCCTGAGAACGCTGAATCCAGCGGCCCGCAACCGCCCGCCACTGAAGTTCCAGCCAAACCTTGCCGGCCTGCCCGGTTTCGCGCTGGTATTCAAGTCCCCCGGCAACAGCGTCGCCTGCCTGGTAAAAGGAGCGCGTGCTGCAGGTGTAACCGAGGCCGAGGAGAACTTCGTGCGCGCGCCAGAAGTCGGAATTTCGAACCAGTATGTCGAGGTCGCCCATGGGGCAGCAGCCCACACAGGGATAAATGCCACGCGCGATGCCGGCATTCTTGAGAGCGATCATCGGTATTCCCTGCTCATGCAGCGCCGCCGCCATCTCGTCCAGAAGGTCCATGTATGCGCCGATGCGCACGGCGACCCGCTGGTGCGCTTCTCTCCATCGCTGAGGCATGCGCTCCGCGCTACGGGCATGCATAAGCTTGTGCGCGATGTGGCTCTCCAGCTCATGCGCGCAGGCAGCCTGCCAGGCAGTGTCGTCCCCGACCTTTTCATAGAGGGAGACAACCAGTTCCTGGTCTCCGTTTGCGCACGCAGCCAGCAACAGCGCCTCAACGTCCCCGCAGGCAAACTCCCGTCGAGTTGTCAGTTCCTCGTCCAACTTTTACACACCTCCATGCGAGCGCCCTTTGCTTGCTCAATGATTTCCCCCCTTGGCCGAGCCATTCCTTCCGCCTCGCCACTGCCGCTCGCGGCTCCGCGCGCGCTTGGACCTGCACAGCGGACATCCTGGTCCTACTGGCCGGTCGCACGCCTATGCCCTGGCGCCGCTCAGGACAAAAGGCAAAGCTTTTTCGAACTCGGCGAGTCTGGCGATAAAATCGCGGGGAGCATATTGAGAACTGGCGACCATCACGGCCTCGGATTCAAAACCAATCGACTCGAGAAGAAGCAGACGGAGTTGCCAAAGTTGCAAGCCGTTGGGCAAGGCGCGGGCAAATGCCGTGATCCGCTTCGCCAGATTGTAGGGAGATCGAACCTTGATGGTGTACGTCAAGAGATCGTAGTGGCGCTGCTTCTCGCTGGAGTACTCCCAATCGATCAGCCAGATCTTTCCCTGGTCATAGAGGATGTTGCCTGGCTGGAAATCGCCATGAGAGCGGACAAGCTCCACCACTCGATCCGCAGAACAGATTGCATTGACAAGCTGCTTTGCCAAAGCAAGAGCTCGCTTGGAGACATTCTCCTTGCGGGCGGCCGCAACGGTTTCTATCCTGGATAGAATGAACGTGGCATAATCCGCAAGCTTCGCCTGCCGCGCAGTCGATCGATACAGAGGCTCCAGGGCATGGAGGGCGCGCTCGAGGCCATCGGCGCGCTGGTCACGCGAAGTGAGGCGGTTTAGGGGAGTGCCGACAACCATTTGCTCGGCGATGCAGAGGTCCGAGATTCGCTCGAGGATGCGCGGCACCGGTACACCCTTACTCGCCGCAAGCTCCCGCGCTTGGATTTCATGCTGAAAATGGGCAGCGCTCGATCCCTTCTTGAGGTGACAGTAGACGACGCCGGCAGCTGCATCGATGAACCGGATCTTGTGGGTACTTGGGATGATGAGGCATTGACTAGCGTCCGGAATCGCTGGTTCTATTTCAACAATCGCGTGGGCAATGAATCTGGGGGTTGCCGATGTTGCCAGCCAGAAGTAGAGCCGTTGAAAAGGCCGCTTCCAGGGGATTACAGAAGTTGCATACTCCCGTCGGGTATTCTCCAACGCATGGCGGCTTGCACCCTCGCGGAAGATCGCATTGATGTTGAGATTGACCAGCCAGGACTGCGCCGTCATTGAAGTCGACTTCTTCTTCCAGGCGACGCGCCACTCACCGCCAAAGCGCAGGGAGAGGAAATCAGAGAGAGTCGCTGTAAAAAGATCGGCGAAGGGCTCATTCCGGATCAGGTCTGCCGCCTTCATGACAAGACCTCGGCGCTCCTTTCGGCTGGGGAGCTTTCACGGAAAACCAGAGAGCATATCACCGCCGATACTTCCGGGATACTCATCCGCGCATCGACGACGCTATAGACGCTTTGGTGCTTCAGTTTCTCGTAGAGGCCGTCCCGGCGCAGGCGTCTTTCTTCGGAATCGGCAAACGGCTCGTTCTTGAGGATCGACCGTCGCAGTGACTCGTCAAAGGGAAGATCAAGAAAGATGGACACGTCCGGCTTGACAGCAATCGATTTTACAAGTTTCCAGGCGGGAAGTCGCGAAGCGTTCTCGCCAAAGTTCATAATGAGGTCTCGCTCGCTATCTTCAGTGTATCGGTCGCACACCACCTTACGGCCGAGAAATCTGAGGGCTCGAATGCGCACTGCGGTCTCGAAGGCCATGTCTGCGAAGGCGACATGGAGCCAGAGCATTCGCTTCCAGCCAGTGCTCATAAAGCGGTCTCGCTGCGGCGATTCTCCTTGCGGCAACCTTCCCGATCCCGCCAATCTTCTCAGGAGGCTCTTCATTGCGTTGAAAGCCGGGGTATATCCAACTCGAAGCCAGATATAGATGGGACAATCGCCTCTCTTCTTGAACCGATCGATCAAAAGCGATATTTGCGTGGATTTCCCGCTGCAATCCATTCCGGAGAAGATTACTACGCGTGCCACTCGGGTGCAACGGTCAGGCTGCGGTCTCATTGTCTCTGCATTCTCCATGAATCGCGGAAGCACTAGCTGCTGAAAAAACTAAGATGCTTCAACCGCCTCGCAGGCCTGCAGGCTATGGGGTCGGGCCCGTTGTTGGCGCCTGTATCCGATCAGGATCACAGCGGCCGGGACCGCGGCGCTCGCAATGCAGAGGACGAGGGTAGAAACGGCAGCCCCCATCAGGCCTATCCTGGGGACCAGCAGCCATGCGGCGAGCAAAGCCACAGCCGGGACAGTGGAATACAGCAGAGTATAGGTCCAGAACATGCGGACGATTGCAACTCCGCCGCTAAGTATCGAACTGATGTAGTAGAACGCCGAAGCGAACATCAATAACACAAAGACGCCTTGATAGGCGGCATACTGCGGACTATAAAAGGCACTCAGGATGGGTCTGCCGGCGACGGCCGCAAGGGCTGTGGCAGCCATGCCGACGCAGAAGGCGAATGCTCCGAACTTGAAGAGTAATCTTGGGAAAACCGGGAGCGACGAGTGCCAGCAGCGTGACAGAGGAGCCTGCACGGAATTGCCCACGGCGGTAATGACCGTTTGGCCAGCGACGATAAAGTATGCCATTGCGGCAAATTTGCCCAGCATTGCGGTTCCCAGATCGTGATTGACCACCAAACGCGGAATGCTCACCGCGAGGCTGGCGAGCATGGTCTGTATGCCCATGGGAAATGCGTGCTTTAGAAGTCTTGACAGGGTTTTCCAGTCGAACTGCGGCAGCCACTTTCTGGGATGGAGCGGCTCGAGTTGCACGAGTTGGCTGGCCCAGTAAAGGTCGACCGTGAGCAGCAGCAGCAACCACCAGGCTGCGACAGCGCAGCTTCCCAGGACGATACTGTGCGTCAGTCGAAGAACCAGAACCAAGGCAGCCGCGGATCCCAGTCCTTTGAGGGAGAGGCTAATGGAGATGAACTTCATCCGTTCATACTTCTGGCAAAGGCCGTAGATTGCGTCGCTCACCGCTTCGAAGCATTTCGCCAAACCGATGGCGATCACCACCAATCTCGTTTCCTGCGGGGCGCGATAGGCCACGACCAACACGATCACGAATGCAAAACCGGCTGCACTGGCAAGGAGTCTCATTCCGAAGTAGTCGGGAAAGGAGAAATCGCCTTTTGCGTCCGTCGCCTGAATGATCCTCAACTGCATATTCGTGAACATATACACGGGCGCGGAGATTGCCAGTCCCAATGCGAACTGGCCTACCATGAACGGTGTGCCCAGCTTGCTGATGGAGGCCAGCATGGCCCATTGCGCCATCGCGTAGATCACCGTGCCGCCGAACGTCCAGATTACATTGGCGCGAAGCGACATGTTTCGCTTCGGCGCGAGGGGCACGGAGTCCTGTTTGGTGATTTTCAAAGAGGAAAAAGTCCTTCGGTATGGAGATCTTCCGAACAGCGGCCGGGCAAAGTCATCATCCATGCCGACTCGATTGCCAAACGTTCCTGGCAGTTTTGGATCCTATCAGACCAACTGGCAGGATAGGACGGCGCCGGGTGATTCTGGAAGAGCAGGGGATGGAGTGGATGCGCCTATCTGCCCGGCGCCAGGTTGCTGCTTCCAGCCCTTCGGAGAGCCAGAGCCGCTGCCGGCTGCCGGGATGCCTGGGGCTTACTTCAGCCCCTTATGTTTCTGCATTTTTTGTATTGCGGCGTCCCGGCCTAGAGCAAGGAAAAGTTCACAGCTGCCCCCCAGGCGGAGCAGTTCAGTAACTTCGTGGCCGCGCGACAACCCCATGGACGATAGATCCGATGCAGCTCCGATTGGCTTCCCTGACCCTTCCGCCTGAACGACCTTGATGCAGAAGTTCTTCAACTGCCGATACTCATGAATATTGGTCCCGCTGATTTGTATCTCTGCCGTCGCGGAGCTTTCCTGGGCCTTCAGTCCCGCTGATTCCTCGCCGACCACACGATTCCTCTCTCTTTCGAGGGTGGACGCGCTGACTTGATTCGTCTGTTCGCCCATCATCGATTGGGTCGCGCCCTTGTCTTGCCCGGGCGCAAACGAATAGACGGGCACGCTGATGAGGGGGGCCGCGCTCGCGTCCGGAGCTTCAAAGGCAGCGAGCCCAGGCGAGGATAAGGAGAATCGAACGTATCCCTGGGAAGTGACAGAAGGGACGATTCGTCCGGGCCCCTGGGGCGATCTCGCCGAGAACAGGGAGGACGATTCACCCTGGCCGGGAGCAACCACGGAACCCAGCGATTGAGCCGGCGGGCCCTGCTTGGCGGCGCTCGCCCCGGAGAGGAGACTGCCGGGCTGAGAATCGAGGGTTGAGAGGAGTCTGCTTGCCGCGCCCTGGGCTTGGGCCGAGTGGAGCACAGTGGTGTTGGCCGGCGACGGCTCACCAGTATTTGGAGAAGCACTAGAGCCGGTGGAGGGAGCGCAATCGTTTGAATCCACGGCCTGCGCCAGCCTGCGCGGCCCGGCAGCGCCAGCAAGCATGGAAATCGGTGGTGATTGGAAGGAACTGCCGGCCTGTTGGACGTCAGCTGGGCGTTGCATCCAACCCACGCCGGGCTGGAAGCAGAGCGAGGATGGCCCGGATTTGGCGGACGCTCCGGGGCCCGTGTTGAGCCGATGGTGCGGAGCCTTCGGGCTGCCCGACAGGGCGGCCGGGTTCAGGCTCGGAGACTGTGCCCAATTCGACGACTGGGGCGGCGCCTGCGCCGGAGCAGAATCCTGCGATGCGGGGTTTCCGGGCCCGGCTGCGCTCTGTGTGGGGCCCTGTAAGTTGCTGAGCGGAGACAGAGTATTCGTCTGGCTGTCTAATTTGGCGCAGACCGCCCAGGGAAGCAAAACGGCGAGAAGCGAGATAGGGACCGAAGTCCACCGGCCCAACTCCCGACGGACGCCAAGGCGCATGGAGTCCCCGAGATTCACGCGCGGGTCAGTCTCTCTGGTCATGGTCTGCACTCATTTTCCCGCTGACACATGGGAAGAGCATGCCCTTTCCTCTAGTCCTTCGTATGATAGTACGAGTAATACTTCTGATAGCTGCCATAACCGTAATATTGCCTGGCAACCTCAACATCGTTCATGATCACGCCAGTGACCTTCTCCGAAACCATTGCCAGCCTCGAGTAAGCTTGTCTCAACGCAAAGCGAGTTGTCTTGTTGATGCGCACGATCAGGAGAATTGCATCCGCGAAGGGCGATAGAACAATGGCATCGGTCACGATTGCCGCAGGAGGAGTGTCGATCAGGACGAAATCGAATTCCTTGCGCCACTCGTCGATCATCGATTCCATCTCTTTCGACCCCAGCAATTCGGCGGGATTTGGAGGCCGGACGCCCGCACTAATCAGCATCAGCGTTCCCCGTTCGATGGGAATCGCCTGCAATTGATCGCGCCACGTCGCTGCCCCGGACAGGCAGCCAGTTAATCCGGACAACTTGCGCTCCGGGGACACCAGGCGCGGTCCGCGCCGCAGGTCGGCATCCACCAGCAGGATGCGCCGGCCGGTCAGAGCCAGGCTTGCCGCTAGATTGACAGAGGTCAGACTCTTGCCCTCGGAGGGCAGTGGACTGGTGAGCATGACCACCTTCGGCGGTGCTCCGGGGGATGCCAACAGAAGCGCTGAACGCAGAGCGCTGATGGCTTCTGCGAATTCGGAATGCGGACTCTGAATGACAACGCGCAGGAGTCGCGCTTCACCTGTGACCTCGGTTCTCGGGTCTACGCGCAGGCTCTCGGGTGCAACATGGGGAAGCATTCCCATGATCGGGAGGTTGACAATTTCCTCCACATCGCCGATGAAGCGGATGCTGTGGTCTAACTGCTCAAGGACAAAAGTGCCCACCACTCCGAACAGAAGCCCAGCCGCTGCTCCGACCACAAGGAACAATGGAATATTGGGCAGAGCCGGCTTGATGGGTAGGTCGGCGGGGGAAATTACATCCACGTTGGTAGACTTGAGGCCGGCCGCGACGCCAGCTTCATCGAGCTTCTTGAGCAGGTCGTCGTAGAGCTGCTCCTTGGCGTCGGCCTCGTTCTTGAGCAGAACGTACTTGGTGAACTTGGCCGACTGCGAGAAGGCATCCTGTTTCAGGCGGTCCATGGATTTCTGCAAGTCTGCTTCGGTATGCAGTGCGGCTTCATATTCAGACTTGAAGCGCGCTTGAATATTGGCAATCTCGACCGTCAGCGCTTCATGAACCTGATCGACCTGGGACTGCAGTTGCACGACTCTGGGATACCGTGAGCCGTACTCTGCCTTGGCCTGGGCGAGTTGGGTGTTCAGCTGCGCTTCCTGGCCACGCAATGTGGGCAAAACGCTGTCCGGCACGATGGTGCCAATCAACTCGGGGTTGCCGGTCATCGCCAGGCGATACTTGGCCTCCTTCAAGATGCGGTCGGCTTCGGCGTCTGTAAGTTGCTTGCCCATATCCGACAACTGGCTGACCGCCAGGTTATCGCTCTCATCCGTGCCGATGATGTTCGCGGTTTTTTGGTAATCCGCCAGTTGTTCCCCGGCTAACTCCACATCCGTCTTCATCTCCTTAAGCCGGTCCTGCAGCCACCCGGACGCCTGCATGGTGGCCTGGTAGCGGGTAAGGAAGTTGTGCTGCAGATAAGAGGCAGTCAGCCGATTCGCCACATCCGCCGCCAGTTGGGCGTCGGTACTTCTGAAGCGGATCTCCACCGCCTGGGTCTTGGGCAGCGCTTGAACTTCGAGCGCCTTCGAGAATCGCCGCAGGATTCCATATCGCTCGCAGGGCGGCAGAGTGTCGATCGATTTGCCTGCCGGCGTGACGCGCAGCTTGCACTTGCCGAGGAAGTCCAGGGAGCCTGACCGCATGAACACGGGATTCTGATCCAGTCTGAGTTGGCTGACGACATCCCATGCAAGCGGGTCGCTCTGAATGATCAGCACTTGCGTCTGGACCTTCGCATCCCAGTCCAGGCCGCCGGCTCCGGTTGCGATGTCGGCCAGATCGCCGAGATCGAGCGCCCCGGAGCCTTCCGGATGAATGTTTAAATCCACGATGCCGTCGTAGCGTGGAACCATGAAGGCGCTGACCAGAATGGCGAGCAAAAGGCCGGCACCGATCGAGGCGAAGTTGAACAGCTTGCGCTTGCGAAACGACTCAAGGACCTGATTCAGGTCATGGCCGCCATCGACGGGTTCGCCACCGCCTGGCGTTGCGCCATCTGTTGCCATCAACTTCGGCCCCATATTAACTCTCTCCGTAAATTGTTTAGGTGCAGAGCGATCGTGACAGACGATCACCGGTACGGCGGCCGCATGATTGCCGGCCCTTTTCGACTTGTCTCAGTTCAGGCGGCCGGCAACCAGAACCGCGGCGGCAGCCGCGGCAACGCTGGCCTTCTCCATAATGTCGGTCGCGGTCCGGATTCCGCTGGTGGGGACATAAACAATATCATCCGGCTGGAGTTGAACATCCTGGTTAACGCCACGCATCATCTTCTTCAAGTCGAGGGTGGTAATCTCGACCAGTCCATCTTTGTGCCGCACCAGGCTGACTTGCTTCATTCGTGCATGGTTGGTCTGCCCCATGGCCAGGGCGATCGCCTTGACGACAGTCAGGCGGGTGTTGTTCCCGAGTAGAAAGCCCCCGGGCCTGTTGACCTCGCCGACCACGTAGACGATTCCCGCCTTGCTCACGGTAATCATGTCGCCCGGCTCGATCCAGCCGGATGGATTCTGAAAAGCGCCGTCGCGTCCGATAGGGATGTGTTCAGCGGCCGCGGCGCCGCCCTTGTGGGCGATGGTGATGACGCCGCCGGCATTAGCCGTAAGCCCGCCGGCCGCACTGATGGCGTCGAACAAGGTGTGCGGACCGAGCAGCGGATAGATGCCGGGCTGATTGACCTCGCCGCCCACCGAGGCACTCTGTGTGGCGTATTCGCTGATCAGGATGGACACCTGCGGAATCTTCACATAGTCGTCCTGGACGAGTTTGGCCGCCAGAAGGCTTTCCGCCTCGCTGACCGAAAGATGCGCCCACTGCATGGCGCCAACCAGGGGAAGGTTGACAGCGCCATCCTCGCCAACCCGGACCTTCAGCGTGAGTTCGGGCACGTCGAACACCGTGATATCCAGCATATCGCCCGGGCCGATGGCCAAGTTGGAGGCTGCCATGGGGGCTTGGACCGGCATTGCCGGCGCATTTTGAGCGCGGGCATGCGCAAGCAGCGCAACTGCCACAACGGTTGCCGTCAGCGCCAGCCGATGTCTGGCCACAAATCCCATTTGTAAAACTCCAATCTCCACGGGTTGTATATTCTTACCGCATTGCCGTTGCGATGATGTCGCGAGCGATATCGATCATGGATAGGGTGTCTTCCTCGCGAAGTGTGGGGTGGACGAGGAACATCAGACTCGTCAAGCCCAGGCGGTGCGCAATGGGAAGCGGTTCAGGAGCAGGGCCCAGAGCTTGAAATGCGCGCTCCAGGTAGACCTCGCTGCAGCTTCCTACCGTGCAGGGGACTCCCGCAGCGTTGATCTCCGTCATGATCCTGTCTCTGGACCAGCCATCGCGAAGCATCGTTGGCTCAAGGAAGAGGTAGTACTTGTAATAGGAATGATAAATGTGCTCCGGCGTCGTCGTCTGGCGAACAGACCGCAGGTCTTTCATGCCTTCGCTCCATAAATGCGCATTGCGCCTTCGTTTCCTAACCCAGTGGTCCAGTTGGCGCAGACCCACCCGACCCACAGCAGATTGCACTTCAGTCAGCCGCCAGTTGCTGCCAAAGCTGTCATGGAGCCAGCGAAAGCCCGGCGGGTGCTGCCTTTTGTAAACGGCGTCGATGCTCTTGCCGTGGTCCTTGTATGCCCATGCCTTTTCCCACAGCGCGTCGTCATTGGTGGCAACCAGCCCACCCTCGCCCGCGGTGGTAATGATCTTGTCCTGGCAAAAGGAAAAGGCATTGATGTCTCCCATGGAGCCGACCGGCCGGCCCTTATAGCGAGCGCCGTGCGCCTGTGCGCAATCCTCAATGACAGCCAGGTGGTTGGCGCTGGCCAGTTCCAGAATCGGGTCCATGTCGCACGGCCATCCGGCCAGGTGGACGGCGATGACGGCTTTGGTGCGCGGCGTGAGCTTGAGACGAATGCTTTCCGCGGTGATGTTCTGGCTGATGGGGTCGACGTCGGCCAACCGGGGTGTGGCACCGACCGCAACGACGCAACTGGCGGACGCGATGAACGTGCGGCTGGCGGTGATGACCTCATCGCCGGGTCCGATGCCGAGCGCTCTGAGGGCCAGTTCCAGGGCCAAGGTTCCGTTGGCGACCGCGACGGCATGCCTGACGCCAAGATAGGCCGCATACTCGCGCTCGAAGAGTTTTCCCTGCTCACCAGTCCAGTAGTTCACCGCTCCCGACCGCAGCACGGCAACGGCCGCTTCGATCTGTTCCTCTGAAAACGACGGCCAGCCGGTTCCAAGAATTTGCGCCTGGGGTGAGGGGGCATTGCTCATGGGAAGGACTGCACTGGCTTCTTTGCAGAGGTTGGGGAGAGCCTGGAGATCAGAAAACATCGCAACTCCATCATACCTCTCGATTCGACTCGGGGCGCGGCTTCCGGGCTGAGGGGCTCGGCCGCCTCGTGAAGTTGGTACGAAAGGCGGATGCGGACAGTTTCCCAGCCCAGCCGGCGGGGAGCGAGAAAGTCCTTGGCGGGGTTGTCTCCGACATAGGCGCACGCCGCGGGCTCAAGCCCGAAGCGTTCCGCCACGTACAAATACGCATATGGATGCGGCTTCCGGTATTCGATTCCCTTGTCATCGGTGACAATCAGCATGTCAACCAGGGTCGCGAGTCCGAGCGCCCTTGCTTTTCGGTGCTGGGACTCGCTCGCGCCGTCGGTGATGACCCCAAGACGGACCCCGGCAGCCCGCAGTTCCGAAAGCATGGGCTCAACCCCAGGCAGCAAGGAGATCGTGGGCGTGTGACAACGGTACTCCTCGATCAGGCGGCAGGCGTCCCAGGCGGTTCGAAGGCCCGGATACTCGGTCAACAGCAGGTCCAGAATGTGTCCCTGATTGCGTGGATCCGCGGCGGAGGTGTTCAGAAAACTCAGAATCTGTTGGGGAGAGCTTTCTGCATCCGCGGCAACCAGGCCGGAGAGATGTCGAAAGCCGCTGAGGACGTAGTCCTGCTCCAGGTAAAGCGTGTCATCGAGGTCGAAGACCACGGCCTTCAGCGGGCTCGGCATTCCATCCGGCGGGAGCGCGCTCACTGCGGTTCTGTCTCCCACACTGGGTCGGTAAAGAAATGCTCGCGATAGTAGCGGGACATATAGAGATTCGGAGTGTACGCGCCCAGGCTGGGCTCGACGGTGCGCTCTTCGAGAAGCTGAAGAATCCATTCCGGATAGTGCGCTCCGGCCGCGTGGCTAAGGGGAAAGCCTCCGCCGAAGCGGGGATTGATCTCAGTGAGAACCGGCCCATCCGGGGTGAGAAACGCCTGCAGAGTGATGGCGCCCCGGGCGCCGAATTGTGCCGCAGCTGTGAGGCATTCGATCAGCCAGGCGCGGATTTCGAGATCGGGAATGGTGCGGCCCTGGATCGACTCGCCGGCCATGGTGCGAATCCGCACCCGCGGTACGTAGTGCAGGGGCCTGCCATTAAAGTCAATCAGGGCATCGATCGTTATCTCCCTTCCCTCCAGCTCTTCCTGGATGATCGGGTTCGGCACCAGGGGAAGCACTTCGGCCAGCTTCTCTCTGCTTACATGGTGGGTGTGGACGCTTGCACTGCCGTCGCGCGGCTTGATGAACAATCTGCCGGGAAGATTGCTCCCAGCCAGCTCGGCGGGTAGCCAGCCGAGCGGCGTCCGAATCCCACGTTGCGAGAATCGCTCTGCCATCGTCCACTTGTCGCGGCAAATGGAGACGAAGGCGGGGGATGAAATCAGCACCCTGCACCCGGCAGCGAGAAAATCGCCGGCGTGGTTTGCCAGGACCGGTAACTCGGTATCGATGGTTGGAACAATGAGCCGGACGGAATGCGTTTCTACAACTTCCAACAACGCGGCAATATAGTCGTCTGCGGTGACGCGGGGCAGACGTACAGCCTTGTCGGCCAAGTAGAGCGACGGCGCCAGCGCGTCGCAGTCGCCGGCTACGACGATCCATCCCCTGCCGTGTGCTGCCTCCTTAAAGTGTTCCAGAAGGGTCGTTCTCCGGCCCGCACTCGTCAGCAGAATTGAATGCATTCCCTTCCTTTCGCATGGGTACGCAGATCCAACTCCCATTGCGGCCGATCATTGTTTTTGTTGAGGGGGGGCTGTTATGGGAAGGCGTCCAGCCAGGTAGTGACCTGACTCCGGCAGTTCCGATCTATGATCCGATGGTCCGCGGGAAGAGAAATGCAAGGCTTTAAGACGCCCCGGCGCAGGCCCATTTTCCCATTCCGCCTGAATGCATCGATAAATCAGGATGAATTCGGGTTAAGGGTATTCGAGGCCGGATTCCGCGCCGAACAAGCGCGGCGGCATTTTCTTCTCCGGCAGCTTCGGCCTTGAAACTTCTCCGAACTGCCTCTGCGCGACCGGCACCACATTCGCATCCAGCTCGGGATGGGTTCCATTCCGCGACAAGGCCTTGGAGAGGACAAGAGCACCGGGATTGTAGTCAGGGATCATTTCTTTGAAAAGCGTGAGAAGGCGGGCCAGATCCCGCGCCCTCGAGATATTCTCCAGCTCGCGCAGGCATGCTCTTAACCGCACTTGATCCAGTTGCACAGGACGGACAAAGCTCCTGATCTTGACGTGCGAAGTGGCGACCAGGTGCTCATCGTGCAAATTCAGTTCTTCAAACAGCTTCTCTCCGGAGCGCAAGCCCGTGAACTCAATGCGGATGTGCTTTTCCGGCTGTAGTCCGGAGAGCAGAATGAGATTTCTCGCCAGGTCCACGATCTTGACCGGGTCACCCATGTCGAGGACGAAGACCTCTCCACCCTTGCCCATGGCGAAGGCCTGCAGGACCAGCTGCGAGGCCTCGGGAATGGTCATGAAATACCGGGTTACCTCCGGATGGGTCACCGTCACGGGGCCGCCCGCGGCAATCTGCTCTTTGAAGATAGGAACCACGCTTCCGTTGCTTCCCAGCACATTGCCGAAGCGCACGGAGACAAACTTGGTGCGGCTTTCTCTTTGCAGCGCGCAGATCACCAGTTCGGCCATGCGTTTTGTCGCTCCCATCACGCTGGTGGGCCGAACCGCCTTATCGGTGGAGATCATGACAAAATCCTCGACTCCGTGATCGATCGCCGCCTGGGCGACCTGCCACGTGCCGAAGATGTTGTTTTCGACGGCCGCGAAGACATGCCTTTCCATCATGGGAACGTGCTTGTAAGCGGCGGCATGATAGAGGACGTTGGGGCGATGGCGTTGCATGACAAGGCGCAGCGTCTCCGGCTCCCGAATGTTGCCGATCTCGGGGTGAAACACCAGGTGCGGAAAGGTCTTTCGCAGCTCCGCGTCGATCAGAAACAGGGGCGTCTCCGCCTCGTCGAAGCCGATGAGCGCAAGCGGACCGAAGCGGGCAATCTGGCGGCAAATCTCTGACCCGATGGAGCCGCCGGCGCCGGTGACCATGACCACCTTGCCCTGGATGCGCTCGCGGATGCCGGCCTGGTCCAGCCGCACCGGTCTTCTGCCCAGCAGATCCTCGACTGCGACATCGCGGATCTGCTTGCCCAGTTCCTTGCCGTCGAGCAGGTCGCCCAGACCGGGCACCATCTTGAACTCCACGCCGGCATCGAAGGCAAACTTCAGAATCCGAACCATCTCCGCCCCGGTTGCAGAGGGAACGGCAATGAGCACTTTCTTGATATCGTGCTTGCGCACCAGGGGGGCAAGTTCCTCTCCGGTTCCCAGCACCGGCTTGCCCAGCAGGACCAGATGACGCTTCGATGGGTCGTCATCGATGAGGCCAACCAGATCGAGCCGATGAGACCTGTTCTGGTACAGCTCCAAAAGCAGCGCCAACCCCGCCGAACCAGCTCCGTAAATGAGGGTTCTCGTCCGGTCACCTTCCTCACTCTGCTGGAAACCGTAGTTCAAGACGATGACGCGCGCCAAGACCCTCATCCCGAAGGTCAGCATGCAAGAGAGAATCCAATCAAGAATGTAGATGGAGCGCGGGATACCAAAGGGTCCGAGCAGGGCAAGAATCACCAACCCGCACAGGATTGAGCCCACTGCATTGGTTCCGAACACTCGGACGGCATCGTGGACAGATGTATACCGCCAATTGCCCCGGTTCAGCTTGGCGAAGATGAAAGCGATCGGCTTGACAACGATCCAGACGCACAATGCTGCTTCCATGGGAAGTAGGTAGTTATGCGGCAGGGCGAAGTCAAATCTCAACTCGAAGGCCAACAGGCCGGCGAGACCAAAGGCCACCCAGTCCAGGATGGAGGCGGAAAGGCGATGCCGGGCCAGTCTGGTGAGGTTCCGTCGGTTTGGATGAGATCTATAGGACATAAGCCCCAATCTGGATGAGAACCTGTTAACCGAGTTATGATCCCTATTTCTTATGCCACCCGGAGCCGAACTGGAGCGTGGCCCATTTTGCCGTGAGGTCCAACAGTTACCAAGATGATACTAACAGCGCGCCTGTCGTGCGAAGGCCTCGGTCGACGGGTTCCTGGTTTGCAAAGGTTACTTTAGTGTTAGTCGGCCGATGGTGACTCCCGGCCAACCGGGGGGAGGATTGCTGTCGGTTCGCTGCGGTGCGTGGGAACAAGCAAGTCAAAACCTGCTTCATTCCAGGGGGCCGAACCGCAGCAACTGGTCGGTTCAGTAGACACTGCGTGCAAATCCTGGCCCAGTGCGCCAGGCCTCAATCTCCGCGTTGATTACCGGCTTTGAACGATGTGACCTCTGCCGCAAGTTGCTCAATCTTCTGGTTCAAAGCCTTCATTTGAGCACTGAACTCGTCGAGTGGATTGCCGGCAACGTCCCGTTGGCCGGCGCCATTCAGAATCACTCGCATGGCTCTGCGAGTCAGGTCGGACACACTCCGTGCGCCGCTGACCAGATAAAGTCTCCGCAGCGCCAGGTACTCCTCCTCGGAGAGCCTGACGCTGATCATGCGCGAGCGTGGTTTCAAAACTGTCATAGCGGATCCGGATGCTGGCCTGACTCGGAAGACAGAGACCGCTTGCAAGGGCGAGAGGAAGACAAGAAGCCGACAGGGCTCGGGCAGACTCTGCAATGAAAGCTGAGGTTGGGTTTGGGGCGGGCTTCGCCCCTCTTGGTCCCATAAGGCGCTGGC
>JARLGE010000254.1 GCA_031296215.1 Occallatibacter sp.
CCCAGCGCCTTCATCTTGCGGTAAAGGTGGCTGCGCTCCAGGCCGAGAAGTTCCGCGGCGTGGCTCACGTTGTTACGCGCCTCTTCAATCTTCTTGAGAATGTACTCCCGCTCATAGGCATCGCGCGCCTGTTGCAGCGACGAGAACTCTTCGGTCGAGCGCGTCCCTGCCTTGTGCGTCAGCGGCGGTAAGTGCTTGCGCTCGATGCGCAGCACGCGGGGATTCAGAATCATCACCCGCTCGATCACGTTCTTCAGTTCCCTCACGTTGCCCGGCCAGTGGTAGCCGCTCAGCGTGGCCAGCGCGTCTTCGCCGATCTCCATGCGCGGCCGTCCGTACTGGCGGCCGAACTCGGCCAGAAACTCCTTGGCCAGCGGCGGAATGTCCTGCTTGCGCTCCCTGAGCGGCGGCACAAAAAACGGGACCACGTTGAGCCGGTAAAAAAGATCCTCGCGGAAGTTGCCCTTGGCAATCTCCTCTTCCAGATCCTTGTTGGTCGACGCAATCAGCCGCACATCCACCCGCAGCGGCTTGGTGCCGCCCACCGGCGTGAACATCTGATCGTCGAGAGCGCTCAGCACCTTGGCCTGCGTCTTCAGGCTCATGTCGCCCACTTCGTCCAGAAACAGCGAGCCCCCGTCGGCGCGCTCCAGCGTCCCGCGCTGCTCCACCGGGCCGCCCGGCTGCGCCCCGTGCCGGTAGCCGAACAGCTCCGCCTCGATGTGCGCCTCGGGAATGGCGGCGCAGTTCAGCTCCACAAACACGCGGTCGCGGCGCAGGCTCTCGGCGTGAATGGCGCGCGCGATCAGCTCCTTGCCGGTGCCCGATTCGCCGTAGATCAGCACTCGTCCATTGGTCGGCGCCATCAGCCGGATCTGCTGCCTCAGCGCCTTCACCGGCACACTGTCGCCGGTCAGCACCGAGCCCACGCTGAACTGCCGCTTGAACTCCAGGTTCTCCGTGCGCAGACGCCGCGCCTCCACGGCGTTCTTCAGCACAATCAGCGTGCGATCGAGCGAGAGCGGCTTCTCCAGGAAGTCGTACGCGCCCAGCTTGGTCGCCTTCACTGCCGTCTCAATGGTGCCGTGGCCGCTGATGATGACCACCTCCGGCCGCATCTCCTGGGCCAGTTGGTGCATGTCGGCCAGCACGTCGAGTCCGTCGCGGTCGGGCAGCCAGATATCCAGCAGAACCACGTCGTAGGGCGCGTCTTGAATCAGAACCATCGCCTCAGCCGCATTTGCGGCGCTGGCCACGCCGTAGCCCTCCTCGCGCAGAATCTCCTCGAGCGAGCTGCGAATCTCAGCTTCGTCGTCCACCACCAGAATGTGATTCATGAAGACAATTCCTTCACTGCCGAGCCTTCCAGCACCGGCTGCGCCGCTGCGCCCGGCTCCATCAGCGGCAGCCGCAGCAGGAAGCGCGCCCCCTTGGGGCTGTTGGACTCGGCGCGCAGGCTGCCGCCGTGCTCCTGCACAATCTTGGCCGCGATCGACAGCCCCAATCCCGTGCCCCGGCTTTTGGTGGAATAGAAGGGCAGGAAGAGCCGTTCGCGAATGTCGTCGGTGAGCCCGTGGCCGGTGTCGGAGATGGCCACCTCGACCGACCCGCCATCCTCGCTGAGAGAGCTGTGAATTCCCAGCACCCGCAGCAGGCTGCCCTGCATGGCCTCGGCGGCGTTGTCGATCAGGTTGGCCAGCGCGCGGCGAATGCCCTCCGGATCGGCCAGCACCGCGGGCAGTCCCGGCTCCAAATCCCAATTCACCGTGATCCCCTCCAGGCGGCCGGCAAACATCGCCAGCGCCTCCTCCGACACGCGGTTCAAATCGCAAATGCGCGGCTGCGGCGCGGGAAACTGCGCCAACGCGGAAAACTGGTCCACCAGGGTGCGCAGCGTGCCCACGCAGCCCAGAATCACCTCGCTGCATTTGCGAATCACCTGCGACGACTCCGGCCGCCCCTGCTCCAGGTGGCGGCCAATGCGCTCGGCTGAAAGCGCAATCGGCGTCAGCGGATTCTTGATCTCGTGCGCCACCCGCTGCGCCACTTCCTTCCACGCCAACTGGCGCTGCGCCCTCAGCAGCTCGGTCATGTCTTCCACCACCAGCACCGTGCCCGGCTGCCCGTGCGCCAGCTCCAGCCGCGCGCTGGTCACGCCCAGGTGAATGGTGCGCCCGCGCGCCTGCAGCTCTATCTCGATCGACGCCGCGCCCATCCGCTGGCCGCGTCGGATCACCCCGGCAAGATCGTCCCAGCACTCGGCCGGAAGAAGCGTTTCAATCCGCTCCCCGGCCAGGCTCACGTCCTGGCGACGGCCCATCAATCCCGCAAAGGCGCGATTCGATTGCAGCACCGCGCCCGATCCATCCAGTGTGACCACCCCGCTGGGAATGGTCTCCACGATGGTCTCGAGTTCCCGCCGCCGCTCCTCGATGGCCTGGTTGGCCGCCGTCAGTTGCGCTGAAGAGCTCTCCGCCAGAGACCGGCTCGTCTCCAGGTCCGCCGCCATGTGGTTGAAGGCGCGCACCAGGTCGCCCATCTCGCCGCCAGCCAGCACCGCCACGCGATGGTCGTACTTGCCGTCCGCAATTTCGTCCATGGCGTTGCCCAGCGCCTCTACCGGCCGCGTAATCTGCTTGGATAGAAATAAGGCCAGCCATACGCTGGAGAAAAACACAAACACAGTAATGAGCAGCAGCAGCAGGAAGAAGGTAGTGCGGATGCGATTGCGCGTGCGGAAAAGCTCCCAGTAAGCGGCGGCTCCCTCGCGGATGCGCGCCGTGGTCTGGCTCAGCCCGCGCGGCATGGGAAGCCCCGTCACCACCACTTTGCCGGAGGCGGAAGTCGCTACGCCCAGCGCGTATTCCTGGCCCGCCACCTTGATCACCGGCTCATCGTTGCGCTGAGCCGAGGTCAGCAGGCTGGCCGGGAGCGGCCCCTTCAGGGGAATGGCCGTTCCCCGCTCGCCTTCCTCCAGCCAGGGAACCAGTGTCGCCGGGCTCGACTCAGGCGGAGCCTCAAATCTGGCCAGCACACTCAGGTCCTTGCCGTAGACGATGACAAACCCGCCGTCCAGCGTCACGCGGTGCGAAGCAAGCACATCCTGCAGTGCCGGCGGATCGCGGTCCATCGCGCCCGAGTTCGCAATGGACTCCGCCTCTCCCCGCGCATTGCTGGTCACGTATTGCGCCAGTTCCAGCACCACCCGCGTCGAGTCCTCGCGCAGGTCCGACGTGGGCTGCGAGAACCACCGGTCGATGGAACGATTCATCAGCGTAAAGCTGAACAGGAACATGAACACCGCGGGCAGCAGCGCAATCAGCGCCGCGCCCAGCACCATGCGCGTCCTCAGCCGTGCCCCCAGCGCACTGCTGGTCTGCCCCACATACAGCTTGAGGATGTTCCTCAGCAGCAGCATCAGCAGCACCAGCAGCAGCAGGAACACCACCACCGTGACGCCGGTAAAGACCAGCGTCTCCCCTGAGGTCTCAGGATTGAGAAAGCGAAGACTGGGTTCGTTGAATGCGTTGAGCGTCACAAACACGGCAAGAACCAGCAGCACCCCGCCCGCCAGCAGGGCCACCGATCGCCGCCGTGGATCGCCGAGAAACGACATGCGCCGATTATAGTGCTGCGGGCAAACGGCGGGCAGGATCCGCACGAGCCAAGATACCGGTCTCGCCGCCAACCCGGCCTGTCGACTGGCCGGCCCCCTATCTCCAAATCACGAACTTCAGCCAGCCCTCCCATACGTCGCCCCAGGCGTGGGTCAGGATGTTCGCGCGCAGATTCCCGCGCCATGCGGCGAGAGCGCCGTAGAGTGCGCCAAGCACGCTGATCACGGCGACATTTCTCCAGCCCTGGTAGGCATGAAACAGGCCAAACACCAGGCCCTGGCCCAGCACGGCTACCACAATGCTCCCGCTCAGCGCATGAAGCTGGCGCTGCAGGAATCCGCGAAACGCCATCTCCTCGCAGATTCCCGCCGTAATCGAAACTCCAATCCAGACCAGGACCTCAAGCGGGCTCTGCGGCAAGAGGCTGTCGACGGTTCTGGCGGTGCCCGAGCCAATGGAACTGAGTGACAGCAGCCAGTGAGCGCCGTAGGCCGTCGCTTCCCACAACACCCAGAAAGGCAGCGCAATCGCAACATCCACGCCGAGGTCCTTCCACGAGCTCCAGCGGCCACCCGACAACGTTCGCAGATTGCCGCCACGGTGATGCACAGCGGCCCAGCAGTAGTAGAGCAGAGCCCAATCCATCAGGCCCACGGTCACGTAGATTTGGATCGCCTTCCCATGGCTGGCAAGTTGTCCGCCGGTTGCTGCGCCCCCGCCCCCGCTGGGTGCGTGCTGCGCAAGAAAACCCAGGACAACCACGCCGGCGCCAATCAGAAGGAAGCCGGCGAGGCTCGCCCAGGAGGCGATCTGTTGCGGACTTTGGCGTCCTTCCTGGTTTGTTGCTGCCACTCCCTCATTTACCTGCATGTTTCTTCTCCTTGCGGGTCTCCGCATCGCTCCGCTGTTTGCCGGCTATCGTGCGCAATTCCGCCAACGTCTCTTCCGCCCAGCGCAAGTGCGCCTTCAACTCCAACTGTCCAAACCGCGCCGCCATCTTCCAGTAGGGCGCACCGGGATAGTGCTGGTTCTGGGCGATATCCTCATGCTCAATCCGCGTCAACTCGCGGAGCACAGCGCCCTCGCCTTCCACCATGCTTTCCACATAGCCAATCAGAACGTCCGCCGGAACCTGCGTCCCAAAGAAAAGCTTCAGCAGCAATTCGTTGCGCGGAATCTCAGGCTGCGGCGGCACAGCCAGCCACTTTGCCAGCCGCTCGCGCCCCTTTTTCGTGATGGAATAGATGGTCCGGTCCGGCTTCCCCTTCTGCCGCTCCGTCTTCGCGGTCACACTTCCGTCGGCGGCCAGTTTCTTCAGGTTGGGATAGATCTGCCCGTAGCTCTCGTTCCAGATGTGGCCGACCGATGCCCTGATAGTGAGCCCCAGGTCGTAGCCCGACATGGGCGCGATGGTCAGCAGGCCGAGAAGCACTTCCATGCCCGAACTTGAACGTTTCGCCATATATCTAGTAGGTATATGCCTATTAGGTATAACTGTCAATGGGAGTCTTTCGTGAACTTTCTGTCAGCGCGTTAACGCTGGGAATCGACCCCTTACCCCAGCCCTATCGCGGCAAGAGCCGGAGGCCAACTGCGCTCATCGCGCGGGCCGGCGATGACTCGCCGGCCTGAAGGCTGGCCGACTCGCCGCCCTTCAGATCTCCGAGCAACCCAGTGGGCTCAGAATCAGGTTCGTAATATTGGTCACCAGTTGATCCGAGGCGAACCGCGGGCTGGTCGAGAGCTTCTTCCAGTCGGGATCGTTGCGGAAAAGGTCCCACTTCGCGTCCAGCTCCGCCTGGTCGGCAAAGCTCAGCATGTAGGTCAGGTTCGGCATCCGCGAGCCGATCAGCGCATCGCCGAAGAACACCGGATGAAACCCTGCCTTGAGGAAAATCTCGAACTCGCCGGAGTGGAACATCTCCACCTTGCGCACGTGGTCCCCGTTGCTGGGGCTCTCATACGTGCGCAGTTGAAAGATGCGCTTGCCCTTGGTTGCCGCTGCCGCCGGCGGCGTCACCCGCGGCCACCCCGCGAACGCCGCCAGCAGCGCGCTCTCCACTCGCTCAAACGCGGGCGCGGCCGCCGTCGCGCCCCAGAACGGCTCTGCGGCTTTCATGAAAACCGCGTCCTCAGCCAGACGCAGGTCGAGCTCGACGAGAGCCTCGACGGACGAGCCCGGAATCAGCATGTAGTAAACCGGCGTCTCCGGCCCAATCGTCACCTGGAACGCGCCCACCGGACCCATCCCCATGCGCCCCAGCGCCGGAATCAGCGCATTCGAAAAGTAGTCCCCCGTCAGCTTGGTCTGCGGCCCCGATTGCAAACCGTAACGCCGCATCTGGTAAAACTCGCGCCCCCCGGCCGCACTCCCATTCCCCGCCTGCGCGGTTGCCGAGAAAGGCCCCGCAGCCGCAAGGGCCGAAGCCGCCACCGATCCTGAAAGAAACTGACGCCGTTTCATGATGCCTCCCTGTACGCAGAAACATCGTATCCCAGCGCCGCCGGATCAGCCACGCGTTGACGTCACCCGCGGAGATCGACGAGACGCACCGTGGTTGGCAGCGACCAACTCATCGACTCCTGTGTTACTCTTCGGAAACTGTGAGGGAACGCATGCCTCTTTGTACGTTTTCGACCCTGCGACAGGTCTTGCTCAACCGCCTGTTGCCAGCCTTCCTGCTTACCGTCCTTGCGCTTCCCTGCCTTGCGCAGGAGCCTCCGCTGCCCGCCGAGCTCGCCTTCCTTTACAAGGTTGGCAAGCCCTACCGGATCACCTACGAACCCTGGACCGAATTGCAGATCCCGCAGGGGAATCGGGGAATGGGCGGGGTGGGCAAGGTGGTGCGCGGAAAGCATTGGGAGTTGCCCGTCATTGTTACAGGCGCCATGACGCAGGATGCGATTTGGGCAGTGATCAAGCCGGCCTTCCTCGCCAACGGCTGGACCTCAGTGCATGAGTGGTCCGCGGGAGGAATCGAGCTGTATCTTCA
>JARLGE010000255.1 GCA_031296215.1 Occallatibacter sp.
GACACCGCGAATCAAATACACGTAAATTTCGTCACCAACCCAAGCGGCGAGGTAGTTTTGTGCAAGATCTTCACGAAGATGGCCTGCTGCAATTTGTTTCACCCTCGAGAACTCAAATGATTCGCAATCGTGCTTCTTCGTTGGCAATTTTACGCCGCGCATATCAATGATCGATGGCGTACCTGTGCGACTGTCACTGTGATAGAACGTATCGTAAATCACGAATCCATTCATGCCATTTTTTGTCATTATTTGCATAAGTTGTTCCGGCGTGATTTTTTCTGTTGGGGCCTCGAAGTCTACCCCCATCCCCAAAGTGTGCGCATCAAGGTAATCGCCGGACACATTCTGCAGCGGGCCGGGCGCAAGTCCTTCCGCCACCCTTGTCATCTTCAGGTCTGAACTGATCTTGTAGATCACTATGGGAGCCGACTGCCGGTAGTGTGGAAAATACAGAACGACGATCTCCCTTGAGCCGTCGTTATCGATGTCAACATCGAGGACGCCTTCAATGCGTGTTTTGTAATGATCAGTCCCGAAAACCTCTGGGTAGTCCTCTTCGAGAATGTATTTCTTGACCGCTTCCAAACGCGGGTTGCTCTTCTGCCCGAAGGCGCACACGAAAAGCAAACTGGAGGCGAGCAAAGTGAGCGCTAACCCACGCTTCATAACAAAGGCCTTTCCCAATCGGTGCGGATGTTTGGCCAGAATACTCCTGAGTCAAGTGGTTCACAAGAGGTTCCGACAAAACAGTCTAACGGGTGCCCAGGTCCCGCGTTTGGGACCTTGGGCCGCAGCACTCAACCTGCCTTGTTCATGAGGAGAAATGGCTGTTGCAACTGCAGCTCAGAACGTAATCCGCCCGGAAAGCTCCAAACTCCGCGGCCCCGCGCCTTCGGCTGTTTGCAGGGCGGTGATGGAGCCGAAGCCGGCCGAGTCGACCTGCATGTTGGGCGGCTCGTAGTTGCGGTGGTTGAAGAGGTTTGCGGCTTCCAGGCCGAACTGGAATTTGCTCTTCTCTGTGATGGCAAGGTTTTTCATCAGCGAGAGCGAGTAGTTTTGCGTGCCGGGGCCAACCACGCCGCCCACAGGCGCGTTGCCGAAGCGGCCGATGCCGTTGCCGGCTGCGGTTTGCAGGTTGAGATAGGGGAAGGCGTTGGGGTTGAACCACTGCGACGTTGTGCGCTGCGGCGCGTAGACCGGGACGTTGCGCAACTGGTCGGGCCGCGCCTGGCCGACGGTGGTGAGGATGTTGGTGTTGGCCGGATCGACGCTCTGCTGGTAGGGCGTGAGAAACGGGCCGCTCTCAAAGATCGTCACGCCGCCCAACTGCCAGTCGCCGGCGATGCGGTTGAGCGCGCTCCCGGAGTTGAGCCAGCGCTGGCCTTTGCCGAAGGGCAGATCGTAGAGCCAGGTCACCAGGAAGCGATGCCTGCGGTCGTAGATGACGTTGCCGTAGTCGAGGCGGGGATGGAAGCGGTCGGTGAGAAAACTGCCGCCGGCCACGCCGAAGGCGTTGGGCGTGGCGCCGCCGGCGTCGGAGAGATCGCGCGTGAAGGTGTAGCTCAAGTCGAAGGTGAGCGACTTGCCGCTGTGGCGCGAGACCTCGACGGCGCCGCTCGAATAATTGCTCTCCGCCAGGTTGCCAACGCTTTGGATCACGCTCCAGCAGGGATAGGGGCGGTGGTCGTTGACGAAGGTTCCGCCGTCGGTGACACAGGCGGCTGTGGATGCGGAACCGGGCTGAGTGTTGAAGTAGCCCCAGGGGTTGGCCGGAACCTGGTTGAGATCGACCATCGCCTCCAGATTCTGCCCGTGGCTGGCGGTGTACGAGAAGCGCGCGCCGATGGAGTGGCCGAAGTCCTGCTCCAGAGTCAGATTCCACTGCTGCACGTTGGGGTCGTGATAGTGGATGGGGAAAGCATAGTAGAATCCGGCGGTTCCAGTCGCGCTTCCGGCGCTGGCGCTGTAGATGGGGGCGGCGAAGGAGAGCAGCGGCGCAGTTCCGTAGGTGGGCTGGTTGTAGGTGGCCACGTAGCTGGAGTGAACGGCCCAGCCGGAGACCAGCGCAAATCCCAGCGGAGATTCGACGAAACGTCCCCAGCCGCCGCGCAGCACTGTCTTGCCGCTGCCGTACGGCTGCCACGCAAAGCCCAGCCGAGGCCCCCAATCGGTGTGGTCGGTGGTTCGCAGCCCTTCCGGAATGCCGGCCTGTGCGGCGGTAAGGACGGGTGTTGGCGAAATGGCGGCCAACAGCGCGGAAGACGCCTGCGACTGCGCCTGGGTGTTGGAGACGACGACGGCGCCGGCAGCGGTTGAGCCCGAGACGGTTCCTGGGCCGTTGTAGGTCGGCAGGAAGGTGGCCGTATTCGAGTGCGTCTCCTTGATCGGGGGGTGCAGCTCGTAGCGCAGGCCCAGGTTCAGCGTGAGGCGCGGCGTAATCTTCCAGTCGTCCTGGCCAAAGAATGCGTAGGAATAACCCAGACCGTTCATGGTGGGGTTGTTGGTGGAACTGAATTCCGTGTAGTCCGGATCGCCGAGCAGGAAGGCGGTGTAAGGGTCGCCGATGCCGGCGCCCACGTTCGACGATCCGTCGAAGACATACCAACCGGAGCGGTAGTTGCCGAAGACGTTGTCGTCGTGGTCGGAGATCCGCTTGAAGTCGGCGCCGAACTTGAAGGAGTGCTTTCCCGTGGACCAGCTCAGGTTGTCGAGCGCCTGAATGATCTGGCCGCGCTGCACGCCGGGGTTGCCCGCGCCCGTGGACATGAAGCCGTTGATGAGCACCTGCGGCGCCTCGGACCAGGCGAGATCGGGCTGGAGAACGGTGGTGCCCGTCTGGCTGAGGATTGCCGAGGTCGAATAGCTCTGTGTCTCCGAAGTGTGCTGCGCGTTGTAGCCGCCGCGAAATTCGTTGAGCAGCCTGGTGGTGAAGATGTAGTTGTGCGCAAAAGTGAGCCCCTCGTCTATCTCCGGCGTGTTGTAGGCTCCCTGCAGCGGGCTGCCGGCCTCGGCGCAATAGGTAAAGGTGCAGGCGGCCGAGGGCGCCGTGGTGACCTGGCGATTCTTGTAGGAGAAGCGGGCAAAGATGGATTGGCGCGAAGAGAGCGTGTGGTCCAGGCGAACGTCCCCTTGATTCGACGAGATGGGCGAGGGAAAGTTGATCTGGTAGTTGTTGGCGTA
Organism: Occallatibacter sp.; assembly: GCA_031296215.1. Taxonomy (GTDB): domain Bacteria; phylum Acidobacteriota; class Terriglobia; order Terriglobales; family Acidobacteriaceae; genus Telmatobacter. Next base: position 3,184 of record JARLGE010000255.1, read on the forward strand.
GGAGTCCGCGCTGCCCAGGTTGGGCGTAGGCATCAGCACCTGGAGCAGATTCGCGGAGATCTGGCTGACGGGGACGTTGGCGGGATCGATGGGGGTGACGCCGTCCGGCTCGTAGATTGCGCTCACGCCCTGCCCGGCGAGATAGCTGGAAAGGTTTCCGTTGCGCATGTCCACGGAGGGCACACTGAGCACGATGGGCGTCTCGCGCGGCAGGCGCAGGCCTTCGAAGCTGATGAAGAAGAAGGTACTGTCGCTGCCGTTGAACAGATGCGGAATCCTGACCGGGCCGCCCAGCGTCCCGCCGAAGTCGTTCATGATGATCTTCGGCTTGGAGAGTGCAAAGGTGTTGTTGGAGTTGAGAACAGTGTTCTCGTGGTTCTCGAAGGTACCGCCATGGTAGTGATTGGTGCCGGCCTTGGAGACGGTGGTGATGTCGGCCACCCCGCCGAACTCCGCGCCGTTGTTTGACTCCGATACGCGAATCTCCTCGATCGAGTTGAAGGACGGGAACATCTCGTTGACCGGGCCGGAGTATTCCACTCCGACAGACGAGATGCCGTCGATGGTGACCGAGAGCAGCGCGGCGGTGGTGCCGTCCACGGCCAGTTCGCCGCTGTCGTCGGTCTGCACGCCGGCTTCGGTGGTGAGTGTGGAGATGGGACTGGTGGAGCCGGTGGAGCGGGAGTAGATGGCCACGGGAAGCTCGACCAGCTCGTCGCCGATTTTGGTCTCAGCCAAGTTGGAGACGTCGGTGGTAATCACGGGCGCCGCGTCTTCGATAACCACGACGGTCTGGGTCTCGGCCCCAGGCTTCAGCGTTGCATCCAGGCGGCGAGTTTCACGGGCGGTGAGCGCGATGGCGGGAAGCGACTCCTTCTCGAAGCCCGGCGCCGACAGGGTGAGCGTGTAGATGCCCACGTCGATGTTCTTGAAAGCGTAGCTGCCGTTGGCATCGGTCACGGCGGTGCGCGTGGCGCTGGTGCCGGTGTTGGCCAGTGTCACCTGCGCTCCCTGCACAACGGCGCCGCTGGAGTCGTGCACCGTGCCCAGGATTTCACCGAAAGTGGATTGCGCCGGCAGCCTGCCGCCGGCAAATGCAAGCAGGCAACAAACCACAAGCAGCAGCGGACCCACACGGCGGCGATGAAGGACCGGGGAAGAGCAACCACGCATCAGGAAGCCTTTCAAGAGAAATTGACGTGAGAGACGCTGTTTCTTCGCCCTTGGATTGTTTTCATCTCAAATGTAGCGCCTGCGGCGGCGTTCAACGAGGCATTTTTGCAAAAAAACTTTAGCGCCGCGCGCTCACGGGCGCTCGCGGCCTGATTCGCCGCGCCGGAGTGGATCTGCCTTGCGGTCTCTCCATGATAGTCTGCCGATGTGCAGACGGGAAAAACAGCAGCGAACAGACTTGCGACACTTGAGCGAAATGCGCGCAGGCGCGAGTTCAAGGGCTGGCACCTGGCCACAATTGTGCTGCTATGCGTGGGCTACACGGGCTACTATTTCTGCCGCTCCGACCTCTCGGTGGTGATGCCGCTTCTCATTCAGGATCTGGGCCGTCACGGCATCCCCGCCGACATGGCGAAGATCCGTCTCGGCACCATGGTCTCGGCCAGCGTTCTGGCTTATGCCGTGGGCAAGTTTCTTTCCGGGTCGATGGCCGATCTGTTCGGCGGCAGGAGGAACTTCCTGGGCGGCATGGGCGGCGCCATCGTGTTCACGCTCATCTTTGCCGCATCCGGCGGCCTGCCGCTTTTTACCCTGGCCTGGCTGGGCAACCGGCTCTTTCAGTCCGCCGGCTGGGCGGGCCTGGTCAAGGTCGCTTCGCGCTGGTTTTCTTACTCCAGCTATGGCACGGCGATGGGCATCCTCTGTCTGAGCTACCTGTTCGGCGACGCGGCCTGCCGCTACATCATGTCGCTGCTGCTCGACGCGGGCATGGGCTGGCGCGGCATCTTCGTGGTTGGAGCCGCCGCCCTGGGCATCCTGTTTCTGGTCAACTGGTTGTTTCTCCGCGAGACTCCGGAAGAGCGCGGCCTGCCCGCACCCGAGGCCAACCCCATCAACGTCTATGCCGCCGAAGAGGAGAACGCCGGCGAGAAGCAGTTGAGCCTGATGGCCATTCTTCGCCCTCTGCTCGGCAGCTTCCCCTTCTGGCTGGTATGCCTGCTTTCGCTGGGCACAACCTTGCTGCGCGAGACCTTCAATTTCTGGACCCCGACTTACTTTGTCCAATTTGTCGGCCTGACCGGCAGCCAGGCAGCGAGCCGCTCCGCGCTCTTTCCCTTGTTTGGCGGACTGTCCGTAGTGGCTTCCGGCATCCTCAGCGACCGGCTCGGCGTCTATGGCCGCAACCAGGTTCTGTTCGCCGGGCTGGCGCTGGTTTCCGTCTGCCTGCTGGTTCTCTCCGGCACGCCCTCGACGGCCAATCCCTGGGTTCCCGTCGCGCTGGTCGCGCTCACGGGCTTCCTTCTTCTCGGTCCCTATGCTTATCTCTCCGGCGCCATCTCGCTGGACTTCGGCGGCAAGCGCGGCAGCGCGTCCGCGGCGGGGATCATCGACGGCGTGGGCTATCTGGCCGGTTATCTCTCCGGAGACACCGTGGCCCGCATCACTGTCGCCTTCGGATGGAAGAATGCCTTTCTCTGCTTGGCCGGCGTGGGGCTTTTCAGCGCGGCCGTGGCCCTGGTCCTGGTGATCCATCAACGCTTTCACAAGCCTGGTGCATTGGAGGCATGAACCGCATGCGGCCTCTCTCTTCGGTGGATGAAGTCTTCGCTCTGCTCGCGGGTGGAGGTGGCACGGCCTACTTCGGCGAGCCGGTCAGCGTGCTCGAACACTCGCTGCAAGCGGCCTGGTTTGTCGAGTGCGGCGAAAGCTCCAGCGCGCTGATCGCGGCTGCGCTGCTGCACGACCTGGGCCACCTGCTGCACCGGGAGGGCGAGGATGCGGCCACGCGCGGGCTGGACACGCGGCATGAAGAGCTCGCGGTTGCGGCTCTCGGCGAGCATCTGCCCGCTGCCGTTCTCGATCCGATCCGCCTGCACGTGGCTGCCAAGCGGTACCTCTGCTTCGCGGAGCCGGATTACAGAGCCGCGCTGTCGCCGGCGTCGCAAGAGAGCCTGGCCTTGCAGGGGGGGCCGATGAGCGCAGCGGAGGCGGAGGCATTTCTCGCGCTTCCCCATGCGCGCGAGGCCCTCTCGGTGCGCCGCGCAGACGACGCGGCCAAGGTGCAGGGGCTCAAGGTGCCGCAGCTCGGCGCCTACCGCGCTCTCGTCGAATCGCTCTGGCGCTGATGCGGCGAACCAGACCATTTGCAAAACCCGTCGCGGAGTGTTTCAATCAGGCTATTGAAACAGGGGTGCTCCACCGTGTGGGGCTGAGAAATACCCTAGAACCCGATCCGGATAATACCGGCGTGGGAAGTTTCCCTGGCCTCTCGGCCTTCTTCCTCGATTCTCAGCGGGAGTTCTCCTGTTTCAAGCGTTTGGAACCAAGGGGACACCATGCTGGAATTTGCGACGTCGGCTTCGCCACCCGATCCAAAACAACTGTTGGCCGCAGCCGGTCCCTCGCACAGAGACCAACGCCCCACGTCGCTCCGGGGCGGTGCGCGCGCTCCTGCGGCAAGACGCGGCGCTCTGGTGAAAATGCTCACCCTGGCTTGCTGCCTGGGCGCAGCAGTGTGCGGATACGCGCAGAGCCCGGCCGGGACCGGCGCATCGGATCAAGCGGCGAGTGCGGCAAAGCCAGCCGGGCAGCAGGTGCAGAAAGTCACAACTACGGTTGTTGTGCACGGCGAGCTGAGGGACGACTACCTGCCGGACGCTGTGTCGGTGGGCACTCTGGAAGGCGCGACGCTGAAGGAGACTCCGCTTTCCGCCATGGTGGTGACGCGCGATCTGCTCAGCGACCAGGCGGCGCGTCTGCTCAGCGACGTAGTGAAGAACGATGCGTCGATTGGAGAAGACTATGCGCCCGTTGGCTACTACGGCGACTACGAGATTCGCGGCTTTTCCATCGATCTGGCCACCGGTCTCGCAATCAACGGCATGACCGTTGCCGGCGAGCAGGATGTGCCGCTGGAGAACAAGGAGCGCGTCGAGTTTCTCAAGGGAATTGCCGGCGTGGAGAGCGGCGTGGCGTCGGCCGGAGGCCTGATCGACTACGTCACCAAACGCCCGGCGGCGATCAAAGCCATCGACCTTGCCACCGATCACCGCGGAACAGCGTATGGCGCGATCGATCTTGGGTCACTTTTCGGAAGGCAGAAGCAGCTGGGCGTGCGCGTCAACCTGGCTGGCGAAAGCATCCAGAGCTATGTGAACGACGCCAACGGTTGGCGCGCGGTTGGCGCTGGCGCGGCCGATTGGAAGCTCAGTCCGAAGGCCATCTTGAAAGGCGATTTCGAGTACCAGCACAAGGTGGAGCGCTCGGTGTGCGGCTACCAGTTGTTGGGCGGGCAGACTCCCCTCGATAATCCCTCCCCTCCGAATATCGATCAAATCTATCCTTCGACGATGCTCGGCGAGCAGGCCTGGTCCAAGCCCAACACCTTCGATACCTTGAACGCCGGCGCGCGCCTGGACTACGATCTGCCCCGCGGATGGAAGGCCTTCGCCGCTGCCAGCTACAGCCACTCGCTCATCGACGACAACGTGATTTATGCCTATGGATGCTACAACGAGCCCGAGTGTGTCCCCGGCACTTCCTCACCGCCCTGGCTCTTTGCTCCCGACGGAACGTACGACATCTATGACTATCGCGATCCCGGCGAACTGCGTATCGACGCGCAGGCCGAGGCGCTGATCAGCGGCCATATAAAAACCGGAGCCATCATGCAGGATGTTACCGGCGGCGTCGAGCTATTTCTGCGCAGCGCGCAGTTGCCCGGATTCTTCACGCAAGCAACCCCGTCTACGCCCACGATCGCGGATGGCGCGGTATACTTCGACATTGGTTCAGAGAACCTCTACCAGCCTATGGCTGTTGATCCACCGGGCGCTGCCGATTCCTGGGAGTTTCCGCTTCAATCTGCCGGACCGCGCAGGCTCTATGAAGACAATCATCAAACTTCAGCGGTGATGCAGGACCGGATTCATATTCCTGGCCACATTCAACTACTCATCGGCGGACGGGAAGATTCTCTGCGCGATCATAACTATTCGCCCTATGCAACTTGCGCAAACTTCACCCTCGATTCGAACAATGTCTTTGAGACTCCGATCAACTGTTTGCCGAAACTGACGGACAAGACCGTCTGGCTGCCGCAATACGCGGTCACCTTCAATCCGATCAACAGCCTGACTTTCTACGGAAACTACGGCGTCATACTGTCGCTCGGGTTGCAAGCGCCGTTTTGGACGGCTAACGGAAGCGTATTCTTGGATTCGTTCCTCTCTCGCCAGGCTGAAGTTGGCGCCAAGTATGAGCCGGGCCAACGCATTCTGCTGAGTACGGCGATTTTTCATATGCGCGCGCCGTTCTTCTATCCGGAAAACCTGGGTTCGGACATCCCTTGCTACCCAACTTCAACCACCTCGGACGACGCTCCTTTTTGCTTCGTCTCCGAGGGCCGCGAGACGCACGAAGGCATCGAGTTCAACGCGGAGGGCAAGGCAACCAACTGGCTGCGGCTGACGGCCTCGGCGGCGGGCATTCGCGCTATGTCCAACCACACCGGAACGCCCTCCTACGACAACAAGCAGGTGCTCAATGTCCCGCGTGTGCGCACGGCCGCCTTTGCTGACCTTGCCGTGCCGCACGCCCATGGCCTGCACCTGATGCCCGGCTGGAGCTATACGGGTCGCAAGGAAGCCACCAGGGACGACAGGGTGAGCGTGCCCGGCTACAACCTGTTCAACCTGGGAGCGCGCTACACGCCGGGCGGCGAGCAGGGGCACGTGACGCTGCGGCTGTATGCGGATAACATCACCGACAAACGCTATTGGAAAGACACCGGCGCCAGCTACGGCGACACCTTCATCCACTTGGGCGCGCCAACGACGGTGCGGCTTTCGGCGCATTACACTTTTTAGCTTTCCGTTGGGGACTTATCTGCGGTTGAAGAAGGATGCTTGTGAAATGAGCGCAGCGGTAAAGGCACACGGACTGGACGGCTCGCTGGTGGAGCCCGACTGGGCTCCACTGAAGCTTGAGGAAGTGAGCGCGCTGTTGAGCCAGTTTCCCGCGTGTGGTGAGCCCCACAAGATACTGAACTCGAGTCCGCGCCCATTCTCCGCAGCCAGCCTGGTCGCGACTCAAACTGGAAGGGTATTCATCAAACGGCAGCATCGAACCATTCGCGATCGGGAGGGATTGCTGGAGGAACATCGCTTCCTGCATTACCTGCTGATGCACGGAGCGGCAGTGCCGCGCGTGCTCGCAAACGCTTTCGGCGAGACTGTAATCGAGGACGGCGATTGGACGTACGAGGTGCACGAAGCGTCCGCAGGCGTGGATCTCTATGGAGATGCACTTTCGTGGACGCCGTTTCGCACAGCAGCCCATGCCCACTCCGCGGGTCGGGCGCTGGCGCGTTTGCATAAAGCAGCCGAGGGATTTGCCGCGACGCGGCGCAAGCCGCGGCCACTGGTGGCGAGCTTCACGATCTTCGCGGCGGAGAATCCAGAAGCTGAGTTGAGGCGCTACCTGGCTGCCCGGCCCGCGTTGGCTGAGCATGCGGCTGTGCGCGCATACGCGGAAGAGGCGCTCGAACTTCTGGCGCCTTTTTATGCGGAGCTGCGGCCGCTGTTGCCCGCGCTGCAACCGCTGTGGACGCACAACGATCTGCACGCATCGAATCTGCTTTGGACGGATGCCGGGGCCGATGCGCAGGCGGCGGCCGTCATCGACTTCGGCCTTTGCGATCGGACCAATGCTGTGCACGACCTGGCCCACGCCATCGAACGCAACATCGTGGAGTGGCTTGTGCTGGTCGCGGACCCGGCACGCCCTGAGAGCGCGCCCGTGCACTTCGATCATCTCCACGCTTTGCTGGAGGGCTATGAATCGGTGCGTTCGCTGAGCGACGAGGATGCGGCGGCGCTGGCCCCCATGCTGGCGTTGTGCCACGCGGAGTTTGCGCTGTCGGAGGCGGATTACTTTGTGGACGTGCTGCACTCGGAGGAGCGCGCGGCAATGGCCTACGACGGCTGGCTTGTAGGGCATGCGCGGTGGTTTCGCGAGCAGGACGGGGAGAAATTGTTGGATGCGATTCGCAGCTGTGCCGAGACAAAAGGGAGAGCTGAGGAACAATGAGCTGGACGACGATTGCAAATTATTTGTCGACGAACTGGCTAGAGAATGTGGCCGCTGTCATTACTCTTGTGGGCATTTGGCTAACCACGCGCCGCACTCTTATCTGCTGGCCGGTTGTGTTGATCTCTGATGTGCTTTACCTGATAGTTTTTCATCAGGAAAATCTGAAATCGGATGCTTATCTACAGATATTCTTTATTGGCTTTACGCTTTACAGTTGGTGGAATTGGGCTCGGGGCGCGCGCGTGGATGGCGAAGTGCGCGTGGTTCCCATGCATCTGAAGGACTGGCTCGCCGGCCTGCTCGTTGGCGCGCTCGGCAGCATAGTGGTGGGGTGGTGGATGACGCGGATCGGCGCGGCACTTCCGCACCTAGATGCGACACTGGCGGTGTTCAGCCTTGTGGCCAGTTGGTGGGAGGCGCGGAAACACACGGCCAATTGGTGGCTCTGGATTGTGGTGGACACGGTCTATGTCGGCGAGTACCTATACAAGGGGATGTGGACAACCGCTGCCCTGTATGCAGGCTTCGTCGCTCTGGCCATATTGGGGTTGAAGAACTGGAAGCGGGCGCTTTCCCAGGCTTCAGAGTCTTTGGCCGTGGCGACCACTGCCTCAAGCTAAACCGCGGCCTGAACCACGTTTTGCAACGGCTCGCCGGCGAGATAGCGGCGCAGTTCATCGGCGGCGATGCCGAGAGCCCGCGGAGCAAACTGCGGGCTCGACCCGCCGACGTGGGGCGTGATGAGCAGGTTGGGGCAACTCCAAAGAGGATGACCTTCGGGAAGAGGTTCGGGATCGGTCACGTCGAGGGCCGCGCGAATGCGGCCTGCATTGAGCGCCTCTACCAGCGCGTCCGTATCCACAATGGGACCCCGGGCAGCGTTGACCAGCAGCGCACCCTGCGGCATGAGGGCAAGCTGGCGTGCGCCGATCAGCTTGTTCGACTCAGGCGTGGCTGGCAGAATCAAGATAACCACCTGCGCCTTGGGCAACAGGCTGTCGAGTTCGCTGACGGGATGGACCTTGGGCTCGGTGCGCGCGCTGCGGGCTACACGCAGCAGATCGACATGGAACGGCGCCAGCATGCGCTCGATCTCCTTGCCAATGGATCCGTACCCGACCAGCAGCACCTTCTTTTCGGTTAGCTCTTCCAGCATGACGGGCGGATAGAGCGGGCGGGCGTCGCCACTGATGGTTGCGTAATGAGCGCTGGCCTCGAAGCGGCGCTTCCACTGGCCCGACCGCTGCACTTCAAGAAAGAACGGAAAGTGCTTGAGCGTGGCAAGAATGGAGGCCAAGGTCCACTCCGCGGTGGAGATGTTGTGCGCCCCGCGCGCGTTGCAGATGGTGACGTGGGGGCCGACCGTGCGGGGTATCCACTCCGTGCCCGCCATCAGCGAGAGCACCAGGCGCACGCCGCGCAGCTTCGGCCAGGTACGCATGGCGCGGGTCGGATACGGGTCGGGAATCCAAACGTCGATTTCAATCTCCGGTCCGGGCGCGTCGGACAGCGGAATGAGCTCGACCTCCGCGGGAAAATCGCGCAGCAGCTCTGCCGCCAAAGTCGCGGGATATCCTACTCGCAATGTCCTGTTCACCGGTTTGATCCATGCAGGGGCCATACTTTGATGCTAAACGGGAACAGCGATTTCCGGCGAGCCTCGCTTCGGGCGCATGCTGATAGCCTTGATGAAGGACGGCCAGACGAATATGCGGATGAAGGCCAGCAAGACGTGGTCCCAGCAACAGCTCGCAATTAAGCTGCGCGTGGAGCAGGCGGAAAAGCCGGGCCTTCTTTCCTGGGAGCGGCAGCGGTTGCTGATTCACGCGGCAAAAACCGCGTTGGCTGCGGCGCTGTGCTGGGGCCTGGCGCGGCGCTTGGGACTGCACGACGGCTACTGGGGCTCCATCAGCGCCATCATTGTTCTGCAGTCGAATGTGGGATCGACGGTGAATGCCTCGCGGGACCGTATTCTGGGCACGCTGATCGGCGCGGTGCTGGGTTTTTCGTTTTCATTATTTGGGACACTTCCGTGGAATTACATCCTGGCGGTCCTGGCGGCGGTGATTGTTTGCGGCCTGCTCGGACTTCGCAGCAGCTCGCGGCTGGCCGGCGTAACCATCACGATTGTGATGCTGGTCGAAAAGACGGGGCCGCGCTGGAGCTTGGCGCTGGACCGCGTGATCGAGGTGGTGCTGGGCATCGTGGTGGCCCTGGCCGTGACCACGCTGGTGTTCCCCGACCGAGCGCGGCTGCGCCTGCGCGATGGGCTGGCGCAGGAGTTTCTGGTGCTGGGCGCATTCTTCGAGGCCATTCTGCACGGGTTCAGCGGGCCGCCCGCCGAGAACTTCACCGCACTGCGCGAGGATGCGCTGGCCATGTTGCGCGGCAACAATCAACTGCTTGAGGCCGCGCGTAACGAGCCCTCTGGCGGCCCAGGCTGGCGCGAGGGACTGAGCATGCTCTCGCAGTTTGGCCGCTCGCTCTACGACGCTCTTGTGGCGCTCGAATTCTCAGTCAAAGACAGCCACAACGACGCCTATGCGCAACAACTGGAACCGGCGCTGGGAAAGCTTGCCGCGGACATTCGCAGCGGCTTTCACCACGTGGCCGGCCGCATTCACGCATGGCGCTTCGATGTCGAGCCCCCGCGGATGAGCCTGGAAGAGGACATCGCACAACTCGAGGCCCGCATGGACCAGATTCGCCACACCGGCATGGGATTCTCGCAGGCCGAAATCCTGCGCGCGTATGCGGTGCAGCTCCACCTGAAACAGATTGCCCGGCTGCTGCGCGCCTCGCGGGTTGAGACCGGCCGGGCTGTCGGTGAGGCACGGAGTTAGAATTGCCATCTACGCCAAAAACCTGCGCAGCGCCTCCACGCAGTCTTCGATCTCCTTCAGTGCGATGGCGTAGCCGAAGCGCAAATGGCCCTCGCCCTGCGCGCCGAAGACCGAGCCGGGAATGGTGGCGATGTGCGCCTTCTCCAGAAGAATCTGCGCGGCCGTGCGGCTGTTCTTGTGGATCTTCTCCACGTTGGGGAAAGCATAGAATGCGCCGGCCGGCGACGCACACTCCAGGCCCACTTCATTGAGCCCGGCGACCAGCAGATCGCGCCGCTTGCGGTACTCCTCGCGCAGACTCGCGATGCGCGCTTCGGGCGTGGTGAGCGCCTGGATCATGGCATACTGCACCGGCGTCGCGACGCCGTTGGTGGAGTAGAGAACAATCTTGCGCAGCGCGGTCATAAAGGGCTCTTTGGCTACCGCGTACCCGGCGCGCCAGCCGGTCATGGCATAGGTCTTGGAGAAGGTAAAGCAGGTGATCGTCCGCTCCGCCATTCCTGGCAGTGAGGCGATCGAAACATGTTCGCCATCGTAGACAAGATCTTCGTACGCTTCATCGGCGATCACGACCAGATCGCGCTCGATGGCAAAGGCTGCAACCTCCTCCGCCTCGGCGCGCGTGAAGACCAGGCCGCTGGGATTCTGCGGCGTGTTGTAGTAAATGGCCCGCGTCTGGGGGGTCGAAAACTGCTCCAGGGTGTTGCGAATTCCGTTGCGCCGCGCTGTTGAGGTGGGCACAAGCAATGGCCGCGCCTGGGCTCCAGTGACCAGGTCGGCGATCGGCGTCCAGTAAGGCGAGAAGACCAGTGCGTCGTCGCCGGCATCGAGGACGCTTTGAAAAGCGCCATACAATCCCTGCGAGCCGCCCACGGTGGCGATCACTTCATCGGCGTTGACGTCGATGCCGTTCTTTGTCGCCAGTTTCTCGACCAGCGCTTTGCGCAAACTCAACACGCCGGAAGACGGCGCATAGTGGGTCTGGTTTTCCACCAGCGCCTGAATGGCGGCGTACTTGATGTCGGCGGGTGTCTCGAAGAACGGCTCACCTCCGTGCAGAGCATGCACAGCGACGCCCTCTGCACGCAGCTCCATCACCTTGTTGCGAATCTGCACAATGTCGGAGAATCCAACCTCATCCAGGCGCTTTGCCAGCCTTATTCCGCTCTGCTTTGCCGACATGATTTCA
>JARLGE010000043.1 GCA_031296215.1 Occallatibacter sp.
GCTGGTGGCCAACGGAACCTTCTTCGCCGCGCTTTCCATCCGCAGCCGCAACCGCGAACTGCTGCTGCCGCTGATTCTGTTTCCCATCTTCATGCCCGCGCTGCTGGCCATGGTGCTGGCCACCGGCTCCATCCTCACCGGCGACAGCGACCCCACGCTGTGGATCAAGCTGCTGCTGGGATACGACATCATCTTCACCACGGTGAGCCTGCTGCTGTTCGACGTGGTGCTGCACGCGGAGTAGGCGCGGCAATTTAACGATTGACGTTCATAACGGAATCCATTACGATTTCCAGTGATCAAGAGCTTCAAAGACGCCGATACCGAGTTGCTTTGGGAGACGGGAAAGAGCCGCCGTATCCCGGCCAACCTCCGGCGCGTGGCACTGAGGAAGCTCACCACCTTGCACTGGGCAACAGGCCTCGCTGACTTGGCAGTACCCGGCGGAAACCATCTTGAAGCGCTAAGCGGAGATCGCAAAGGTCAGCAAAGCATCCGCATCAATGATCAGTACCGCTTGTGCTTTCTGTGGCGAGAGCCCAATGCCCTCGAGGTTGAGATCGTGGACTACCACTAGGGGGAATCATGGACAAGATCCCGTTTGCTTTTTCCATCCATCCCGGCGAGATTCTCCTCGAGGAGTTCATGGAGCCGCTTGGCCTGACCGCGTACCGGCTCGCCAAGGAGCTTCATATCTCCGCTCCCCGCGTGAACGACCTGGTCCGCGGCAAGCGCGGCATCACCGCCGACACCGCCCTGCGGCTGAGCCGCTACTTCGGCAACTCCGCCCAGTTCTGGATCGGCCTGCAGGGCGGCCACGACATCTGGGTTGCCGCAAAAAGCAAAACAATCAACAAGGTGAAACCCCGGCAACAAGCCGCCTGACTTCCCACTTCGAGGCTCACTGAAAGGATAGACAATGAAACGTCGCGGCCAGACATGGCGGGAATTGGCCTGCAAGCTGCCCTTTGCCGGCTTGCCTTTTGGCCTCTGTGGCACCCTGTTTAGCGTTCAAGAGATCAAAGACTGGCGCGAGCAGGAGCAGAATGCAGCCAGGCCGTCGGGACTGGACGACTTCTATCGCAGCCACGGCTTTTGCTGGTCTTGCCGGTCTCGAGGTTATGCGCCGGCCCCGGTTGATATGGACGGGAATCTGCCGCTCTTCGAGGAATGCGAAGCCTGCGGGGGCACAGGTTCGTGGATCCACCCAACCGCTGACACCGACGTTCCCTCCCCGTCGTAAACTGAAAAGTATCTATCAGGACCTCCCATGAAGAAACTCGCTATCGGCATCTACACCATCGTCACCGTCGCTCTCATGATCTGGGGCTTCTACCAGGCCATCTACGTCGCTCCCGAGGAGCAGACCATGCACGAGGTGCAGCGCATCTTCTACTACCACGTGCCCTCGGCGATGGTGGCGTTTCTGTTCTTCGCCATCTCGCTGTGTGGGTCCATCGGTTTTCTGGCCTACCGGCGCAGCCGCGCGGAGTGGGCGCAAATTGCCGACGCCTGGGCGCTGGCCGGCGCCGAGGTTGGGGTGGTGTTCTGCACCGTGGTGCTGATCACCGGACCGATCTGGGGACGGCGAGCCTGGGGCATCTGGTGGACCTGGGACGCGCGCCTGACCACCACGCTGGTGCTGTGGCTGATTTACGTCAGCTATCTGCTGCTGCGGCGCTTTGCGGCCGGGCCGCAGATGCAGACGCTGGCCGCCGTATTGGGCATCTTCGGCGCGCTCGACGTGCCCATTGTCTATATGTCCAACCGTTGGTGGCGCACCCAGCACCCGGCTCCGGTCTTTGGCGGCGGCGAAGACTCCGGCATCAAGGACCCGGCCATGCTGGCGGCCTTTGGCTGGAACGTTGCGGCCTGGCTGGCTTGGGGCATTCTTATCCTCGCCCTGCGCTACCACGTCGAGCGGCAACAACAGAAACTCAACGCACAGGACGCGCAGGAAGCCCTGGACGCCTGATTCCGCGACAGAATTCAACCAACCCGAGGGAAAAATGGACGAACGCGCAATTCTCGATCATCAGTTCACTGTCGCCGCATTCGTGGTTACCTGGCTCATTCAATTGGGCTACGTGGCCTGGCTGGGGCTGAAATGGCGTGCGCAAAAGCGTGACGCGACGGACAGCCAGAAGAGGCCACGCTGAACGACGGACCCCGCGTCAGCCTCTCCCGCCGCGGCGAAAGACACGGGACACCTGCCCATCCGCGCGGTCGCGGTAAAACCGAGTTGCTTCCTTAAATTACTCGTAAGAAGTGAGCGGGGCGTGCCTCGCAGACCGCGCACCAGGCTCCGCCCGCGGACCGCCGGCCTAGCACAAAGGTGGTAATGGCATAACACCAGTGGCCCAAAGGTGGTCTCTTAGTGTTATTTAAATTCTCTTCAATCGGGCTGATGATCCAAGAGTGGACAGGCTCCGTGAGCCCCACGGGAGATTCCTTTATGCATGACCTCTTGATTGCTCTAGCGTTTATTGGAATGGTCGTCGCCCCCGCTATCGTCTCCGCCAAGTCTGGCGCAATTGCCGCCGACAAGATGGACGACTGATTCATCTTGCCCGCACGCTTGTGAGGACGACGATATGCATACACTTCGCAAGTTTATCTCCTTCTGTGCCGTGCTGGCCGCCGTGGCCTTTCTGGGCACCACATCCCTGGCATTGACCGACCTTGCTCCGCAAGTGAATCTGCATGGCCTGCCCAACGGCGCGGGAGAATTCCTTCAAGTGGTCTTGAACGATGCCCGCCTGTCATCGCAGAGAACCGTCGCGGAACTCACTCCCCAGCTCAAGTTCATGACCAGTAATGCCGGCGTGTTTGTGAAGCACAACCTGGTCACGGCCCGCCTGCAGTTTGCGGGCATGGCCAACAGCGTCTCCGCTCGCTTCACGCGTTCCGACTGGCTGCCGACTGGCGCGCCCAACTGGATGAAGGGCGGAGCCACCGCGGCGGTCCAGAAGGCAAGCGGTAAAGCCAACGACCTGGCCAACAAGGTTCCGGTGGTCGACCGCGCCATCAGCTCGGCCAGCAACAGCATGAAGGGCGTGCGCGACGCGGTGAGCAACTCATCGAGCTTCTAAGAAATTATCCGTAAATCAGTAGCGCGGGCCTCCTGGTCGGCTGTCGTGTGGGCCTCCAGGCCCACACACGGTTTCTGGCGGCGTCCGCGCCGCCAGTACAGCCGCTCAGGAGAGCGGCGCTGCCGGAGCAGGCAATGTACGGATAGGCTCGAAGCTTGCAACGTGATTCGGCCCCCTCGGCGTTCAACCTCGCCGTCTCCTGGCCCAACCCGGGCCCAACCTCTTCGAAAAGCAATTGCCCTTCGCCCTGCCAGACGGTAAACTGACGGTTTGGGGGCTTGCCATGCTGGTTGTCATGAAAGCGCAGGCGACGCCGGAGCAAATCCAGGCGGTCTGCGCGTATATCGAACAGTTGGGTTTCCGTGCCCATCCGCTGCCCGGAGCCCAGCGCACCGCCATCGGCATCACCGGCAATAAGGGCGAGTTCGACCGCGGCAACCTGGAAGAACTCTCCGGCGTCTCCGAGGTCATTCGCGTCTCCAAGGCTTACAAGCTGGCCAGCCGCGACGTGAAGGAAGAAGACACCATCATCAAGTTTGCCGGCACCGACGCCGCCATCGGCGGCCGCGACCTGGCCATCGTCGCCGGACCCTGCTCGATTGAAAGCCGCGACCAGGCCTTCGAGATCGCCGAGTTGGTGACTGCGGCGGGGGCGCAGTTCTTTCGCGGCGGCGCCTACAAGCCGCGCACCTCGCCCTACGCCTTTCAGGGCCTGGGCGTGGAGGCGCTGCGCATCATGGCGGAAATTCGCGAGCGCTACGGGTTGCGCATTGTGACTGAGGCCATCGACAACGAGAGCCTGGCGCTGGTGGCCGAGTGGGCCGACGTGATCCAGATCGGAGCGCGCAACATGCAGAACTTCTCGCTGCTGAAGAAGGCCGGCAAGCTGCGCAAGCCGGTGCTGCTGAAGCGCGGGCTCTCGGCCACGCTGGAGGAGTTCCTGATGAGCGCCGAGTACATCATGAGCGAGGGCAATTATCAGGTAATTCTCTGCGAGCGCGGCGTGCGCACCTTTGCCGACCACACCCGCAACACGCTCGACCTCAGCATCGTTCCCGCGGTGCAGCGGCTCAGCCACCTGCCCATTCTAGTGGACCCCAGCCACGGCACCGGCCGCCGCGACAGCGTGCTGCCCATGGCGCGGGCGGCAGTGGCGACCGGATGCGACGGCATCCTGGTCGAGGTCCACAACCACCCCGAGAAGGCGCTCTCCGACGGGCCGCAGTCGATCTATCCCGACCAGTTCGCGCGCATGATGGACGAGCTTGGCCAGATCGCTCCGGTGGTGGGCCGGAACCTTCC
>JARLGE010000256.1 GCA_031296215.1 Occallatibacter sp.
GCCTTGTTGGGATTGATGCTGGTGTGTTCGACGAGCGAATGAATTCCAGAGGAAACCAGGGGTCCGGTTCCCGTCGTGGCCACCATGCGCACGCCAACGCCGCGATCCACCCGCGCATTGATATACCCGGCCCCAGCAACCTCAAACGAGGAGAACCCATCTACCGCGCCAAGCGCCGCCACAATCTCCTGCGCAATCATCTTCGGCGCCTTGCGTAGCTTGCGCGCCAGCTCGAACGCAATCGGCGTCGACAGCTCGCCGAACTTCAGCTCCGGCGGAATCTCCAGCGGAATCGTCTCCAGCTTGAGATCGTATTTCTCTTTCAATAAAGCGCGAAGCCGCGCGCCGAGCCTCTTTTGCAGTTCCAGATACACGTCGATAGTTCCTCAGAAATCCTTGATTTTCAAGGCCGATTCTACCACCTGCGCCGCTTCATCCGCGGTGGGTGGGACCTGGGCCGCAGGCCCGATGGCAATGCCGTAAGATGATACTTGGATTGCTTCTCGACCTTTTCCCGCTTCAGGAAGTGGTTCGAGGCGGACCCCTGCTCATGACCGACACCCAAAGCCCATCCCGCTACTACCTCACCACGCCGATCTACTACGTGAATGCGCGGCCGCACCTGGGGCACGCCTACTCGACCATCGTCTGCGACACCATTGCCAGGCGCAAGCGTGCGCAGGGCGTCGATACTTATTTTCTGACCGGCACCGACGAGCACGGGCAGAAGATCGAGCGCTCGGCCCAGGCGGCCGGCTGTACGCCGCAGGAGTTTGCAACCAAAATCTCCGCCGAGTTCCGCGGCCTTTGGGACCAGCTCGGCCTCACCTACGATGACTTCATCCGCACCACCGAAAGCCGTCACAAGCGCGGCGTGCAGCACCTGTTTGCAACGCTGCGCGACAAGGGCTTCATTTACAAGGGCTCCTACACCGGCCAGTACTGCGTCTCAGACGAGGCTTACGTCGACGGCCCTCCCGGCACGCCCTGCCCCGATTGTGGCCGCATCACGGAGACGGTCAGCGAAGAAAACTACTTCTTCAAGCTCTCTGCCTTCGAGCGCAAGCTGCTCGAGTTCTATGAAGCCAACCCCAACTTCATGGGCCCGGAGTCCACGCGCCGCGAAGTCGTCTCCTTTGTCCGCTCCGGCCTCAAAGATCTTTCCGTCAGCCGCACCAGCTTCTCCTGGGGCATTCCCGTCCCCGGCGACGAGAAGCACGTCATCTATGTCTGGCTCGACGCGCTGGCCAACTACATCACGGCGCTGGGATATGGTTCTGACGACCCGGTGGACCAGGCGCGCTTCGCCAAGTTTTGGCCCGCCGACATGCACCTGATCGGCAAGGAGATCAGCCGCTTCCACTGCGTCTACTGGCCGGCGTTCCTCATGGCCGCGGGGCTGCCGACGCCGCGCTCGGTCAAGGCCAACGGCTGGCTGCTCTTCGACCAGGGCAAGATGTCCAAGTCCCGCGGCAATATCGTGCGCGCTGAAACCGTGCAGGCCGTGCTCGGCGCCGACGCACTGCGCTACTTCCTGCTCCGGGAAATCCCCTTCGGCCAGGACGGCAGTTTTTCCTTTGACGCCCTCGTTCAGCGCTACAACGCCGACCTGGCCAACGGCTACGGCAACCTGGTCAGCCGCGTGGTCAACATGGTGCACAAATATTTCGGCGGAATCGTGCCCGAGACTGGCGCAGCGACCGCAGCCGAAGCCGCCCTGCGCGCCTCCGCCGCCAACGCGCTCGCCGCCTTCGGCCCGGCTTTCGACGACCTCAATTTCTCCGAAGCTCTGAAGAGCCTGTGGACCCTCGTCGCCGAAACCGACGGCTACCTGACCGCCAACGCCCCCTGGAAGAAGCCGCCTGACCGCAGCGACGAAGACCACGCCGCGCTCCAGGCCCGCGTGCTCTCGACCGCCGCCGAGGCAATCCGCATCATCACCGCGTTGGTTTATCCCATCCTCCCCGACTCCGCCGCCAAAGTCTGGCTGCAACTCGGCCAGGGAGAAATCGCCGACGCCGCAAAGAACGCATTCCTCACCAATCTGGCCTGGGGCGGATTGAAGCCCGGAACCAAACTGGGCAAGCCTTCTCCGCTCTTTCCCCGCGCTGAAAAGGACGCCGTCGACCGTATGCAGAACATCGAAGAACAGAACAACAAGTCCGTCATTGAAGCTGCCTCCGGTGGTGCGGACAACAGTGGCTCCGCCGCGAAGGCAGAAGCTTCGGCTCCGCCGCAACAACAGTCGATTCCACCGCAGGCCCCCGCTGCACCGCAGGCGCAGCCGTCCCCACCGCAGGAGTCGCAAGCGCCTGCCTTGTATCAGGGCACGACTTCAGTCGTGCCGCCCACGCAGCCAAAAGAACTGGGGGCTTTTGCCCCTGAGGGAGGTTCTTCCGCCGCGCCCGCAGCCCCCGAGCAGTCAACACACATCACCATCGACGACTTCTCCAAAGTCGATCTTCGCGTCGCCCAGATCCTGGTCGCCGAGCGCGTCCCCAAAGCCGACAAGCTGCTCCGCCTTGAAGTCGACCTGGGCTACGAGAAGCGTCAGATCCTGGCCGGCATCGCCCAGCACTACGAGCCGGAAAAGCTTGTAGGCCGAAAGATCGTCATCGTCGCCAACCTCGCTCCCCGCAAGATGCGCGGCCTGGAGTCGAACGGCATGCTGCTGGCCGCCTCGCTCCCCGACGGCGCCCCCGTCCTGGCCGGATTCTTGGAAGAAGTCCCTCTGGGGGCGCGGCTGAAGTAGGCTGGATTCACACCGGGAATACTGGGCTGCATTTCTCCGTATACACATAAATCGTGCTATCCTTACACATCGGGAGGGCGCGCCCGTGCGGACCAACATCGAGATCGACGACAAGTTGATGCGCGAGGCTATGAAGGCCACCGGGACCACCACGAAAAAGGCCGCTGTCGAGGCCAGCCTGCGCAAACTCATCGCCGTCAAGCTCCACGACAAAGACCTCACCGAGCACTTCCGGCTGCAGGAGATTGCTCGCAAGAAGGCTGAGCGCGAGGGCCGTCTGGACCAGTGGCTCGCCGACCTCAAGAAGAACGGCAGCTACCCGGAGTTTCCCGCCGAGAGCAAGGAGTGACCATGCGAACCAACATCGAGATCGACGACCAGTTGATGAGCCAAGCGATGGCGCTTACGGGCAAAGGCGCCAAAAAGGCGGTCGTCGAGGAGGCCATGCGCCTTACTGTACAACTCGATCGCCAGTCTCAGATCCTGCGCCGGCTCTGGGGCATCGGCTGGGAAGGCAACCTGGACGAGATGCGCGCCTCGCGTTTTCCTGACTGGGACTCTCAGGCGGGCGAAGAAACGCATTCCGGAGCGACGGCCAGGCAGCGGTCCGTCGCCTGAACCGGCCCCTCTTGAACCGAACCCGATTTCGATGCGCAAGGCCGTAATATGGTGATCGTCGACTCATCGGTTTGGATTGACTACCTCAACCGGCGGCATACGCCCGAAACCCATTGGCTCAGCGGCCCGAGCAGTATCCGCGCGGTAGTCCTGCCCACCCTCGTACTCGCTGAGGTTCTGCAGGGAATCCGCCACAACAGCCGCTTTCGCCAGGCCGAGCAGTTCTTCCGCACCCTGCCAGTTGTGGATTCATTTGACTACTCGATGACGGTCCAGGCCGCCGTCAACTTCCGCACCCTGCGCGCGCTTGGCGTCACCATTCGCAGCACGGTGGATTGCCTGATCGCTACCTTCTGCATTGAGAATGGCCACCAGCTTCTGCACTGCGACGGCGACTACGACTACTTTGAGCGGCATCTGAGCCTGACTGTCCTCCACCCGCCCCCGTTGCCTGTCCCTTAAACTGGAATCAGCGTCGAAGTTTGCGCTCCGCGAGGCGTTTTCCCATTGCTGATCGATTCTCATGCCCACCTGGACAGCGCGCGCTACGCTGACGACCGCGCCGCGATGCTCACCCGCGCCTGGGAAGCCGGCGTCGGCACGGTGCTGGCCATCGGCATCGGCGAGCACGCCTCCGCCATGGACGGCGCGCTGGCTCTGTGTCGCGAATTCAATCCGCAATCGGCATTGGGGGCGAAGTTTCCGCGCCTCTACGCAAGCGCCGGCGTCTACCCGCACAACACCCACGAAGTCGACGACGCCGTGCTGGCCAAGTTGGACAGCCTGATGGCCGAACCGGAGGTCATCGCTTGCGGCGAGATCGGCCTCGACTACTACCACGAGGGAGCCCCGCACCAAGTCCAGCGCGAAGGCCTCATTCGCCAGCTTGAAGTCGCCGCCGCCCGCAAGCGCCCCATCCTCATCCATTGCCGCGGAACAAACGAATCCACCGATGCTTGGGACGATCTTCTCGAAGTCCTCGAATCCCACTGGCGGCGCACCGGCCTGGGCGGCGTGATGCACTGTTTCGGCGGCGGCTGGGAGCAGGCAAGCCGCTCGCTCGACCTGGGTTTCCTGGTCTCCTTTGCCGGCAATCTTACCTATCCAAAGGCCCAACCCCTCCGCGAGGTAGCCGCCCGCATGCCGCTTGATGGGCTTCTGGTTGAAACCGACGCCCCCTGGCTGGCCCCCGCGCCCGACCGCGGCAAGCGCAATGAGCCCGCTTTCGTCGCCCGCACGGCCGAGGTTTTGGCCGGTTTGCTTGCCGTTTCCCCGCAAGAAATCGCCTCC
>JARLGE010000257.1 GCA_031296215.1 Occallatibacter sp.
GTTCTGGTGAACGGAGTGCCCGTGATCGAAGGCGGCAAGATGACCGGGGCGCTGCCCGGCAAGGTGCTGCGCGGACCGGGGTATGTGCCGTGAAGCAGGCGCATGATTTGTTCAAAGATTCTCAAGGCGCAACCGTCGCGTAGAGAGCGCGTGCGCTATGATGGAGAGTTTTTAGAGCAAGGAGAAAGATTGTATGGAATCCGCAGCAGTTGATCCGGTCGTCAAGTACGGATGGGTACTGATACTCATCCTCATCCTCATCCTGCACAAGGCGATTCTGCGCATCTTCTTCGGGACGGTGATCGTCTCCAAGGACGAAATCGGAATCGTGAACAAGAAGTGGGTAATCTTCGGCAGGAACCGCACGCTGCCCGACGGCGCCATCGTGGCGTTGAACGGCGAAGCCGGGCTGCAGGCGGATACGCTGGCGCCGGGAATCCACTTTGGCCTGTGGGTGTGGCAGTTCGCGGTGAGCAAGGTGCCCTTCACCACCATCGACAAGGGGCACATCGGCATCGTCGAGGCACGCGACGGGCATCCGCTCTCCGGCGGGCGCGTGCTGGCGAAGACCGTCGAATGCAACTCCTTCCAGGATGCGCGCGGCTTTTTGACGCGGGGGGGCGAACGCGGCCCGCAAATCTCCATCATTCCTCCGGGCACCTATCGCATCAACACGGGGCTTTTCCAGGTTGCCGCGGCGGAAGTGCTTGAAATCGCGGACAACATGGTCGGAGTGGTCACCACCAAGGACGGCAAGCCTCTGGCGACGGGCGAGATCGCGGGCAAGGAAGTCCCCGGCCACAACATGTACCAGGACGCCGAGGCCTTCATCACCAACGGCGGCCACAAGGGCCTGCAGGAGCAGGTGATTCTGGCCGGCCGCTACTTCATCAATCCGCGCTTTGCCACCATCGAGTCCTACCCCATGACCCAGGTCCCCATTGCCAACGTCGGCGTGGTTATCGCCTTTGTGGGCGATGAGGGAAAGGATGTAACGGGCGACACGTTCAAGCATGGCAACCTGGTCAGCCGCGGGCAAAAGGGCGTCTGGTTCGATCCGCTCGATCCCGGCAAGTATCCCATCAACCCGTTCACGCACAAGGTTGAGATTGTGCCCACCGCCAACATTGTTCTGAACTGGGCGACAGGCAAGAGCGAAGCGCACAAGCTGGACGAGAAGCTGTCGACGATTACGGTGCGTTCGTCGGACGGCTTTACGTTCAACCTCGACGTAAGCCAGATCATTCACGTTCCGCGCAACGACGCGCCCAAGGTGATCGCGCGCTTCGGGACGATGGCGAACCTGGTGACGCAGGTGCTGGAGCCGACCATCGGCAACTACTTCCGCAACGCGGCGCAGACGTCGGACGTGATCGAGTTCTTGAAGAAGCGCAGCGAGCGGCAGGCCGAGGCCAAGACGTCGATCGCCGCGGCTCTTGGCGAGTACAACGTGAATGCCATCGACACGCTGATCGGCGACATTACGCCGCCGGAAGCGCTGATGAAGACGCTGACCGACCGCAAGATCGCCGAGCAGGAGCAGGTGACCTACAAGACGCAGCAACTGGCCGAGGAGACGCGCAAGGACTTGCAACAGGCCCGTGCGATGGCCGACACGCAGGCCCGCGTGGTCGACTCCGAGCGCAGCGTGACTATCGCCAAGTTCGGCGCCGAGGCGGCCATCGAGGGAGCCCGAGGCCAGGCGCAGTCGAAGAAGATCAACGCAGAGGCCGACGCCAACGTGATAACGACGGTCGGCAACGCCGAGGCCTCAAAGACGCTCGCGGTCGGGACCTCAGAGGCGGACGTGATCAAGCTGAAGATCGATTCGATGGAATCGGGTAATTATGCGCTGGTGCAGGTGGTGCAGGCGCTGGCTTCCAACAAGGTGCAACTGGTTCCGCAGATTATTGCCGGCGGCGGCAGCCAGGGCGGCACGCTGGTGGATGTGCTGCTGGCGAATCTGATCCGCGACCACATGAACACGAGCGTCAATGCGCCCGCCCCGCCGCCGGCGGAAGCGAAGCAGTAGCCGCTCTTGATTCCGTTGCTGAGGGTTGAGGAGAACGCGGGCGCCGCATCTTTTTTGGGAGACGGCGGCGCTCGCCTGTTTCGGCGTCAATTGGCTTCTGGGGTCGAAGAGAGAAGGGTGCAGACACGGACGGGGGGAGACACTGGACATGGGATTTCCCGTTCCTGGTTTGCGCCTTCGCTTTTGTTTGCGTGAGGAATTGACCGCGCCCGGCAAGGCGGCGCAAAGTGGAGAGAAGCCTATGCCTGTCTCGCAGCCCATTTTGCTAACTCCGGCCCAAGCGCGCGTCCTGGGCGCACTGGTTGAAAAGGAAGTCACCACGCCGGACTACTATCCGCTCTCACAGAATGCGCTGGTGAACGCGTGCAACCAGCTGACCAACCGCGAGCCGGTGATGCACCTGGACGACGAGGAAGTTCGCCTGGCGCTGCACCGGCTTGAGGACCTGGGCCTGGCGGGGCGGGCGCGGGGGGCCGACGGGCGCGTGGCCAAGTACGAGCACTGGCTGGGCGAGGCCTTCAACTTTACGCGGGCGGAAACGGCGCTGCTTTGCGTGATGCTGCTGCGCGGGCCGCAGACCCCGGGGGAGCTGCGCGGGCGGACCGACCGGCTGCACCGGTTCGAGGAGATTACGGATGTGCTGGCGGGGTTGCAGAAGCTGATGGAGCGTGAGCCGTCTCTGGTGGCGGTGCTGGCGCGGCAGCCGGGGACCAAGGAGTCGCGGTATGCGCATCTGCTGTCGGGGCCGGTGGAAGCGGCGGCCGCGGTTGAGTTTGCGGCCGTGCCGCGCGCAGTTGCTCAGCGCTCGGCCGCGAGCAGTGGGGACGATGGTGCGCATGAAGGGCGCATTGTGCAGTTGGAATCTACTGTCGCCGAACTCAAGCAGGAAGTTGCGGCGCTGCGGCAGAAGATCGACGATCTGTTTGGGGACGGGTAGAGAACCTTCGCCGGCCAATTGAGGTTCGTGCCCTCCCAGGTCTGAAAATCCGGATCCTTCGACTTCGCTCAGGACAGGCTCTGGGGCACCCGCCGTTTGCGAAATGAATTCGGACCCTGGACGTTAGATCAGCTCGTAGCCGGCGAACCAGTAGGCGATTTCGAAGGCGGCGGTGTCTTCTGCATCCGAGCCGTGAATGGCGTTCTCCTGGATGGAGCCGGCAAACTTTTTGCGGATGGTTCCCTCTTCCGCGTTGGCGGGATTCGTCGCGCCCATGAGCTGGCGCAGGTCGGCGATGGCGTTGTCCTTTTCAAGGACCATCAAGACCAGCGGGCCGGAGGACATGAACGTGGTGAGATCGTCAAAGAAGGGGCGCTCCTTATGGACGTAATAAAAGCCCTGCGCCTGCTGCTTGGAGATGGATGCCTTCTTGATGGCCACGATCTGGAAGCCGGCCTTATCGATCTCGGCCAGAATGGCCCCGGTGAACCCCTTGCGAACCGCGTCCGGCTTGACGATGCTGAATGTGCGCTGCGCCACGTGCGTTGCTCCTTGACGGATTTCCGTTTTCCTCCTCATTGTAACGGGCGGGAGGGGCGGCGCTGCCACAAGCCGCGCTGAATCTGGTAGAGTTTCCGCATGCCGCGCTCAACCGTTTCCGTTCGATGCTGCTTTGCCGTCGCCGCCCTACTGATTGCCGTCGTTGGCGGTGTGATGGCCCACGCACAAACCGCTACGCCAGCCGCACCGGAGTTGCGCGTGTTCGATCCGTCGCTGATCGACAGGTCCGTGGACCCGTGCGACAACTTTTACAGGTACAGTTGCAACGGCTGGCTCAAGCGCAATCCCATTCCCGCGGACCAGACCCGCTATGGGCGCTTCAACGAGCTCTTTGAGTTGAATCGTCTGCACCTGAGGCAGATTCTGGAAGAGGCCGCGGCGCCCTCGCCGACTCGGTCTGCCAACGAGCAGAAGATCGGCGACGAGTATGCAAGCTGCATGGACACGGCCACCATCGACAAGCTGGGCATCACGCCGCTCAAGCCGGAGTTGGACCGCATCGCCGGCTTGCAATCGAAAGCCGAGCTTCCCGCCCTGCTGGCCCATTTGCACTCGATCGGCGTGAACGCATTTTTCGGCATGGGCTCCAACCAGGATTTTGCGGACTCCAATTCCGTGATCAGCTTTTACAGCGCCGGCGGCCTGGGGCTGCCGGAGCGCGACTACTACACGCGGACCGACGCCAAGAGCGTGGAGCAGCGGCAGCAATACGCGGCGCACGTGAGCAGGATCCTGGTGCTGGCCGGCGAGCCGGAGGCGCAGGCGGCCAAGGACGCCGACACGGTGCTGGCGCTGGAGACGCGGCTGGCGAAGGCTTCGCTGACCATCACCGAGCAGCGCGATCCGCAGAGTCTGAATCACCCCACGGAGGTGGGCGCGTTCGAAAAGGACCTCACTCACTTTTCTGTTGCGGACTATGTTGCAGCCGCGCACGCTCCGGCGGCGGGGCGGATGAACGATATGGAGCCCAAGTTCTTTGCCGAGTTCAACGCCCTGGTCGACGACACGCCCGTCGGCCAGATAAGGACGTACCTGCGCTGGCATCTGCTGCACGCCTACGCCGGCACCAGCCTGCCGGCGAGCTTCGACAAGGAGACGTGGAACTTCTACTCGCACACGCTGAACGGAGCTGAGAAGCAGCAGGAGCGGTGGAAGAGGTGCACGACCCGCATCGATCACGAGATCGGCGAGGCGATGGGCCAGGTGTACGTGGCGCGCTACTTTCCGCCGGCCGCGAAAGAGCACGCGCTGGACATGACGCTGGCCATCGAGAAGGCCATGGGCAAGGACATCGACGCGCTGGACTGGATGAGCCCGGAGACCAAGGTCAAGGCCAAGGAAAAGCTGCACACGGTGATGAACAAGATCGGCTATCCGGACCAGTGGCGCGATTACTCGAAGCTGACCATCATCCGCGGCGACGCAGCGGGCAACCAGATGCGCGGTCACCAGTTCGAGTTCGCGCGCGATTTGGGCAAGATCGGCAAGCCGGTGGACAAGGGCGAATGGGAGATTACGCCGCCCACCGTGGACGCCTACTACGAGCCGCAGCAGAACAACGTCAACTTCCCGGCGGGCTACTTCCAGCCGCCCTTTTTCAGCGACATGGAAGACGACGCGGCCAACTACGGGGATATGGGCTCGACCGTGGGCCACGAGCTGACCCACGGCTTCGACGATGAGGGCCGGCAGTTCGACAAGGACGGCAATCTGAAGGACTGGTGGACCAAGGAAGACGAGGAGAAGTTCAACGCCCGCGCCGATTGCGAGGTCAAGCAGTACGACGCCATTGAGGCTGTTCCGGGCGTTCACCTGAACGGCAAGCTGACACTGGGCGAAAACCTGGCCGACCTGGGCGGGCTATGGCTGGCCTGGCTGGCGTGGCTGGACAAGGCGCAGGCCGCCCACGTGGACATGACGGCGACCATGGACGGGTACACGCCGGATCAGCGGTTCTGGATTGCGTATGCGCAGCAGTGGTGCACACAGACGCGGCCGGAACAGTTGCGGACACAGGCGCAGACCGATCCCCACTCCCCGGACGAATACCGGACGAACACTGTGCTGCAAGATTTGCCGGAGTTTGCCAAGAGCTTCAGCTGCAAGAAGACCGCGGCAATGGCGGCGGCGACGCCTTGCCGGGTGTGGTGAGAAACTGACCGCTGAATCTTCGCGCCGGGCTCTCCCATGGGAGGGCTCGGCAATCATTCGAGGGAGCCGAATCGCCCGTGTTTGCGGGAGATTTATTGCAGCGCTCTCTTGACTATTGCGAGTACTTTCTTGATTTTCGACTTGAGTTTTTTAAAGTTGTACTTTATATTTCTCATATGAATGGAATTAACCGCCAGATCGTTCCTTTCCTTCATGCGGCCTTGCGCCGGTTCCCGGCGGTGGTCATTACCGGCCCGCGGCGATCCGGCAAGACGACTCTGCTACGGACCGCCCTTCCCGGCGCGCAGTACGTGCTTCTGGAGGACCCAGACATCCAGGACCGGATCCGCCGCGACCCACGCGCCTTTATTGATGGTCTGCATCCGCCGGTCATCTTCGACGAGATTCAGAACACGCCGCAGTTGCTCGACTACGTGCGCACGCTGGTGGATGCGCGCCCGCGCAAGATGGGCCAGTGGCTGTTCACCGGCTCGCAGGAGGCTCCGCTGATGCAGGGGATTACGGAGTCCATGGCGGGGCGGGCGGCGATCCTGCAGTTGCTGCCGTTCAGCATGGCGGAGACGCCCAAGGCCGATCCGCTGCTGGGCGGCTTTCCCGAGGTGGTGCTGCGGCCGCGCGGCCGCGAATTGTGGTTTGCCTCTTACTTGCAGACTTACATTGAGCGCGATGTCAGGCTGATCACAAACGTGCGCGATCTGGCCGGATTTCGCCGCTTCCTGTCGCTGCTCGCCAGCCGTCACGGGCAGATGTTGAATCGTACGGATCTTGCGGCTCCGCTGGGCGTGACGGTGCCGACCATCTCCGAGTGGCTGCGCATCCTGGAGATTACCGGCCAGGTGATTCTGGTGCCGCCGTATTTTGAGAACTTCGGCAAGCGGATCGTGAAGTCGCCGAAGGTCTATTTTGGCGATGCCGGGCTTGCCTGCCATCTGCTGGGCATTCAGACACAGGCGGAGCTTGATCGTTCGCCGTTTCTGGGCGCAATTTTTGAGGGCTTTGTGGCATCGGAGATTCTGAAGAGCCAGATCAATCGCGGGCAGAGGAAGGAGCTTTATTACTTCCGCGACCAGCAGGGGTTGGAGATAGACTTCGTGGTGCCACGGCCGAACGCGCGCTTCTGGCTGGTGGAGGCCAAGGCTTCGAAGACCGTGCAGCCGTCGATGGCCGCGCCCATGCTGTCGCTCTCCCGCGTGACAAAAGATCGCGCCACGCGGCGGATCGTGGTGTATCGCAAGCCGCGGACGGGAACCGCCTCCACTGCGATTGCGCGCGGAGCCGAGGCGCTGACGCTGGAACAGTTCACGGCGGAGATCAACCGCGGGAAGGCTTCATAAGACGCCATGATTGGCCGCTTGCAGAAGTGAGATATTTAAAGTGGCACTTTATATTTCTCAAAGATGAGATAGGCCATTCGACGCGACAGTATGGGCACGCAAGGGGGCGTTTTGAAACGGTTGCTAGCCTTTGCCGATGACGCGGGCCAGCGTGGCGCCGATTTCGGCGGGGGAGACTACGACGTGGATGCCGGCCTCGGTCATGGCTTTCATCTTGTCGGCGGCGGTGCCCTGGCCGCCGGAGATGATGGCGCCGGCGTGGCCCATGCGGCGGCCCGGGGGCGCGGTCTGGCCGGCGATGAAGCCGACGACCGGCTTCTTTACATAGAGCTTCACGAACTCGGCGGCGGCTTCTTCGGCCGAACCGCCGATCTCGCCGATCATGATGATGGCTTCGGTTTCCGGGTCGTCGTTGAGCAGGCGGAGGGCGTCGATGTGGGTGGTGCCGATGATGGGGTCGCCGCCAATTCCAATGGCGGTAGACTGGCCAATGCCGCGCTGGGTGAGCTGATGGACGGCCTCGTAGGTGAGCGTGCCGGAGCGGGAGACGATGCCGATGGAGCCCTCTTTGTGAATGCGCGCGGGCATGATGCCGATCTTGGCCTTGCCGGGAGAGATGACGCCGGGGCAGTTGGGGCCGATGAGGCGGGACTGCGAAGTTTGCAGCTTGGCCCACACCTTGATCATGTCGAGCGTGGGAATGCCCTCGGTGATGCAGACGATCAGCGGGAGGCCCGCGTCTTCGGCCTCAAGGATGGCATCGGCGGCGAAGGGCGGGGGGACGAAGATGACTGTCGCGTTGGCGCCGGTGGCGGAGACCGCGTCCTGGACTGTGTTAAAGACTGGCCAGCCTTCATGCGTCGTTCCGCCCTTGCCCGGCGTCACGCCGCCCACAACCACGGTCCCGTAGTCCGCCGCTCCCTTGGCGTGGAATGTTCCTTCCTTGCCCGTAATCCCTTGCACAATCAGCCGCGTGTTTTTATCCACTAGCACTGCCATGTTTATGCCCCCACACTTGCGGCTGCTTTGACAACCAGCTCTGCTGCTTCTTTCATGGTTTCGCCGACCTGGAAGTTCAACCCCGACTCGGCAAGGATCTTGCGGCCTTCTTCGACGTTGGTGCCTTCGAGGCGCAGGACGATGGGCACCTGCACATGCAGGTTGCGGGCGGCGGCGACGACGCCGGTGGCCAGGCGGTCGACGCGAAGGATGCCGCCGAAGATGTTGATGAAGATGGCCTTCACATGCGCGTCGGAGAGCAGGATTTCGAAGGCGTGCTCGATCTGCTCCTGGGTTGCGCCGCCGCCGACGTCGAGGAAGTTGGCGGGGCTGCCGCCGGCGTACTGGATGATGTCCATGGTGGCCATGGCGAGGCCGGCGCCGTTGACCATGCAGGCGATGGAGCCGTCGAGCTTGATGTAGTTGAGCGCGTACTTCGAGGCCTCGACTTCAAGCGGGTCCTCTTCGGCGGTGTCGCGCAGGGCCTTGATGGCGGGATGACGGAAGAGGGCGTTGTCGTCGAAGGTGATCTTGGCGTCGAGGGCGAAGAGCTTGTCGTCCTTGGTGGTGATGAAGGGGTTGATCTCGATCAGCGAGGCGTCGGTTTCGATGAAGGCCTTGTAGAGGCTCTGAAAAAAGGTGACGGCGGCGTTGATCTGGGTGGGCTTGAGGGCGAGGGCGAAGGCCAGCTTGCGGGCTTGCCACTGGCCGAAGCCGATGGCCGGGTCGATGGTCTCCTTGAAGATGGCCTCGGGTGTTTTGGCGGCAACTTCCTCGATCTCCATGCCGCCGGCTTGCGAAGCCATGAAGACCAGCTTGCCGGTGGCGCGGTCGAGAACGATGCCGAGGTAGAGCTCGCGATCGATGGCCGCCGTCTCCTCGACCAGGAGGCGCTGGACCTTCTGACCCTGCGGGCCGGTCTGGTGCGTCACCAGCGTCATGCCGAGGATGTTCTTGGCGTGCAGTTCGGCGTCTTCGCGGGTGCGGGCGACCTTGACGCCTCCGCCCTTGCCGCGGCCTCCGGCGTGGATTTGCGCCTTGACCACCACGCCCGAGGCGCCCTCGGCAAAGAGCTTGCGGGTGACCTCGACGGCTTCTTCCAGGGTGTTGGCCATTTCGCCCTTGGGCACGGCGACGCCGTACTTGGCCAGAATCTCTTTTGCCTGATACTCGTGAATCTTCAAGGAGTAGGCACCTCAACCGAATCCCAGATTACCATGCGCCCGGTCCGCCTCTGGCAGCCCGCGGTTCGCCCCGGCCCTCCAGTTTCAGAATGTGGCGGGCCCTCGAAGACCCTCTGAACCGGCAAGTAGACCGGTTCGCCTTCCGGGCAACTTTCGGTGGCGTTTCCCCGCGCATGCCTCAAGCCTCCGGCTGCTTCCGCCGCGCCGTCCGCAGGGTGCGCAGGGTGTCAATCAACCCCATCGTCCAGCAGACGGGGCAGCCGCGGAAGGCCGCCAGCATCCCCACGGCCAGCCCCAGGGCCAGCAGTGGATGCGAACCGCTCACGCGCACCGCAAGGACCAGCGCCGCCGCCCCCGCCATTCCCCGCAACAGATGTTCCACAAGCGTACTGCTCGCAAACGGCGTCGTGCCCATTCCGTTTCCCTTCCTTCACTCCGCCTCAGCGCGTCAGATACTCCCTGAGCAGCACCCGCGCGCGGTGCAGATTGGCTTTGACCGCCTCACGGGACCGGCCCAGCCGCGCGGCAATCTCGTCAATTGTCAGCTCCTGGATGTCGCGCAGGATCACGATCTCCCGGTAGTGGCCGGACAGCGACTGAATGGCCCGCGCCAAGTCGATGCGCAACTCCAGCGCGGGACGATGCGCCAGCGCCGCAACCGCCTCAGAGTCTTCCAGGTCCTCGCCGTGGCCCATCATGCGCCGCGCCAGCCGTGAACACTCCCGCCGCACGATGGCGAACAGCCAACCCGAAAACGACGTTACGGCGCGCAGCGACCCGATGCGCCGGTACAGGATCCAAAGCGTCTCCTGCACCGCGTCCTGCGCATCTTCCGTCGTGCTGCACGAGTACAGCGCATAGCGGCGAACGTCCGGCTGCGCCAGCGCCAGCAGCGAGGCGATGGCCGGTTCGTCGCCGCCGCGCGCGGCCTCCAGCAGTTCCGGGTTGTATTGGGGAGCGGCCATGGGTTCTACTTCTGCAACGCCTTTCGTCCCGCAATCGAGCACATGGGGCAGTAGCCGATAAAGCCGGTCATTGCCGCCATAACGCCCATGGCTGCCACCAGGTAGCCCAGCGCCTGACCCGGCAGCCAGTACAACCCTGCCCCCACCATCATCGCTCCCGCCACCACCCGCACCGCACGCTCCGCTCCGGGCACATTCTTCTTATAGAACATTTTGCGATCCTCCTCTTTTGTCGAATTGGCACGCGATCCCTGTGTCCGTATTCCCGTGCTACTCAAGAAGAGGGCCGTCTTCAGGATTTCGGTTCGCACCCCGTCAACTTTTTTGCCGCTGCCGCTCCCCGCTTGGTCTGAAATACTGCTGCTATGTCCCTTGTGAAGGATTTGCTGAAGCCGCTGGCCGAGGATGGAACAGCGCTGACCCGCGAGCAGGCGGGGGCGGTGCTGACGGAGATTCTGGCAGGCGGCGTTCCCGACGTTGAGATTGCCGCGCTTCTGGCCGTTCTGGCCACGCGCGGCGAACAGGCTCCGGAGTTGGCCGGGTTTGTGGACACAATGCGGCAGCGGGCGCTGAAGGTTCCGCTGACTCCGGAGGAACGGGCGGAGCTGGTGGACGTTGTGGGCACGGGCGGCGGGGGACCGCTGACCTTCAACATCTCTTCCGGCGCGGCGCTGGTGGCGGCGGCGGCCGGAGCCAAAGTGGCCAAGCACGGCAACCGCGCCATCACCTCGCGCTGCGGCGCGGCGGATGTGCTGGAGGCGCTGGGGGTTCCCATCGAGCTGAAGCCGGAACTGGCCGCCGAGTGCATGCGCGAGACAGGCTTCATGTTTCTGTTTGCGCCCATGTACCACCCAGCCATGAAAGCGACCGGATGGCTGCGGCGGGCGCTGGGCTTCCGCACCATCTTCAACCTGTGCGGGCCGCTGACCAACCCGGCCGGAGCGCGCAACCAGGTGATCGGGGTGCTGGCGCCGAGCCGGGTGCTGCTGGTGGCGCGGGCCCTGGCGGCGCTGGGGGCCAAGCGGGCGTTCGTAGTGCATGGGACCGATGGAATTGACGAGCTGACCACCACGGGCGAGTCGGTTGTTGCGCGCGTGGAGGAGTCGGAGACGGGGGAATCGAAATTGAAAGCCGCACGCGTGACTCCGGAGATGGCCGGGCTGCCGCGGGCTACGTTGGAGCAGTTCACGGGCGGGGATGTGGAGCTGAATGCGTCGTTGCTTTACGACGTTCTGACCGGGATTCCGGGAGCGCGGCGGGATATCGTGCTGCTGAATGCGGCAGCGGCACTGGTGGCCGCGGGGCTGGCCTTCGACTTGAAGGAAGGCGTGGCGATGGGGGCCGAGGCCATTGACTCCAGACAGGCGGCGGCTACGCTGGCGAAACTGAGGCGGTTCGGGGAGAAGCACGGGCGAGTGCAGTAGGGTCACTCCCAGCCGCGAGAATGGTCTATACTGCGGTATATACCACAGGCAGGAGGCCCACAATGAGCGCGACAAATTTCAGGCCAAAGCCGCAAGCCGAAGCCTCCGACCCTTCTGAACCTGCCCCCAAAACCGCAAAGCTCTTCAAGAACGGGCGGAGCCAGGCGGTGCGGTTGCCGAAAGAATTTCGCTTCGAGGGCAAAGAGGTCGCCATCCGGCGGGACGAAGCGACCGGCGAGGTCGTCATAGCACCGGTCCCGGGCGAGCCTCCTTCCATCAGCTTCGATGAGTGGTTCGCCCTCTACGACGCCATTCCCGACGATGCGCCGGCGGAAGAATTTGCAAAGTTGCCTCCAAGGCCAAAGAACTTGACTTGGGAACAGATCTTCAAAATCTTCGACCGCGCAACCTATGGAGAGGACTTCTTCGAGCGCCGAACCAGTATGCCTCGCGAGTTGGATCTCTTTTAATCCATGGAGACCCTCTACCTGCTCGACACGAATACCGTCAGCTACTACATTGCGGATAATCCCCCACAAGTGCGAGAAAACCTGAGAAGGGTTAACTTCCTGTCGACTGCAGTCTCAACCATCACCGATGCGGAACTGCGCTACGGTGTAGCAAGGAGACCAGGCGCAATGCGGAGGCGCATGTCGGTCGAATCTTTCCTGACCGATGTTTTGATCCTGCCATGGAGCTCCGCCGCCGCTCGCGCGTACGGGGAATTGCGCGCTGAGCAGGAGCGCAAGGGCCGTCCCCTGAGCGTGGAAGACATGATGATCGCGGCGCATGCGCTGGCGCTGGGGCTGACGCTGGTTACGCA
>JARLGE010000258.1 GCA_031296215.1 Occallatibacter sp.
ACCTGGTCGATCAGCGCTTCGAGCGCCGAGGCGTCGGTGATCTGCTCCGGCTTCTCGCGCTCGTAGACGGCGGCAAAGTCCTCGCCCTTTTCGAAGCACACGTCGAACAACTGCTTCATTTGTTTGGAACTGATCTTGCCCTCGTCCAGCAGGTCGGCGGCCTGGACAATCCCCGCCATCGACACGGGCGACTGCTCCTGTTCGAGGTTGAGGGCTTTGAGGCGGCCGCCCACCTCGCTCAGCAGCACGTTGGCCACGCGGCGCGGGTTGCGCGCGGTTTTGGCGGCGGCCTCAAAGCGGTCGGCAAACTCGCGGCTGGCGGTCAGCGTGGCGGCGTCCTGCGCATTCAGCTCGTACGCGGCAATCATGCGCGCGCGGCGGGCTTCGGGCAGCTCGGGGAGCTCCGCCCTTCTCTGTTCAAGAAACTCGTGCGAAACAATCAGCGGCGGCAGGTCCGGCTCGGGGAAGTAGCGATAGTCGTGGGCCAGCTCCTTGGAGCGCATGGAAAAGGTACGGCCCTCGTTGGCGTTCCACAGCCGGCTCTCCTGCGTGACGCGCCCGCCGGCTTCGATCACTTCGATCTGCCGCTCGATCTCGTATTCGAGAGCCGCGCGGACAAAGCGGAAGCTGTTCACGTTTTTCACTTCGACCTTGGTGCCGAAGCGCTCCGCGCCTTTGAGGCGCACGCTCACGTTGGCGTCGCAGCGCAGCGACCCCTCTTCCATGTTGCAGTCGGAGACGCGGGTGTAGAGCAGAATCTCTTTCAGGCGGGTGAGGTATTCGAAGGCCTCGTCGGGCGTGCGGATGTCGGGCTCGGAGACGATCTCGACCAGCGGCGTGCCGCAGCGGTTCAGGTCGAGATAAGTGCGCGTGGCCGAGTCCGCGAAGCCGTCGTGCAGGCTCTTGCCCGCGTCTTCCTCCATGTGCAGGCGGGTGATGCCGATGCGCTTCACAGTCCCATCGGCCGTGGGCACATCGATCCACCCGTGCTCGGCGATGGGCTTGTCGAACTGCGAGATTTGATAGCCCTTGGGCAGGTCGGGATAGAAGTAGTTCTTGCGCGCGAAGATGGAGCGCTCGCGGACCTGGCAGTTGATAGCCAAGGCGGCCAGCGTAGCGAACTCGACGGCCCTGGCGTTGAGCACCGGCAGCGCGCCGGGCAGCCCCAGGCAGACCGGACAGATGTTGGTGTTCGGGTCTGAACCAAAATGGTTGGCGCAACCGCAAAAGGCCTTGGTGGCCGTGAGCAGTTGCACGTGAACCTCGAGTCCGATGACGGGCTCGTACTTGGCCAGAACTTCAGGAGCGAGTGCAGCGGCGGGCATACGAGAATTTTAGCGCGAAGGGCGATGTGCGGCGGAGTTGGGTAGGCATCCTTGGAAGATGAGTTCCAGCTTACTCTATTTCCGCAGAAGATTCTTCGCCGCCAGAGTCGAGGAACATGACGTATTCGATCCCAAGGCTTTTCGTGAGGAGAATCCCGGGACCTTGAATGGGGAATTCGTTGCCATCGGTATCGACCCAGGCGGCATCTTCAAGAAAAAGTTCGGTAGTCTCATCTTCGTCGGAGTAGTTCCGTATCCAGCCAATGACTGACCGCCCATCGGATAATCCGACTTGCACAAAGCCTTTAAGATCGGAAAACACATCATTCCATACGGAGCTACGCGCCGACCGCTCTGAAATCTTGAGCCAGCGAAAAGGCGTCGTGAGCCAGTTGTGATTGATGCTGGCTGCATAGAGCGCGCCCAGCACCACTGCCAGGATTGCCAAAGTTAATAGATGTGGCCATACGATTAGAATCTGCCAAGTGTTGGGTTGATTGCCATCGCCCCCATGCCATGCAATCGGCAACGAATAGCCAAAGAAGGGAAGTGTCAATAGATAAAGAATGAGGCTGAAAATCAGCGCTTCGACTACTTTGTCCAGTTCCGATTGCTTGCGCCGTGCTGCGAGAAGCTGAACCAAATACGCCGAGGCAAACCCAGGTAGCAAAACTAGCAGAATACCCAATGCCTCGGCTTTATCAGGCATGGCCGCTCCGCCTATTTCGATTTAGGAACAACCACAGGTTTGGGCCGAACCGCGCCAATCGGGGCGGGAGGATTGTACTTCCAAGGCTTGTCCGGTAGGCGCCGTGAAGCCTTCATTGCGCTATCCTTCATCGCACTGTCGTTGGCCCGCCCTCGTAAGCCCTCCGCAACCGTGGGCTCGAAAGAATGGCTGATGTGCTCGGTCATGTGGCCTCCCCGATGAGAAAAGTATGCGCCAGTTTGATAGTCATTGCAAGCCGAGTTCAGCCCTCACTCCGCCGGGTCGTCGGCGGTGAACGGCGAGCAGCACGGCTTCTCCGTCGCGTGGAAGTTCATCAGCTCCAGGCGGATTCCATCCGGGTCGAAGAGGTTGAACTGGCCCTTGCCGTCCTTGCCCATCTGCGTGTGTTCCTGGGCATCGACGCCTGCCAGGCGGCCGGCATTCTTGAGAGTCTTGAAGGCCGCGTCCACCGAATCCACGCCGATGGACAGATGGTCGAGCACGCCCAGGTCATGCAGCGACATGCCGGCGGGAATGCCCGTGCTGCCTGCCACCGGCGTGTTCCCGTAGGTGAGCATGTACTCCAGCCAGTCGTGGCTGTCGGGCGATTGCTGGCTCACCCAGTCGGTGCGGCCCTCCACCATGCCGCCGAACCAGTAGGGCTTGAAGCCCAGCAGGTCGCGGTAGAAAGTGTCTTCGACGGCGCGATTGTGCACCATGTAGCCGACGTGGATGATGTGCTGGCCGATGGAGTTGGGGGCCGGCAGCGGCTTGGGATGCTCGGGCAGTTGTACGAACTCCACCTTGTTGCCTTCCGGGTCCTTGGTCGCGAACCAGCGGCTGCCGTCTGAACCTCGCTCCACCTGCCCCGGCACCTTCCACGCCTTGGCGCTCAGATAGCGGCGCAGCGTCTCGGCGTCGTCGGTGTTCCACGCGGTGTGGTCCAGGCGATTGATGCCGGAGCCCTCCGGCAGCGGCAGCACCTCAATGAACTGCGCGTTGCTGAGGGCGTAGCGCACGCCCTTGGGGTTCTCGAGGTCGGCTTGCTTGACCGCGCCGATAATGTCCACGTAGAAGTGCTCGGTGGCCGCCGGTTTCGAGGTGTAGACGGCGATGTGCGAGATGCCGGTAATCCTCGGGCGTGCGATGGGCTTGTCGGGCAACTGCGCCGCGGCGGCTAGGGAAAAAGCAACGAGCGAAGCGGCAACGATGATTCTGAACTGCATACTGCACCTCGACTTTCGGCTGGCTCCACGATAAATCGATTTGGAGCGGGGCGCAAACTCCCGCGCCGCGCCTCCTCCACCTGAGTCCTCGCGTCCGGGCGATACAATGCGCTCATGCATCGAAACCTTTTCTCTTGTTCGCTTGCCGTTTTGTCACTCGCCGCCTCTGTGCTAATTGCTTCAACCAGCCCCGCCGCCTCAGCTCAGAGCCCCTTGCCTGGAACCTCCGCCGAGGACCGTGCGCTGGCCCGCGAAATCTTCAAGCAGCTCATTGAGATCAACACCACCGACACGCCTCTGGGCAACGTGACCACCGCTACCGCGGCCATGGAGAAGCGCTTTCTCGACGCGGGCTTTGCACCCGAGGACGTTCACCTGCTGGGCCCCGACGCGCGCAAGATGAACCTGGTGGTCCGTCTGCGCGCCGTGGGAACGCCAAAGGAGAAGCCGGCCGTCTTTCTCTGCCACATGGACGTGGTGCAGGCCCTGCGTGGGGACTGGTCGACCGCCCCGTTCGAGTTTGTCGAGAAGGATGGCTACTACTACGGCCGCGGCACGCAGGACATGAAGGACTCGGACGCCGCGCTGGTATTCACCTTCCTGCGCCTTCACCGCGAGGGCTGGAAGCCGAAGCGCGACCTGATTCTGGCGCTCACCGCCGATGAAGAAGGCGGCCAGTTCAACGGCGCGAACTGGCTGGTGAAGGAGCACCGCGACCTGGTCGACGCGGCCTTCGTCGTCAATCCCGACTCGGGCGGCGTGGAACTGGACCACGGGCGCGCCGTGACAGCCGATGTGGAAGCCACGGAAAAGGTGTACGCCGACTACCAGGTCACCGCCGTCGATCGCGGCGGCCACAGCTCCATTCCCCGGCCCGATAACGCCATCTACGAGCTCACCGCCGCACTCAACAAGCTGGCCGCCTACTCGTTTCCCTTCGAGATGAACCAGGTCACGCGGACCTACTTCAAGAATCTGGCCGGACAGGAGACGGGGCAGACCGCGGCCGACATGCGCGCCATTTTGGCCACGCCGCCCGATGCGGCGGCAGCCGCGCGCCTCAGCTCGAGCGAGCCCGCCTTCAACTCCAACTTCCGCACCACCTGCGTGGCCACGCGCCTCAGCGGCGGCCATGCCAACAATGCTCTGCCGCAAACCGCGCAGGCCAATGTGAACTGCCGCATCTTCCCCGGCCACTCGCCCGAAGAGATTCGCCATCAACTCATCGGCATCTTTGGCGACGACAAGCTGGCCGTGAAGTACGTCTCCGATGCCGGCCAAGTCTCCGACGCCGCGCCGGAGCGCAAAGCCATGGTCCCGCCCGCGCCCATCCGGGAAGTCTTCGAGCCGCTCACGCGGCTCACGCAGGCTATCTGGCCGGGCACGCCGGTGACGCCGGTGATGGAGAACGGCGCGAGCGACTCAATTTATTTTGCCCAGGCGGGCATTCCCTGCTACGGGTACTCGGCCATTGCCCTGGAGCGCGACGACGACCGCGCCCACGGCCAGGACGAGCGGTTGCCGGTGGATTCCTACTGGAAGTCGCTGGACTTTTTTTACTCCTTTGCCAAGGCGCTGGGCGGAGAGTGAGAAAAGCAGGGAACAGGGAACAAGGAACAGGGAACAGGGAACAGGGAACAGGGAACAGGGATCAGGGATCAGGGAACAGGGATCAGGGAACAGGGAACAGGGATCAGGGATCAGGGATCAGCAGCACGGAAAGTCAGCGGGTCGGCGCGCCACAACCCAGCATCCGCAGGACCGATTCCGCGGCTCGCGCGTCTACACTGGTAGAGGCTCACGGGCGATGGGAATCGGAATGTCTGGCTGCGCCGCGAACCTCGAAGGGACAATTGGTATGAAGATGACTGGATGGGCGGCCTTGATGGTTGCCGCGGCGCTGCTGATGGCAGTGCAGGCGTTTGCGCAGGGCGACAACAGCGGCACGGGCCAGGGACGCGCCGTGCTGACGGTCTTCGCCAAGCACAGCGAGGTTGCGCCGACCATTACCCAGCACGACGTCAGCGTCAGGGTGAATGGGAAAGACGCGAACGTCACCGGCTGGGCGCCGTTCCAGGGCGCAGACGACAGCCTGGAACTGGTGGTGCTCATCGACAGCGGGGCGCGCAACCTGGGGCGTCAGTTCGAGGAGATCGCTCACTTCATTCAGAGCCAGGGCCCCGACGCGAAGCTGGCCGTCGGTTACATGGAAAACGGACGCGCCGTCCTCTCTGGCGCACTGTCGACCGATCACCAGCAGGTGGCGAGTCAACTGCACCTGCCGGCCGGTCCCATCTCCAGCCCCTATTTCAGCCTGTCGGACCTGGCCAGGAACTGGCCCTCGCGGGACCGCAAGGCGCGCCGCGAGGTGGTGGTATTGGCCGACGGCATCGATCCCAACAACCCGAACTTCGATGCGGACGACCCCTACGTCCATGCCGCGATCAACGACTCCGTGCGCGCGGGCCTGGTGGTCTACACCGTCTATTGGCGCGGCAGCGACCGCAGCAACGTGGATGCGAACACGGTCAACGGCGGCCAGAGCCTGCTCAGCGAAGTGACTCAGGCGACCGGCGGTTTCAGTTATCAGTCGGGGGCGGACAATCCGGTCTCCTTCCAGCCCTTT
Organism: Occallatibacter sp.; assembly: GCA_031296215.1. GTDB lineage: Bacteria > Acidobacteriota > Terriglobia > Terriglobales > Acidobacteriaceae > Telmatobacter. The sequence continues at coordinate 5,887 of JARLGE010000258.1, forward strand.
TTCGCCGACCTGATGCGGCGGATGGCCAGCCAGTACGCGGTGGATTTTTCCGCCCGTCTCGATCGCAAGCCCATTGTTGAAACCCTGAAAGTGAAGATCGAGGGGCTCGGCCTGCAGATCACCGCGCCGGAGCAGGTGTTCGTCTCCAAGCCGGCCGCGCAATAAGCCCGCCGCTCCTCCGAACCCGCCCCGTAGGCGAGTCGCCGCCCGAATTTCGCGAGTGGGTCATCGAGTTCGGAAGTGGGGCTTACGTCGCGCTGTACCACTTCGACGGAAAAGAAGTGGTGATTCTGGCCGCGAGGCACGGGCGCGAGGCTGGGTATTGACGCTGCTAAACTGAAAGAACATGATCCTCCCGTTCGTCCGCGAGATCTTCGCGGAGCTGGAGCACTCTTCGGGTTTTGAGCGCGTACGAAGGCATCTGAGCCTTGGTGCGGGGCGGAGACGTGTGTCGGGACTGACCGCCACGGCGCGGGCGATCTATCTTCCCTTGATGACTCGCGCCGCCCGCCAGCCGGTGATTGTGGTGGTCTCAGACAACAAGGCCGCCGAGGCTCTGGAGCCGCTGCTGCGCGCCGGCTGCGAGCTGACCGGCGCCATCGATTCCGCCGCCGTGGTGCGCCTGCCCGCTCACGATGTGCTTCCCTTCGAGAATCTATCGCCTCATCCCGACGTACAGGAGCAGCGGGCCTCGGCGCTGTGGAAGCTGGCCACCGGCGCGGTCTCCATCCTCATCGCGCCCGTCGAGTCGGCCGCGCTCCGGCTCTTTGACCGCGACTACTACGCCGGCCTCGCCGTCACCCTCAGGCGCGGCGAAGAGGTCGATGTCGAAGTGCTCACCGGCCACCTGGCCAGCGTGGGCTACACGCAGATGGACCTGGTGGAGATGCCCGGCCAGTTCACGCGCCGCGGCGGCATTCTCGATGTCTATTCGCCCGAAGCCGACCGCCCCGTGCGCATCGAGTTCTTCGGCGACGAGATCGAGACCATCCGCAAGTTCGATCCCGAGACACAGCGCTCGCAGTCGGGGCTGGACGAGGCGCAGTTGCTGCCGCTGACCGAAACGCCGGTCACCGAGCGCCTGCTGGCCGCGGTCCATGCGCGCCTGAGCCGCCAGCGGGTCGAGGGTGAAGACGAGGAAATGGCCGCCGCCGGCGGAGTGAGCGTCTTTCCCGGATGGGAGTTCTTCTCCGCCGTTGCCGGCGCGGAAAAATCGCTGCTTTCGCTGGTGCCCAAATCCGCGCTGTTCATTGAAGAGCCGGCCATGGTGCGCAACCAGATCGATCGCTGGTGGAACAAGGTGGAGCAGCGCCACGAGCGCTCCGCCATGGGCTCGCTGATTCGCCCCGAGGACATCTATCTGCGCCCCGAGGTTCTGCAAGCGCAGCTCGCCGCGCACATGGGGCTCGATCTCGATCAGTTGGGCGTCGTCGACGTGCTCGATGACGACTCCACCCTCGGCGAGATCGAGCTGAACACGCGCCCCACGCTGCGCTTTCACGGCTCCATTCCCGCGCTCACCGAGCAGTTGAAAGCCCTGATGGCCGCGGAGTCGCGCATCGTGCTGGCCGCGCCGCACCAGGGCGACGTGGAGCGCCTGGCCACGGTGCTGCGCGAGTACCAGGTCCCTTATCGTCTGGGCAGCCGCAATCCGCATCCCGGCGAAACCATGCTCGACGAGGGCAGCTATCTGGCCGGCGACTTGCGCGTGCCGGTGATTGTCCGCACGCCGCTGGCCGCGGGCGTCAGTTTTGCCGACGCCAATCTCATCCTCTTCGGCGCCAACGATCTCTCCGACGAAGCCGATGTGGCCGCGCGCCCCGAGCCCCGCCGATCGAAGACCGCCGCCTTTGTCTCCGACTTTCGCGACCTCACGGTGGGCGATTACGTGGTCCATGTCGAGCACGGCATCGCGCAGTACCAGGGTCTCAGGGAGATCGTGCAGGACTCGCTCGCCATCGAGTTCATGATCCTCGAGTTCGCCGAAGCCGCCAAGCTCTATGTCCCGCTCACCCGGCTCGATCTGATTCAGAAGTACCGCTCCACCGACGCCGGCCCCGCGCCGGTGCTTAACAAACTCGGTTCGCAGCAGTGGGCCAAGACCAAGGCCCGCGTGCGCAAGGCCATGGTGGACATGACCGGCGAGCTGTTGAAACTCTACGCCGAGCGCACCACCGCCCAGGGCACGGCCTTCTCCAAGGACAACGAGTTTCAAAAGGAATTTGAAGACTCCTTCGACTACACCGAAACCGACGACCAGATCTCGGCCATCCGCGCCATCAAGTACGACATGGAATCGACTACGCCCATGGACCGCCTGCTTTGCGGCGATGTGGGCTACGGCAAGACCGAGGTCGCCATGCGCGCCGCCTTCAAGGCGGTGCAGGACTCGAAGCAGGTCGCGGTGCTCACGCCGACGACGATTCTGAGCTTCCAGCATTTCGAGACCTTCAAGAAGCGCTTCGCGCAGTTTCCGATCAACATTGAAATGATCTCGCGTTTCCGCACCGCCAAAGAGCAGAAGGAAATCGTCGAGAAGGTGGAAACGGGGCGCGTCGACATTCTCATCGGCACGCATCGGCTTCTCTCGAAAGACATCAAGTTCCAGGATCTCGGCCTGTTGGTTGTCGATGAAGAGCAGCGCTTTGGCGTGCGCCACAAGGAGCGGCTGAAGCAGATGCGCAAGGAGATCGACGTGCTGGCCATGAGCGCCACGCCCATTCCGCGCACGCTGCACATGTCGCTGGTCGGCCTGCGCGACATGAGCGTTATCGAAACGCCGCCCAAGGACCGCATGGCCATTCAAACCGTCGTGGCCAAGTTCGACGAGAAGATACTGCGCTCCGCAGTCGAGGTGGAGCTGGAGCGCGGCGGGCAGGTCTATTTTGTCCACAACCGCGTCGAGTCCATCTACGAAATCGCCGCGCGCATCCAGGAGCTTGTGCCCGCGGCGCGCGTTGCCGTGGGCCACGGACAGATGGGCGAGAGGGAGTTGGAGCGCGTGATGCTGGCCTTCATGCGCCACGAGTACGACGTGCTGGTGGCCACCACCATCATCGAAAACGGCCTCGACATTCCCCTCGCGAATACCATGCTCATCAACCGCGCCGATCGCCACGGCCTGAGCGAGCTTTATCAGTTGCGGGGCCGCGTGGGCCGCTCCAACCGCCGCGCCTATGCGTATTTACTCATCCCTCCGGAGAACGAGCTGACGGAGATTGCGCGCAGACGCCTGGCGGCATTGAAGGAGTTCAGCGACCTCGGCGCGGGCTTCAAGATTGCCGCGCTCGATCTCGAGTTGCGCGGCGCGGGCAACATGCTGGGCGGCGAGCAAAGCGGGCACATCGAGGCGGTCGGCTTCGAGCTCTACACCTCCATGCTTGAGGCCGCGGTCAAGGAGATGAAGGGCGAAGCGAGCGAGGAGCGCCCGGCCACGCAGCTCAATCTCGGCATTGCCCTGCGCATCGACGAGAGCTACGTGCCGGAAGAGAATCAGCGGCTGCGCCTCTACAAGAAGATTGCCGGCGCAAGCAGCGAAGCCGCCGTGGCCGAGGTGCGCGCGGAGATGGAAGACCGCTATGGCGCGCCGCCGGATGCAACTGTGTTTCTGCTGGAGGCGGCGATGATCCGCCTGGAATGCGAGCGGATGGGCATCGCCCAGGTGGATCGCAAGCGCGGCGAGCTGCAGATTCGATTCATGGAGAACGCGGCCGTCGATCCGCAGACGCTGATGCGGCTGGTGGCGAAGAACGCCAAGCGCGGCGCGCAGTTCACGCCGCAGGGCCTGCTGAAGTATCCTTTGGCTGCCACACGTCCCGACGAAGTGCTGCTGGAGATTCACGACGTGCTTGCCAAACTTGCGCCCGCGCCGGTGAACGCATGAGACACGGCCATCAACGGAGAAGGGGAAACATGAAGAAGCTTTTTGCGCTGCTGGGGATTGGAGTCTGCATGAGCACCGCAATCGCCGCGCCCGCCGCGGCTGAAGATTGGAAGCAGAAGTTCGAGAAGGTTACCGATGAATACTTCGACCAGGTGTATTTCCACTATGGTCCGACGAATGGGACACTGACGGGCTATCACCAGTACGACGCGCAACTGGATGATTACTCGCGCAAGAACATCGATGCGGAGATTGCCGCGCTGAAGGAATTTGAAAAGCGGATCGAGGCGATTCATCCGGACGATGCCGCGGCCGATTTTGTTCCACGGAGCGACCGCCAAATGGTGCTCGGTACCATTCGCTCGCAGTTGCTGACTCTGGAGACCATTCGCCCGTGGGAGAAGGATGCGGATGGCTATTCGAGCGTCTGCGCCAGTGGGGCGTTTGTGCTGATGGAGCGCAAGTTTGCATCGGCGGACGAACGGCTGCGGTCTCTGGTGGCGCGCGAAAAGCAAATGCCGGCGGTGCTGGCGAATGCGCGCGTGAACCTGAAGAACCCGCCGCGCATCTACACCGAGATCGCCATCGAGCAGTTGCCCGGCATTATCAGTTTCTTTGAGAAGGATGTTCCGCTGGCCTTTGCCGATGCGCAGGATGCGGCGCTGAAGGCTGAGTTCGCGCAGACCAATGCGGCGGTGATTGCGGGCCTGAAGAGTTATCTCGAGTGGTTGAAGGCCGACCTGCTGCCGCGCTCGAACGGCGACTTCCGCATCGGCGCGAACGCCTTCCAAAAGAAACTCGCCTACGATGAAATGGCCGATACGCCGCTGGAGAAGCTGGTTGAGATTGGCTGGGCGGACCTGAAGAAGAACCAGGCGCACTTCAATGCGATTGCGAAAGAACTGGAGCCGGCCAAAGATCCGCGCGAAGTGGTGGAGCAGTTGGGCGCGAATCATCCCGCGCCCGATCATCTGCTCGATGCCTTCCGCGCCACCTTCGACAGCCTGGCGAGCTTCATCCGCGACCATCGCATTGTCACCATTCCCTCCGACGCGCGGCCGATTGTGGAAGAGACGCCGCCCTTCATGCGCGCCACGACCTTTGCGTCGATGGACACGCCCGGCCCGTTTGAGACGCACGCCACCGAGGCCTACTTCAACGTCACGCTTCCCGATCCGGGGATGACGCCCGAGCAAGTCGAAGGCTATATGCACTCGTTCAACATCGGCACGGTGATCTCGACGGCGGTGCACGAGGCCTATCCGGGCCACTACTTCCAGTTCCTGTTCCTGCCCAGGGCGCCGAGCAAGGTACGCAAGCTGCTGAGCGCCAACACCAACGTCGAGGGATGGGCGCACTACACCGAGCAGATGATGCTCGACGAAGGATACGGCCAGCCCGGAGCAGGCGCAAAAGATGAGCGCGAGTCAAAGCTTCTGCGCCTGGGCCAACTGCAGGATGCGCTGCTGCGCAACGCGCGCTTCCTTGTCGGCATCCAAATGCATACCGGCACAATGAGCTTCGACGATGCAGTTGCTTTCTTCCAGAAGGAAGGCTACCAGTCGAAGGAGACGGCAGAGGTGGAGACCAAGCGGGGCACGGGCGATCCAACATATCTCTACTACACGCTGGGCAAGCTGGAGATCATGAAGCTGCGCGAAGATTTGAAGAAGAAACAGGGCGCGGCGTTTTCTTTAGAGAAGTTCCATAACGAGTTTCTTGGCCAGGGATCGCCGCCCATCAAGATTGTGCGCCAGGCGATGCTTGGGGATGACTCGCCCGCGCTATGAGCATCGTCTCTGTGCACTGCTGGAGCGATGCCGCGCATGGGTAGGAGCGGAAGTCGAATGAGCCAGGTATTCCGGCAGCATCGGTAACGTCTTGATAACCGGCAAGAGCGGCGCTGAAAGAGGGAGAAGCAATGAAGGAACGGATTCGAAAAGCAGTATTTCCCGCAGGCGGTCTGGGCACGCGCTTCTTGCCGGCGACCAAAGTCATTCCCAAGGAGATGCTGGCGCTGGTCGACAAACCCATTTTGCAGTACGGCGTGGAAGAGGCGATTGCGTCGGGCATCGAGCACATCATCATTGTGACCGGCCGCGGCAAGAGCGCCATGGAGGACCACTTCGACGTCAGCTACGAGCTGGATGCAATGCTGAAGCAGAAGGGCAAGACAGAGTTGCTGGCGGTTTCACGCGGCGTCTCTTCCATGGCGCGGATCAGCTACGTGCGCCAGAAAGAGCCGCTGGGCCTGGGCCACGCCGTGCTCTGCGCCCGGGAACTGGTGGGCAACGAGCCGTTCGCGGTGGTGCTGCCCGACGATGTGATCGACGCCGAGCCGCCGTGTCTGAAACAAATGATCGATGTATTCGACGAGCGCGCCGGATCGGTGCTGGCGACGATGACCATCGAGGGGCCTGGCATCAGCGCCTACGGTGTGCTGGCCGGCGAGCAGGACACAACCAATCCGCGCATCTACAACTGCACCGGCATGGTGGAGAAGCCGAAGTTCGAAGAGGCTCCGTCTAAGCAGGCCATCATCGGCCGCTACGTGCTCACGCCGCGCATCTTCGCACTGCTGGAGCAGACCAAGCCGGGCGCGGGCGGCGAGATTCAACTCACCGACGGCCTCAAAGCCCTGGCCAGGGAAGAGAAAGTCTTCGGCTACACCTTCGAGGGTAAGCGCTACGATGTCGGCGACAAGTTCGGCATGCTGCGCGCCACGGTCGAGTTCGCGCTCAAGCGGCCCGAGTTCGCGGAGAAGTTCCGGGAGTATCTGAAGGGGCTGGAACTGTAAGGGCAGGGAATAGGGAATAGGGAATAGGGAATAGGGGACAGGGATTAGGTGACTGGGGTTGTGAAGCGGAGTTAGCCGACGCTGCTCGTCGAGTTCGCGGAGTTAGTTATGAGGCTTTCCGCGGCACGCGCTGACTCCGCCAGGTGCGCTAACAACGCTAACCCCGCTCTCTCACGCCTTCCACTTGATATTGCAGCCGATGGAGGGTCGCTGGTCGGCGGGGACCGGTTTGCCGGCGAGCACCTGGTCGATTGCGCCGCGCAGGTCTTCGCCGGTAACCGGGATGCTGTTGCCGGGGCGGCTGGAGTCGAACTGGCCGCGATAGACGAGCCGGAGATCCGCATCGAACAGAAAAATGTCCGGCGTGCAGGCGGCTTTGTAGGCGCGCGCCACGGCCTGGGATTCGTCGTAGAGATAGGGGAAGACGAAGCCAAAGGTCTCCGCCTGGTGCTTCAGGCCGGCAGGGCTGTCGTCGGGATGCGTGGTCACGTCGTTGGAGCTGATGGCGACGAGGCCAAGCGACTTGCCTGCGTAGTCCTTGCCCAGCGCGGCCAGGCCTCTTTCCACGTGCTTGACGTAGGGGCAATGCGTGCAGATGAACAGGACCAGCAGCGCCTTGGTGCCGCGGAAATCGTCGCGGCGGATGGTCTTGCCGGTAACTACGTCGGCGAGCGCGAAGTCTGGAGCAGCGGTGCCGAGCGCGAGCATGGTGGATTCAGTAAGCGCCATAGAATTCTCTCCTGCGATGAGTTAGCGAGTCAGCAAGTCAGCGAGTTAACAAGTCAGCGAGTTAGCGAGTTAGCGAGGTGGCGTCTCGTGCGGGTATGCGATCAGAACAGCGGCGTTTGCCTGCCCGGCATTGTCAGGCCAAAGTGCTCATAAGCCAGGCGCGTGGCGACGCGACCGCGCGGGGTGCGGTCAAGAAAGCCGATCTGGATGAGAAACGGCTCATACACTTCTTCGAGCGCATCCTGCTCTTCGGCCAGGGTTGCGGCGAGCGTGCTTAAGCCGACCGGCCCGCCGTCGTATTTCTGAATGATCGCCAACAGCAGCTTGCGGTCGATTTCGTCGAAGCCGTGCGCATCGACTTCGAGCATGGTGAGCGCGGCGTTGGCGGTGGGCCGGTCAATGATTCCCGAGCCGCGGACCTGGGCGTAGTCGCGCACGCGCCGCAGCAGGCGGTTGGCGATGCGCGGCGTGCCGCGGGAGCGCAGCGCGATCTCCGCCGCGCCGTCCTGGTCGATGGGCACGTCCATCACTTCGGCGGAACGGGTGACGATGAAGCGCAGTTCCTCTTCGGTGTAAAACTCGAGGCGCAGCAGGATGCCGAAGCGCGAGCGCAGCGGCGACGAGAGCAGCCCCGGCCGCGTGGTTGCGCCGATGAAGGTGAAGGGTCGAATCTCCATCACGTGGGTGCGCGCCGCCGGGCCCTGGCCGATGATGATGTCCAGCTTGTAATCCTCCAACGCGGTGTAGAGCTTTTCTTCGAGGACCGGCTGCATGCGGTGGATCTCGTCGAGGAACAGCACCTGGCGCTCACGCAGGTTGGTGAGGATGGCGGTCAGGTCGCCCTGGATCTGCAGCGCCGGCCCGGAGGTCTGCTGGAAGCCCACATCGAGTTCATTGGCGATGATGGTGGCCAGCGTGGTTTTGCCAAGGCCAGGCGGCCCGAACAGCAGCACGTGATCCAGAGCCTCGCCGCGCGACTTGGCGGCCTCCAGAGCAATGGACAACTGTTCCTTTGCCTTCGATTGTCCGATGAACTCGCCCAGCCAGCGGGGGCGCAGTTTCAGTTCGAATCCCTGCTCTTCTTCGGCGCGCGAGGCGCTGACGAGCCGGTCGGGTGAGTTGTCGCGGGCGATGGCCATGCTGAAGGAAGTGTAGCGGGGCGGGGTTGCGGGTGCAACCGTATAGTCCTGCGGAGTACCGCAGCTACTTTGGCAGAAGCACGACGGCAGCCACCAGCTTGTAGTGGAAGCCTTCGAATGGTTCGCTCAGGCTGACGGTCAGCAGGGTGTTACGAGGCTTTCCGCCACACAGTAGAGCATGGGAGTGGATGCCGGCCGGTAAGAGGTTCAATTGGTCGAGCCAGGCCGGGTCGGTGACGGCCAGATCGTAGCGGATGCGGCCAATTTGTCCGAGACGGAAAACGGCGCGGTTCTTTCGCTTGTCGTTTCCCTCGCGAATCCACCACCATAGGTCTTCACCGTGAACGAGCTCGAGGGAGCACTTTGCCGGAGTCCTTTCAAACTTGCTGACAGGGACTCTGTCGCAATAACCCTGCATGACAACTGGTTCCTTATTGACAAAGTCAGCGAGAAATTGACTATCGGAATGCGACTCGAAGCGCCGAAGCGCGTGCCATGGCTTCCCGGTAATGTACACATCCTCAGGATGGGAATTGGTACCGCAATTCTCGCCAAGTTCAACTTCGAAAACGTCCAAGAGCGCTACTTGCCTTCCGTCTGGATAGCAGGTTTCCTTGATGGTAAGGCAACCGGGGACCTGCCTGCCCACGAGCCTGACCCATCTTTTTGTGACGAGGCTGATTCCGGCGACACAGCGATGGTCGTGCTTATAGGAGTTGGCGAGGCAGACGATCCGGTCGAGGCCCATGGAGGTGGACTCACCTTCAGGATGCGATTTAGAGATGGTGAATTTCTACGCCTTCCCAATGTTTCTGTAAATACTCGAGCACCAACCGCCGGTGGCAGTGTTCCGCAGTGGGCTCGCTGCATAGGAGCACGGTCTTTCGCTTGAAGCTCTCCTTGTCGATGGCAGACTCAATCTTTCGGGAGCGCATGAGCCCAAGAAACGCGTCTTCATAAGCGTCCCAGTCGCCCTTTTGCTTCTTGTATGCGTCAAGGATGTCCTGCGTGGGAGCGAGCAACGGCTCGTGTTCATAGGCGGCGCCGCAGATTTCGCGGAGGAAATAAGACAGATCGGCTTGCTTGGCGAAGGCGGCAAGCTGCGAGGTGTTATTCAACCGCACATCGAGCAGGCGTTCGATCCCATGAGTTTTCAGTGTGCCGAAGAACTCGCTGGCACTCTTTTGGGTAAAACCGATGCTGTAGATCTCCATTTGTCCTCTTCGAGTTCCGCAAAGAGTTCCGCCTGGGCCTCGACCAGCGGTTTCCCCGAGGCCGCGGCCACCGTCGTGTCCGTCTCGACTCGCCCATCGCCGCGGATGTGGAGCATGGTATGGCTATGCTCGGTGAGCACCCGGCCAATCAGCAGGCGCCGATGGCAGTGAGCGGGATCTTCCTCGCCGCAGATCAGGGCTACGCGGAAGCGCTCCATGCCTGTTTCCAGGCGCGCGATGGCTGCCGTGAAGTTGGAGTCGTCGCGAAGCCGGCCGTAGATTACGTGGCCGGAATTGTCGTAATAGGCGGGATTGGCGGGGCGGCCTCCCAGCTCCGCGCCGAGAAACAGGTAACGGACCCCAGCTTCTTCCAGGGAACGCTGGACGAGTTCCTTGTCGAATTGCGGAACATACCTGGAGTAGGGAGAACTGCGCGTATCCACCACGACCTCGACCCCGTGTTGGCGGACCAGGGCCAGCCACGTTTCCATGGTGTGGTTGGAGTGCCCGAGAGTGAAGAAGGTGCTGATACGGAGGCCCTTGCCAAGGAGGATAGCATCTTGCCGGCCGAGGCGCTCAAGGTTGCGCCGACCCGGCCTGTGAATACGGCAGATTACACCTTGCTAATGTTTTTGAGATGCGAGGGCAGGATTCTAAAGCAGTTAGTGGGCGCGAGGATTGGCAATCAACTTGCAGGATCATCTCCTGGTGCGGATCGGTTTTTGGCGGCAATCCGGCTGGCCGGGGTGGCTCGATCGCGATCCAAATCACTCTCGATTGGAGCCGTGAACGGGGCGCCGCGGTTCCGTCCGAGGGTGAGTTGGGAGCCCGGCGCGCGGAATGAAGGGCTTTATTAACCGTCTTGATTCCTTAACGGTCTTGATTCCGTAAGGCGAAAGATGTCTTCGCGGACCCTCGGGCTCGTCGATGATTGGTCTTGTATCAGGGATGGGAAGGCAATACCGGGTTTTGCCGCGCGGCGCAGGGGGCGAAGCCAGCAACAGATGTGAGGAGGCTATGCATGTTCGGTCGTCATTGCTTTAAGGTGCTGGGGCTGCTGTGCCTTGTCCTGGCGTTCACCGGCTGCAACAACACCCAGGTGAGCACCATCCAGATTTCCCCGCAGTCGCAGTCTCTTTCGGCGGGGCAGACAGTGCAGTTCACGGCCACCGGCACCGTCCTCCACGGGAACCATTCCCCGACCTCTCAAAATATAACCACTGTCGTGACCTGGTCCAGCAGCACACCGGCCGTAGCCACCGTGAACTCTTCCGGGCTGGCGACCGCGGCGGGCGCAGGCACAACCACGATTACGGCCAGCATGCCCGGCGCCGCCAGCGCCACCGCAACGATTACGGTGACGGCCTCAGGCGGGGGTATCACCGCGGGCGGCACCATCGTCTCGATGGCGATCATTCCCGGTTCCCAGTCGGTTGCATCGCCGGGGCAGACCAGCCAGTTCATCGCCATCGCCACCACTTCCTCGGGGGCTACGGAGGATGTGACGGGCCTGGTGGCCTGGAGCTCGAGCACCACCCAGGTTGCCACCATCAGCGGCGGCGGGCTGGCCACGGCGGCGGGCCAGGGCACCACCACCATCACGGCCATCGCCGCCAACGCCGACGGCACCGTGGTCACGGGGACCGCGACCTTCACGGTGAGCGGTGGAACCGCGGAACCGCTCACGGCGCTCTCCATTACCCCCGGCTCGCAGTCGGTCGCCGCTTCAGAGTCCGGCCAGTTCATTGCCCTGGGGACGGCGGGAAGCAGCGGCCTGGAAGAGAATGTGACCAACTCCGCGAGCCTGCAGTGGAACTCCAGCATTCCCGCGATCGCCACCGTCAGTCCATCCGGGCTGGTCACGGGCGTGAGCGCGGGCCTTAGCACCATTACGGCGCTGTGGACGAACCCGGACAACAGCGTCGTATCGGCAAATGCAACGGTCACGGTCACATCGACGCCCGCGCCGGAGCCGCTGCTTTCGCTCACTATTGTTCCCACCAACATCACCGTCGGCAATCTGCAGGACACGGGGAACTTCCTGGCCATCGGAACCTACTCGACCGCTCCCCAGGTCAGGGATCTGACCAACACGGTCACCTGGATTTCCACCGCGCCCGAGTCCTTCCCCGTCGATACCAATACCGGCGGGTCCCAGGGCGCAGCCGCCGGCACGGTCACTGCTTACGGGAACGGAGGGGCCGTCATTGTTGCCGAAGCAACGGATCCAACCACGGGGTCCATCCAGACTGCTATAGCGACCTTCGATTGCCCGCTGGTCCTCCCCAATCCCCCTATCACGGCAGGCTCATGCTTTGAGGGTTCACAGGCCAACGGCCTGCTGGTCACGCTGACCGTCTACAACGAAGGCTTGAACACCGCCGGTTGGCTGGTCACGGCTGCTTCCGCCACGGGCACGCAGGACGTGCTCCATTGCGGCCCCGGCTGGGCAGCCGGCGGAAAAGCCGGCGGCTCCGTCTGCACGGCCACCTACCCCTTGGGCACCACTGTCACCCTGACTGCGCCGGCCGAGGCGGGCGTCGCCTTCGGTGGATGGTCCTATAACTGCACACCGACAGGAGCCGTCACCGCGGCAGGACCAAACAGTTGCACGGTTCAGCTAGGAACAGTCGACTCCTCCAACGTGACCGTGGGAGCCATCTTCAACTAGGGCTCCATCGCAAATCTGGCAACGGAAAGCCGCCCACGGGGCGGCTTTCCTGCTTGGTACGCCGCGCATGGGCGCACTCTTGCGGGTGCAAGTCGTGGCGTAAGCTGGCAACAGCGAGCGAAGCGAAGCGCACCTGCAAGAGGGTGACCGAGCGTGGGGAGGAAGGGTGGAGCGAAGCTGCAGGCCGATGGACAAGAACCGGATAGCCGGAGATTGCGGGGTGATCCGGTTGATCCGCGCCAACCTGAATGGCGGCATCATGATCGACGGCGTGGTTCAGGAGCGAGCGATGGGGACTCCGGAAGGTGGTCCGCTATCGCCGCTGCCGACCTCAACTTCTCGAACCGCCCGGTGCGGACCCGCATGTCCGGGTGGCGTGGCAGGGGAGGAGAGGCGACTCTCCCCCCTCTGCCGATCTGCCCTCAGTCTTACGAGGTTTACTTGTTCGTATGCACCAGGCCCGCCTGCTGCTCCTCCAGAGCCGCCTGCGCCGCCGCCAGCCGCGCCGTCAACAGACGGAAGGGCGAGCAGGAGACGTAGTTGAGCCCGATCTTGTGGCAGAACTTGACGGACTCGGGATCGCCGCCATGCTCGCCGCAGATGCCCACCTTCAGGTCGGGCCGCGTGTTGCGTCCCTTGGCTGTGGCCATCTTCACCAGCAGTCCCACGCCCGCCTGGTCCAGCGTGGCAAACGGGTCCTGTTTGAAGATGCCGTACTTGAGATAGGCTGGCAGGAAGTTGTTGATGTCGTCCCTTGAAATTCCAAAGGTCGTCTGCGTCAGGTCGTTGGTGCCGAAGCTGAAGAACTCGGCCTCTTCGGCGATCTGGTCGGCGGTCAGCGCGGCACGCGGCAGCTCGATCATGGTGCCGACCATGTAGTCGACGCTTGAGCCCTTTTCCTTGAAGACATCCGAAGCCACGCGGCGAACGATCGCCGCCTGGTTGCGCATCTCCTCGATGGAGCCGATGAGCGGAACCATGATTTCCAGGTGCGGGTCGCCGCCCTTGCTCTTGACCGCGACCGCAGCCTCGAAGATGGCCCTCACTTGCATCTCGGTGATCTCTGGGAAGGCGATGCCGAGACGGCAGCCGCGCAGCCCCAGCATGGGGTTCATCTCATGCAGTTCCTGCACGCGCGCCAGCAGCGGGCGCAGTTCCTTGAGGCGCGGCGAGCGGGGCTTGGTGTCCTCGAGGTGCGAGATCTCCACCAGCAGGTCTTCGCGCTGGGGGAGGAACTCGTGCAGCGGGGGGTCGAGCAGGCGGATGGTCACCGGCAGCGACTCCATGGCCTTGAACAGGCCGGCGAAGTCGGCGCGCTGCATGGGGAGCAGCTTCTTCAGAGCGTCGCGGCGATCCTTCTCGTTGTCGGCCAGGATCATGGTGCGCATGTGCTCGATGCGGTCCTCGGCAAAGAACATGTGCTCGGTGCGGCACAGGCCGATGCCTTCGGCCCCGAACAGGCGCGCCTGCTTGGCGTCGCGGGGAATGTCGGCGTTGGCGCGGATGCGCAGCCGCCGCACCGGATCGACCCAGCTCATGAACTTGACCAGATCGGGATCGTCCGGCTGCGCGGGCAGGGTCTTCAACTGGCCCTTGATCACGCGGCCGGTGGTGCCGTCCAGCGAGATCCAGTCGCCCTGCTTGAAGACGTAGCCCTTGACGCGCAGTTCCTTGTTGGCTTCGCTTACCTTCAGGTCGCCGGCGCCGGCCACGCAGCACTTGCCCATGCCGCGCGTGACCACCGCCGCGTGCGACGTCATGCCGCCGCGCGAGGTCAAGATGCCGGAAGCCACTTCCATGCCGGCAATGTCTTCCGGCGTGGTCTCGCCGCGCACCAGGATGATGGACTTGTAGGCGCCGCTGGCATGGTGCTTCACCGCGTCCTCGGCGGTGAACACGATCTGCCCTACAGCCGCGCCCGGCGAAGCCGGCAGGCCGGTGGCCAGCACTTCGATCTTCTCGCCCTTCTCGACAAGGCGCGGAACCAGGAAGTCGTAGAGCTGGTTCGGCTCGACGCGGAAGATGGCCTCGTCCTGCGTGATCAGCCCCTCGCGCACCATGTCGATGGCGATGCGCACCGCGGCCAGGCCGGTCCGCTTGCCGTTGCGCGTCTGCAGCATGTAGAGCGTCCCATCCTGGATGGTGAACTCGAAGTCCTGCATATCGCGATAGTGTTTTTCCATCTTCCAGGTCACGGCGCGCAGATGGTCGTAGACCTTGGGCATGGCGCGCTCAAGCTCGGAAATGGACAGGGGCGTGCGGATGCCGCTGACGACATCTTCGCCCTGCGCGTTCATGAGGTACTCGCCGAAGAAGATGTGCTCGCCGGTGGCCGGGTTGCGGGTAAAGCCCACGCCGGTCCCGGAGCTCTCGCCCAGGTTGCCGAAGACCATGGCCTGCACGTTTACCGCCGTGCCCAGCCAGTCGTCGATGTGGTTGATGCGCCGGTAGGTCTTGGCGCGATCGTTCTGCCAACTGCGGAAGACGGCGTCGCGGGCCTGCACCAACTGATCCAGCGGCCCCTGCGGAAAGTCCTTGCCGGTCTCCTTGCGCACCAGCTTCTTGTATTCGGCGATGATCTGCTTCAGCGCATCGGGCCCCAGTTCGTAGTCGAACTTCACGGCCTGCTTCTCCTTGATGCCTTCGAAGATGTGCTCGAATTTCTTCTTCGGAACATCCAGCACCACGTCGCCGAACATCTGGATCAGGCGGCGGTAGGAATCATAGGCAAAGCGGGGATTCTTGCTGCGCTTCGCCAGGGCTTCGACGGCGTGATCGTTCAGGCCGAGGTTCAGAATCGTGTCCATCATGCCGGGCATGGAGAACTTGGCGCCGGAGCGGACCGAAACCAGCAGCGGGTTCTCGCCCGAGCCCAGCTTCTGTCCCTGCAGCTTCTCCAGCCGCGCCAGGGCGGCGTGCATCTCAACGTCCACCTGCGGGCTGACCGCTCCGCGCATGTATTCGCGACAGGCCTCGGTCTGAATGGTAAAGCCCGGGGGCACCGGCAACCCGGCGTTGGTCATCTCCGCCAGGCCCGCGCCCTTGCCGCCCAGCACGTCCTTCATCTTGCCGTTGCCGTCGGCCGTCCCGCCGCCGAAGAAATACACATACTGGATTGGGGTTGACGTTG
>JARLGE010000259.1 GCA_031296215.1 Occallatibacter sp.
GGGCTCACCACGGCCGACTTCGGCGCTCCGCAGCTCGATCTTGTTCTTGAGCAGCACCGGCTCTACTGCCAGGCACTTTCCGAATGCGGCCTTGCCCTCACGAGGCTCGACGCCGATCTCCGCTATCCCGACTCCACCTTCGTCGAAGACACGGCCATCCTCACCGCACGCGGCGCCATCTTGACGCGTCCCGGCGCGGGCAGCCGCGAGGGCGAGGTGGAGGCCATCCGGCCCGCGATTCTCAACTTCTTCCCGTCTCCGCTCACGATCGAAGCCCCAGGAACCGTCGACGGCGGCGACATCTGCGAGGCGGAGAAACACTTCTTCATCGGAATCTCGCAGCGCACCAACGAGGAGGGCGCGCGGCAGCTCGCCGCTCATCTCGCCGGCCTCGGCTACACAGCGTCGACCATCGACGTGCGGCTTTTGACGACCATTCTGCATCTGAAGAGCGGCATCGCCTACATCGGCGACAACACGCTGGTGGTGATGGAAGAGATGGCGGGCAATGCCCAGTTCGACGGCTTCGATCTGGTCCGGGTTTCGGAGACAGAGAGCTACGGCGCCAACTGCGTGCGCGTGAACGATCGCGTGCTGGTGGCCGAGGGCTTTCCCGTGCTGACCGCAGAACTGCGCGCCCGAGGATTCGATCCGCTGGTCCTCGACATGACCGAGTTCCAGAAGATGGACGGCGGGCTGAGTTGCCTCTCGCTTCGGTTTTGATGGGCCCGCCTATTGATCCGAGGCTGTTGCGATGCAGCGGTCGATCCCAAGGCCGTGGAAAGAATGCAGTGCCCGGCCTCGCTGGTTGGGGTTCGTGGTTTCCCAGGTCTGAAAATCCAGACCTGGGGCACCGAGCGCCAGAAGCTGAAAGCTATTGAGGCGGCTTGGTCCCCGGCGGCGGCGGGGGCGTGGTAATGTCCTGGCCCTCGTAGATGATCTTGGTCGTCGAGCCGAAGCGCTTGTAATCGGCGTACTTGATGGTGTCGCGCATGTGCACGTCCTGCGTGAGGTAGCCGCTGCCGCCGGCAAAGTGCAACACTCCCTCGCCCTTGGTGTAGACCGGGAACCAGTAATGGCCGTCCACCTGTTGACGCCAGGTCATGAAGGGCGGATGCAGGTCCTCGCTTCCCTTGCGCGTGTCGTCGGGAACCATGCGCCCGTTGGTGACCACAATCTGCAGGTCGGTCGCGTCTACCCAGATGCGGCCCAGCAGGTAGCGCTTCTTCTTTTCGATCACCTTGGGGCTGACGTCGAAGACGTAGCAATCGACCTCGTCCACCTGTTGGCGGCCCACGTACTTCACGTCGTATTGGCCGACATCTTCGGCGGTGAGCACAAAGGGATATCCGTGCGAAATGTCTTGCAGATCGGAGGGCGACATCATGACGCGCTCGAGCGTGTTCGGCGGCGCAAAAACCACCTTCTCCATGCGCGCTCCGGAGGAATCGAAGATGACGTCGTCCACCTCGTAGTACTGCCCGTCGGGCTTATTGGTGTCGTCGTCGATGGTCTCGACCTTGGCGGTGCGGCGATAGGTGTAGTGGTTCAGGGCCTGCTGGAACTCGCTCTCCTTGGCGGCAAACTGCTTGACGATCTGCTCGGGCGCAATGGCCGGCGCGGAGATGTCCATGCGCCCGAAGCCCGAGTCCAGCGCCATCGGCGTAAAGCTGTCCTTGCTTTGCGCGCCGGCCGCCAGCACGCAACCGATCATCAGCCCCAACGCCATCACGCAACCGCTTCTCACCCTGGCCGCTCTCCTTTTGGCGCTTCCGTCGCTGCTCCGGGCCGAGCCGGCCCAGGGGACTGGAATCGCTTCACTTGCTTATAACGTTAGACGCAGGGACTGGCCTCATGGGTGGCCCGGAATCGGCCTTGGAGAAAACAGCCCGCGGGGCGCGACTGCTAGAACTGGTTGCATGAATGTTGCTCGACCAGCGACAACACATCCCTCGGGGGCTAAAGCCTAGATTTTATGCGGCCCTGGCGGCACCCTTCGACTGCGCTCAGGGCAGGCTATTGAAGCCGTGCCCTTTCAAAACTGCGACTTGAGCTGAGGGTCCTAGGGAGTTCTCACCCGCAGCGGGATCGACGCCGGGTCGTTCTTCCAGCGCACGACGCGGCGATTCTGAAAGTAGACCGCCGATCCGCCATACTCGAACTTGTCGTCGGAGAATGCCGTCGGCGTTCCCTGCACCACCAGCACAACATCGCGCGTGGAGCCGACCGTGAAACTGGCGAGATCCGGATCGACTGGAGCATCCGGCCAGAGCTTCACCCGTATCGGCGAGACGACAGGATCGATGCGCCAGCCGACGACGGCGTTGTCTTTAAGGTCGAGCTCGGACCGGCCATAGACGAGCTTGCTCTCCGTCGATGCCGCCGGAGGCCCCAACGCGCCCAGCACCTCGTCGCGGGTGGAACCGACGGTGATGTAGGGGTAGAGCTTGCGCGGCGCGGCGCCCGGCCTGGGCTGAGGCCGGCCGCCAGGGTTTGCGGAAGCCGTTTGCGCGGATTCGGCCACGGCTGGCGGCGCGCCCAGCGCCGGCTGCGGCGCAACCGCGGGCGCAGGCAGCAGCCCGCGCATTCCCAGTCTTCCCAGATCGTTCTCGATCGCGGCCAGGAACCTTCTCTTTGGAGCATCGAGTCTGCCTGCCACGTTGTCTTTGCCGAATTCGTAGACCTTCGCTGCCGCCTCGCCGGTGGAGTCCTGCACATCGAAGGCAATCCACAGATAGCGGCACAGCAGAAGGGCCACGGCGACAAGCACCAATTTAAAGAGAAGGCCGAGCGCGGGGGAAACCCCTGCGAGCGACGGGCGGGCGGGCGGTGCGGCGGCCGCCGCGGGCCTGCTCGAATACGGCTCGGCTACGGGTTGCGGCTGGGGCCGGGGATTGGCCGGTGCAGGTTCGCCGGGCGTCGGCCGGGTTCGCCGCCGCGCTGACGCAGCCGGGGAGGTAAGAAACCTGTATGCGGAGTTGATCTCCTTCAGCTTGGCCTCCGCGGCTTCCATCAGCGCGCGGTCGCCCTGGAAGCGGTCCGGGTGCCAGACCTTGACCAGGACGTGATAGGAGTCCTTGATCTGGCTGGCCGTCGAGTCCGGAGCGAGTTCGAGAACGCGCAGAGCGGCGCAACGGGAACACAGCGCGCCGTTGGCCTCTGCCGGGTTTCCGCACACGCAGGTGTTCATCGCCCTCCCTCTGCGCTTCGTTTTGTTGCGAGCTAGCCCAATGATAGAAGAGGGCGTGAGGCGCGCCGGAGCTTTCCGCTGGAGCGCGGCAGGCCGGGAATCCGTAGAATAAACCGAGATGGCTTTTACCGAACAATACGATGTGGTCGTGGTGGGCGCCGGGCACGCAGGCTGCGAGGCCGCCATGGCCGCCGCGCGCATGGGCTTGAAGACGGCCCTGATCACCATGAACATGGACCTGATCGCGCAGATGAGCTGCAACCCGGCCATCGGCGGCGTGGCCAAGGGCCACCTGGTGCGCGAGGTAGACGCACTGGGCGGCATTATGGGCGAGGTGGCCGACGCGGTCGGCATCCAGTTCCGCCTGCTGAATACCTCGCGCGGCCCCGCGGTTTGGAGCCCGCGGGCGCAGTGCGACAAGCAGCTCTACCGCGTAAAGATGAGGGAAGTGCTGGAGGGGCAGCCGGGGCTACACATCCGCCAGGCCGAGGTTGTCGACCTGGTGATCGAAGAACAGGGAATAGGGAACAGGGAACAGGGACTAGAAGCGGGTCCTTCGACTGCGCCGTTCGCAAAAGGCGCGAACGGCTCCGCTCAGGATGACAGCTTTGGGGGTGGGACCGCGCGTCCGCGCAGGCGCGTGCTCGGTTTGAAGCTGCGCGACGGGCGCAGACTGCTGGCCGGCGCGACGATCATCACGACGGGCACGTTTTTGAACGGGCTCATCCA
>JARLGE010000260.1 GCA_031296215.1 Occallatibacter sp.
CTCCGCCGTCAGCGGATGTTCCGCCTCGTACTTGGGCTGCTTCTTGGCGCCCAGGCAGGCCGAACTCACGGTCATCATCAGGAAGGCAAGGGCGATCTTCCGAAACATCATGGGGGGGGCTCCTGGCTTGAAGTCTTGCAGGCCCTGCTCTACCCGCCAGCCCCACTCACCTTGTGGTTGGAGCTTGCGCGGCGTAGTCTCCATCTTCGCACCGTAACCCGACTCCGATACAAGAACCATTCCATGGGGAATCGCATTTGCAACCGGTACGGGCGCGTCCAGCTGCGCTCCGGCTGTCTCCGTTGCCCAGGCGGCAGGACATTCCTGCGTGCCAGAAGGAGATCGAAAGACAGATCGATCCTCCATCCTTCAGGCATTTCGCTCTTCCTCTTCCCCTGCCCGCTCACTTCACCCGCAGCAGCATCTTCAGCGTGTCGCCCGGCGCTTTGGTCATGCGCTCGAAGGCCTGCTGGCCTTGCTCAAGCGGTAACTCGGCGGTCCAGGGGCGAATGTCGATTTCCCCGCCGCTGAGCAGCTTCAGCGACCGCTCAAAGTCCGCCGGGGTATAGGCGAAGGACATAGCCACGCGATGCTCCTTGCGGATGCTTGTGACAAAGTCGATCTCGCTGCGCTCCTGGCCCATGCCGAGCAGCACCACGAGGCCGCCCGGCCGGCACAGATCGAACGCCGCCTGACGCGCCGGGCCCACGCCGGAGGCGTCGAGAACGAGGTCGAAGCCGTGACCGGCAAAGCGCTTTGCTTCCGCGCGGCCCTCCTCGGTGCTTACGTTGGCCGCCAGCGTGGCGCCCATGCTGCGCGCCGTTGCCAGGCGCACCTCGCTCACGTCCTGGACCAGCACTTCGCGCACACCCAGCCGCTTGGCCGTAAGCAGCGCCAGCGAACCCATCGTCCCGCCGCCCACAATCCCCATGCGAAAGAAGGGCCGCGGCGCAGCGATGCGGAGCAGGTGAACGATGTTGGCCAGTGGTTCCGCGACCACTGCTTGTGCGTCGCTCAGCTCGTCGGGAATCTCGTAGACCTGCGTCTCCGGCACGCTGACAAACTCCTGGAAGCAGCCGGCGGTCTGGTCCATTCCCAGCAGGCGCCAGCGCTCGCAGAGGTTCTGCGCGCCGCTCAAGCAGGCGGTGCACCGGCCGCAACTGATGAGCGGATTGGCCACCACGCGCTTGCCATCCGACGAGCGGCGGCCCACCAGTTCGTGCCCCAACACCAGCGGCGGAATGCGCCGGCGGCTGTGACCCAGAAAGCCGGAGATGTCGGAACCGCAGATGCCCGCCGCGGCAACCGCAATCTTGCATTCTCCCGGCGCCGGCCGCGGACGAGGATGGTCTTCCAAAGTCACTTGATGTGGTGCGGAATAGACTAGAGCGCGCATGTGTTCTCCTTGCCCAACAGCACATTATCCATCTCGGAGGCTCATTTGCCGCCTGCGGCATCTTCCAGAAACACCAGTTCCGAACTCAACGGGTCGGACAGATGCACAAGCAGCCCGGATTCCATCAACGCCTTGCCGGTGGCCTCGCGGTCGGGCGCGCCGCCGTCTTCAAAGCGCAGCCGATAGCTCTTGTCCGCGTCCAGGCCTTCCAGCACATAGCTGTGCTCCGCCTCATCCGCGATCGATCCCCGGAAGGCGTAGAGCACGCCCTTGCCGCGTGCCGGGTCCCACAACTCGATTCCGTCCCAGTGCACGCCGTCGGGGCGGGCGGAGACATGATAAAGGCGCGCATCGCGAATCAGGGGGCGCAGTTGGTTCTTGTAGAGCGCGAAGGCCTGCCGCGCCGCTTCGTGCTGTTTGGGCGTCCATGCGGTGGTGTCGGTCATGATGGTGGTCCAGCCCATCATGCCGCTGCGCAGCATGTAGAGAAAGTTTCCCAGCTTCGGGGTGGGCCACTTCTCCACGTAGCTCTCCAGCATCGCCGCGGGAAGCAGGTGGCTGGTGTCGTAGAAGGCACGGCGGTTCGACAGCGGATCGTAGGTATCGGTGATGGAGAAGTAGTCGGCGTGCGCGGCAGAGCCGAAGTCGACCATGCGCCCGCCGTCGTTGCAGACCTCGAAGAGCAGGCCGGGGTGTTCGCGGCGCGTCCGCTCGTAGATGTCGTAGTAGGCGCGGACCGCGTGGTAGCTCACGTCGGTCGAGTTCGACGCCAGCACAAAGTCAGAGCCCCAGTCGTGGATGATGCGCAGGTTGCTACGGTCGGGCGAAGCATGGGGATGATCGGCGCGAATGCAGCCCTGCGCCACCAGATAGCCGTCGTGCTCCAGCATGTCCAGGTGATAGTCCTCGACAATGCGCTTGACTTCCTTCGCGGCCCAGTCGTGGGCTGCAGGATCACCGATGTCGATGGTCTGGCCTTTGAACTCCTCCGGCTTCCAATCGGGCTTCAGGTCGGTGACCAGCCAGTCGCGCACCGTGGGGTCGCGCGCGTTCAGCGCCCCCGGCTCGGTGTCGAGTGCTGCCTGCGTCCAGTCCGTCCAGATGCCGAAGCGCAGCCCCTCGCGATGCGCCTCGTCGGCGATCGGGGCCAGGCCGTGGGGAAACTTCACTGGATTCGGATACCAGTCGCCGACTCCGCGGAACCAGCCGGCGTCGATGTGGAACATTTCCAGGCCCAGTTCCTTGGATTCGGCAATCATCTTCAGCGCCAGCGCCTCGTCCACCTCCATGCCGCTGCCCCAACTGTTGTTCGCCAGCAGGGGATAACGAGGGTCTTTCCACGTAAGCGGATTGCCGAGCACCGCGCGCACCCAGGGGCGAAGCTGATTTCCCGCGCCGTCGGGGCCACCATCGAATGCGCCCAGAAATACCGTGGGCGTTTCGAAGCTCGCGCCGGGCGCGAGGCGGGTCCTGAACGGGCCGGGGTTGGGATCGAGGCCGAGGACGGTCTTTAGGCTGCTGCCCGCGCGCTCGAGCGCGATGCGGGTGCGGCCACTAAACTCGATGCCGGAATACCAGCCGCTCTCGGGGCCATCGGCCGCGTTAACAATCTCCACGGGAATGATCTCGCGCTTCTCGCCCGGCACCGGATGCGCGTAAGTGGAGGACTTGCCGGTCCAGCTATAGCCTTCGCCGATTGTCTCAAGGTGGGTTCCTTCGGCCGAAGGCGTGTCCGCGCCTTTCTCGACGTAGAAGTTGCGCAGGTCGCGAGTGGGTGCAGCGCGCCAGTCGAGGCGCAGCGAGTCCACCATGGGTAGCCATACTTCCTGGCCGCTCAGGTTCTCGATCGTGATGCGATGCTCGACTGGGCCGAAGCCGGCGCGAGCCTCCCAGATCCAGCTCAGCCGGAGATGGGGCGACGCTGATTCGTAGACGAACACGACTTTGCGAAGATCGTGGTGACCGGGCTCGGGCTTGAGTTGCCAGGTGAGCGGAACCGTGGCACCGTTCACCTCCACGCTGGCGGGGAGGGGCTCGATGGCCTGATTGGACCAATGGTCGTCCTTCGATCCTTCGATCCATTCCAGGCGCGGCCCCTGCGGCTCGTCGCGAAGGAACACTTTGATGCTGGAGTTGGAGATGATCTTCGAGGGCGGCGCCTCGGTTGCTCCGGCCGTAAAGCAGACCGCGAAGCAAGCGGCCAGCGCCGCATCTGTAAGCTTGCGTCCTCTGCCGAGTTTCAGCATACCCAGCATTCTCGCAGCACGCGGCAGCATTTGACTTGCGAAAATCCGACGCCAGGAATGGATTTCCGGCTTGGAGCATGAAAGATGGCTGGTGACGGCAGCGGACCCTCGCAAGAGGATTGCTGAGCCATGGCCGGCTGAGCGTCCGATGGCCCCCGAAGTTCAACGTGGATTCGCCGACTCGCCGGATTGGTGGTAAATTCAAAATCATCCCGGATCGAAAAAGCGGGCACCTCTCTTCAACAAGCCTGCCTGCCGGCGCCCGTTTCGTCTTGCGGAATTCTTGCCGGATTCACCTCTGCATCCCCTGTCGAGGCAGTGCACACGTGTCGACGATCTTTTTTTAACTCTGAGCGAAAGGCAAAGGCAGACCGATGACCGAACCCCACGATTCACCTGATGCCGATCTGGTCCTCACGCTGGAAGAGATCGCCAACCTTGCGCAGGAAGGCGGCAAGCCTGCCGACACCCTGATGAATGTGGTCGCGCTGATTGCCGCGCGCTTCGGGACGGATGTGTGCTCGGCGTATCTGCTGGAGCCGGATCGCTCAAACCTGGTGCTGGCGGCGACCCTTGGGCTGCATCCCCGCTGTATCGGCGCCTTGCGCATGCCCATCCATGAGGGACTCACCGGCCTGGTCGCTGAACTGGTGCTGCCGGTCGCCGTCGATGACGTGAGAAAGCATCCCCGCTTCAAGTACTTCCGCGAGGCGGGCGAAGACGAATATCGCTCCTTCCTGGGCGTACCGCTCATCGACAGGGGCGTGTTGCAGGGGGTTCTTGTGGTGCAGACCAAGGACTCGCGCCACTTCACCGACAATGAAATCCGCATGCTGGCCGAAGCGGCCAGCGCGGTGGCTCCCGTTGTCAGCGAGGCGCGCACCCTGGACCGCTTCATTGGACCCACGCAGGAGCGGCTGTGGTCGTTGGCCCGCAACTTGTGGTGGAGCTGGGATCCGGACTGCGTGAGCCTGTTTCGCGATCTGAACCCGCAGCGCTGGCGGCAGCTGAATCAGAATCCCATCTCCCTGCTCATTGAGATCCCTCTTGAGGAGATTGAGCGCCGCGCCACCGAACTGGGCCTGCACAGCCGCATCAACTACTGCTACCGCCGTCAGCAAGAGTATTTGAATGCCGACCGCACCTGGGGCGCCACCAATGCGGGCGTGCTGCGGCCTCGGCCCGTGGCCTACTTCTCGGCCGAGTTCGGCCTGCACGAGTCGCTGCCTATTTACTCCGGCGGCCTGGGCGTGCTGGCCGGCGACCACATCAAGAGCGCTTCCGACCTGGACATTCCGCTCATCGGCATCGGTCTATTTTACGGCCAGGGCTACTTCCTGCAGCGGCTCGACGAGACCGGATGGCAGCGCGAGGAGTATCTCCAGACCGACATCTACCAGCTACCTATGCAGCCGGCCATTGGCGTCAACGGCGAGCCGGTTGTGGTCGAAATCGAAACCCGCGGCGGCGCCATCCGCGCTAAGGTCTGGCGGGTCAAAGTGGGCCGCATCGACCTTCTTCTGCTCGACTCGAACGTGGCCGGCAATGCTCCCGAAGATCTCGACACAACCTCGCGCCTCTATGGCGGCGACGCCCGCACCCGCATCCGCCAGGAGCTGCTGCTGGGCGTCGGAGGTTT
Organism: Occallatibacter sp.; assembly: GCA_031296215.1. GTDB lineage: Bacteria > Acidobacteriota > Terriglobia > Terriglobales > Acidobacteriaceae > Telmatobacter. Next base: position 5,282 of record JARLGE010000260.1, read on the forward strand.
CCGCGCGCTCAAGGCCATGGGCATCTCTCCCGGCGTGCTGCACCTGAACGAGGGTCACAGCGGCTTCGCGGTCCTTGAGGCCATTCGCAATCGCATGCAGGAAGAAGGCATCGACTTCATCACTGCCGCCAGCCAGATTCCCCGCGAAGTGGTCTTTACTACCCATACTCCCGTGCCGGCGGGCCACGACCGCTTCAACGCCGACCTCATCGAGGAGCACTTCGGACCTCTGCGCGAGCAACTGGGCATTTCGCACGAGAATCTGATGGGATTCGGACGCGAGTACCCGACGGACGGCGGAGAACGGTTCTGCATGACAGTACTGGGCCTGAAGCTGGCGCGGAGGGTGAACGCCGTCTCCTCGCTGCATGGCGAGGTCTCGCGCGCCATGTGGAAGGTCCTCTATCCCGGCAGGTCAGAGGATGGGGTGCCCATCGGCCACATCACCAACGGCGTCCACGTTCCTTCCTGGCTGGCGCCGCAGATGTGCCGGCTTTACGACCGCTATCTCGGCATCGGCTGGCAGGCAAACAGCGGCGACGCCCGCACCTGGGAGGAGATCGAAAAGGTCGACGACGGCGAGCTGTGGGAGACGCACCTCGCCCTGAAGATCCAACTGCTCGACTTCGCCCGCCGCCGCGCGCAGGAACAGGCGCAGCGCCGCGGCGAGTCCGCGCAGGCGCTGCATGCGCTGGGCAAGGTGCTCTCGCCCGATGCCCTGACCATCGGCTTCGCGCGCCGCTTTGCTACCTACAAGCGGGCCAACCTGCTGCTGGCCGACATGGAGCGGCTGGCCTCCATGGTCAACGACCCCAAGCGGCCGGTGCAGTTCCTCTTTGCCGGCAAGGCCCATCCCCATGACGAACCGGGCAAGAAAGTGCTGCAGCAGATCGCCCAGATGATGCGCGGCTCCAGCTTTGCCCACAAATTCGTTTTCATCGAGGACTACGACATCAACGTCGGCCGCTACCTGGTGCAGGGAGTCGACGTATGGCTGAACAATCCGCGGCGTCCGCTCGAAGCTTCGGGCACCAGCGGACAGAAGGTGGTGCTCAACGGCGGCCTGAATCTTTCGGTGCTCGACGGTTGGTGGGCCGAAGCCTACGACGGGCTCAACGGATTCGGCATCGGCACGGGCAGGACCCATTCCAACCTGAATGTGCACGACAGCCGCGACGGCGAGGACCTGTACCGCGTGCTGCGCGACGAGGTGATTCCGCTCTACTACAACCGCGACCGCGACGGGCTGCCGCTGGGATGGATCAAGCGCATGAAGCGCACCATCCGCACGCTGGGCTGGCGCTTCAACGCCGACCGCATGGTGATGGACTATACGCGGAAGTGCTACATCCCCGCAGCCGGCGGCACCTCGAGCGAGATCCGCCCGCCGTCGTAGTCAACGCTCGCGTGCCCCATCCCCTGCGCGGTTTCCCGCGGAAAAGATGGGGCACGAAGGTGGCTCGCCGGCCCGCTGACTCGCTCCTACGCGAACTCGACTTCCTCCACCTTGGCCCGCTCGATCAGTTTCACCGGATAGTACGCATTGCGCGTGTACTGCTTCACCATGCGGTTGGTGTTGAAGTAGGAGCCATTAAAGGCCAGCGTGGTGCGCATCAGCCGCGCCCACTCTTCCGGCGCTTTCAGGTAATGCGGAACCACCGCCTGCTCCAGCTTCTTGTATAGCGACGTGGCCTCTTGGTCGTCGGTGTCGCCGTCTTCGATGGCCCAGCCGGTTACGCCCTCGATGCAGCCCTCGATCCACCACCCGTCCAGGATCGACAGGCTGGGAACGCCGTTCAGCGCGGCCTTCATGCCGCTGGTGCCGGAGGCTTCATAGGGCCGCTTGGGGGTATTCACCCACACATCCACGCCCGCGGTCAGCAGCGCGCCAAGCTCCCACGCATAGTTTTCGAGATAGACGATCTTCAGCAGACTGCTGTTGTACTTTTGCGCATCCTCGACCACCTTCTGGATGAGCGCCTTGCCGGGCTCGTCCTGGGGATGCGCCTTGCCCGCATAGATGATCTGCAAACCGCCCGCCGCATTGGCAATCTCCACCAGCCGCTCCGGATCGGTAAAGAGCAGCGTGGCCCGCTTGTAGGTGGCGACGCGGCGCGCAAAGCCCAGGGTGAGCGCCTTGGGGTCGAGCACCAGGCCGGAGCGTGTGCCCACCTCGGCCAGCAGCACCTCCTTGGCCCGCGCGTGCGCGGCGAGAATCTCTTTCTCCGGCAAGTCGATGGCGTTGCGCAGGTAAAGATTGTCGCGGCGCCAGCCTTCGATGTTCGCATCCAGCAACTGCTGAATAGGCTCGGAGACCCAGGTGGGCGCATGCACGCCGTTGGTGATGGAGGCGATGGGAAACTCGGGGAACATGGCCTGCGACACCTTGGCGTGCTGCATGGCCACGCCGTTGGCGTAGCGGGAGAACTTGAGCGCCAGCAGCGTCAAGTTCAGCATGCCGTCGCGATAACAGCCCAGCTTTTCCAGGCGCGCCGTGCGATCGCCGCCCAGAATGCGGATGGTCTGCTCGGTGGAGAAGCGGTCGTGGCCGGCAGGAACCGGCGTATGAGTGGTGAACACGCACTTCTGCCGCACCAGCGCCAGGTCCGCCTCGGTGGGAACGCCCAGCGGCCCGCCGCCCAGATGGCTCTCGACGAGCGCCAGCGTCAGCAGCGCCGCGTGCCCCTCGTTCATGTGGTAGACGTTGACGCGGTGGCCCAGCGCGTTGGCCATGCGCACACCGCCCATGCCCAGCACAATCTCCTGCTGCAGCCGGTAATTCGTGTCCCCGCCGTAGAGATGGTCGGTCAGGCCGCGGTCCCAACCGGAGTTTCCGTCAACATCTGTGTCCAGCAGATAGATGGGCACCACGTGCCCGTAGCGGCCCACCAGGTCGTAGCGCCAAGCGCGCACCGTCACAGTGCGGTCTTCCACGCTCACCGTGATCCGCGCCGCTTCCTCGGTGCAAAAATCCGCCGGATTCCACGGCTGCACATCCTCGCTCTGCACGCCTCTCCGGTCAAGGTGCTGCTGGAAATATCCCTTGCGGTGAGTCAGCGTAAACGCCACCAGCGGAACGCCGAGGTCGGCCGCCGAGCGCAGCGTGTCTCCAGCCAGAACGCCCAGGCCGCCCGAGTAGGTCGGCATGGCAGGGTCGATCGCGGCCTCCATGGAGAAATAAGCCACCACGCCTGCGGTGGGAAAGGATTCATAGGAAAACGGCATGGATGAGGTCGGTTGCATTCTTTCTTGTCTCCGCGGCGCTTCCCTTCGGAAAAGCGACGATCTGGGAATGAAGTTCCGCCAGGCCGGCCGGGGAATCGGAAATCTTCCAGGCCCTGTTCGGGTTGAACTCTCGTGATTTTATCAAGGATGGCTTGTAAAATACGCAGGCGCAACCAGGGCATTGGTAATCCGAAGGCAGCGGCGCCATCGGTACCGATGGGGGATGGGCCAGGAGATTTGGCCCGACGCACATGGAGTGCTTGGACCTTCCATCAGATGAAACAAACTCGCGCAGTCCGTAGCCAAATCTAAAAGGAAACCTTGAAGGCGTCTTACTCGATCCGGTGCGCACCCCCCGAGGCGTGGCAGATGTGAATCTGCGGCACAATGCCTGTCTGCCCCGCGTAGAGGCCTCCCAAGCCTTCCACGAAAGCCGCTGCCTGATCCTGTTCCACCAGGTTAATGGTGCATCCGCCAAACCCCCCGCCGGTGAGCCGCGCGCCAATCAGTCCGGGCAGGTTCTGGGCCAGGGCGACCATGGCGTCGGCCTCTTCGCAACTGGCCTCAAAGTCCTGGCTATAGCTCCAGTGCGCCTCGGCCATCAACCGGCCCAGTTCGGCCAGGTTGTGATTGATGAGCGCCTCAGCCGCGGCCACGGTCCGCGTGTTCTCCGTGATCACATGCCGCGCCCGCTTCAGCGAGTTGGGCGTCATCTCGGGGCCCCACTTTTCCAGATCCTCTACCGTCGCATCGCGCAGGAACTTCACCCCCGGCCGGTGGCTGGCAATGACCGCGCAGGCCGCTTCCACCTCCGCCCGCCGGCTGGTGTACTCGCCCCCGGTAATAGCATGCTTGACCATGGTGTTGGCGATCACCAGCGCCACATTGTGCGGAATCGGCGCCAGCTTGAAGCTGAGGTCGCGGCAATCCAGCAGCAGCGCGTGATCTTTGGCGCCGTTGGCGGAGATGAACTGGTCCATGATGCCGCAGTTGGCGCCCACAAACTCGTTCTCCGCACGCTGGCACAGGCGCGCCAACACCGGCCCCGGATAGTTGACCCCTATCAGGCCCGTCACCGCCAGCGCCGTGGCCACTTCCACCGCCGCCGAACTCGACAGGCCCGAGCCCAGCGGCACGTCGCCCCACAGGCTCAGGCTGAATCCCGGAACCCGGTGGCCCTCGCCGGCAAGAATCGATATCACCCCCAGCGGGTAGTCGGTCCAGTGCTTGCCGGCCTTCGCCGGCAGCTCCGCCGCGTCAAAGTAGCGCACCTCCCCGTAGTTCTCAGAGAAAAGCGCAATCTTGCCGTCCGCGCGCGGAGAAATCCCCGCCAGGGTGGCAAAATCGATGGCCGCGGGCATCACAAACCCCTCCGCATAGTCGGTGTGTTCGCCGATCAGGTTAACGCGGCCCGGCGCAACATAGAGGGTCGGCTCCGCCTCAAAGCGAGCCCTGTGCAAGGAACGGAAAATCGCAATATCATGCATGTCAATTCACACCTTAAAGGGTTTCCAGCTCAACCGTCATCGACCATGACGAGGTTTCCCCGGCGGCCAGCACCCGCGACCAGGGGCCGGTCACCGCCAGCGAGTCGACCGGCGCCGTTGCCGGTTCCAGGGCCACGCAGTTTTGTTTTGTTCCTGGGCGCTCCGGCCAGCCCCCGTAACAGATCCACAACCCTAAATAAGGGTTGGCCTTGGCGTCGAACCGAATCCGGATGGCCACCCCGGCCCGCGGCCGCTCCAGCGTGCACCAGTTCTCTGTGGCCGTCAGCGGTCCGGCAAACAGCTTGTCGCCGATGCCCGACTCCGGCCCTTCAGCAACGCTCAAGTCGCTGCGGCTGCCATCGGTCAGCGTCGCCACGGGCCAGCTCACCTGGTCTCCGCCCTTGCCCAGCCTGCCCCCGCCCGAGCCTTCCAGGCGCAGCCGCTCAATCGTAGCGGGGAGCACGATCCGGTCTCCCGGCTCGGCGACAAACAAAGGATGCGCAGCCCACGACCAGGGGGTTGGGAAACTGCCCGTATTGCTCGCCGTGTAGTCCACCTGCAACCGCCAACCCTGGCCGGTTTCCTTCAGCGTTGTCGTTCGCTCCAGCGCCAGCGGCAGCGAAAAACACTCCCCCCGCAAAGTCACCGAGCTCTCGCTGTCAGTCCCTGGTCCCTGGTCCCTGGTCCCTGGTCGCTGATCCCTGTTTCTCCACTGCACCCGCCACAGATCGCCGTGATCGGGAACCGAGGCCTGGCCCGCCGCAGTCTCCACCGTGCACGCAGCCACCGAGGGCAGGCACTCATCCCAGCCGCTGGCGTCGGCTGCGTCAAAGCTCATGGTCTCGGTTCGCGGCCCGTAGGGGGCGAGCGGGCTCTGCAGCAGTTCCCGCTCGCCAATGCGGATGGAGGCAATCTTTCCGCCCAAGTGGGGCAGAATGGTCACCGAGCAGGCCCCGGCGCGGATGAGAACGTTTTCTTTTTCGATTGCATATGCCTGACTCATGGCAGTTCAAACTCCCAAAACCTCTGCGCAACCCGCGCTCAACCGTTCCCAGATCCTGTCCAGCCACGCCGCGTGCTCAGGCTTCATCAGGACGGAACGCATACACGTCACCGCTCCCGCTTGCCCAACCCCTGCCGGCTCAAACCAGAGCACCGGTAATTGTACAAGAGCTAAATGTAAACCCCTTGTGGCGCAAGATACAAATATCCTTTGCGCAAGCTCCGAAGCCCGCTCTGCATTCTCCGCTTTCAGCTTCCAGACCACAATATCAAGTTCCGGCGTCCCGGAAGTCAATCGTACAAAGGAACTATCCGCCCCGAGTCGCCGGTCGAGCTCCAGCGCCGCCCCCCGTCCGCTTTTGAGACCGCGGGCAAACTCGCCGTCCGGAGTCAGCGGCAACAGTTGCTGCGTGGCCCACAGCGCCACCGCCGTGGCCCCGGCCCGTGAGCACTCCAGGCTGATCTCGCCCAGGTGCAACTCCTTTGACGTGAAGTACGTGTAGGGCGAATCGTGCTTGTAGAAGCGCCCCACCGCCGGCTCGCGAAAGAGCACGCACCCGCACCCATAGGGCTGCAGCCCGTGCTTGTGCGGGTCGATCACCAGCGAATCCGCTTCCACCGAAGCCAGGTAAGCACGACGGGCCGGCTCGGCCAGGTCGTCTGTTATGAGCCGGAAGTAGCCCCCGTAGGCCCCATCCACATGCACCCGGAACCCGTAGCGCGCCTTCAGCTTCAACACCTCGTCCAGCGGGTCCACGGCGCCGATGGCCGTGGTGCCCAGGGTAACCACCACCGTGCCCACATCGCCCTTGCGCAGCTCGGCTTCCAGAGCCTCGAGGCTCATCCGCCCGCGGCTATCGGCCTCGATCTCCGCGTAGTCCAGCTTCAAGACTGCGGAGATGCGCCGGTGCGTATAGTGCGCCTGCTCCGAGCCCACAATCCGTTTGCCGGGAGCCAGTTGCCCGGCAACCCACAGCGCTTCCAGATTGGCCAGCGTCCCGCTCGAGGTCAGGTGGCCCAGAAACTCTGACCAGCCGAACATCGCGGCGATCTCGCCGACCGCCTCGATCTCCATCTCCGAACTGGCTCGGCCGCCATCGCGCGCGTGGTTGTTGGGGTTGATCTTCATGGCCAGCGCGTAGGCCGCCCGCGCCAGCGGATGCGGCGGCTTCAGCATCTGGCCTGCATAGAGAGGATGGAAGTAGGGGTAGTTGTCCCCCAGGCGGTGGGCTACGGTAGCCAGAACCCCGGCGATCACGTCCAGATCCGGGATGGGATCCGGCTCGTAGGCGGGCAGTCCCGCAAACCCCGCTTCGAGCTGCTCAGTGGCGCGGCGCAGGAGTTCGGGGACGGGATCGTGGGGCATGGGGGCCTTTTCGAGCAGGTGCATTGGCTGGTTGAGTTCCCATCCAAGATAAATCACGGCGTTCTGCGCGCCTACCAGGCCTGGCCTCTGCCTCAGTTCTATGTCACTTGAAAACCCACACTTTAAGCAGGACGAGACAACAGAGAAGCATTAAGGCCACACAGGAGTCGAAAAGGAGGACAAGTCTGTTGCCTGAATACAGTACCTTGAATCTCCTCCGCACGTCGGACCCAAACCCAATGTTGGACATTCGTTCATTCTCCGGCGTTCGTTCGTTGATCTTGCCGATCATGACGAGCGAAATCATATTCGCCAAAACTGCAAAGGTTCCCCCGAGACAACTGACAACAATGGCGGCCACGGGAAGTTGAGTAGTCAGCTGCATACAAGCCTCGCTCAGCATCCCAAGTAATCAATGGGCGTGAATCCTGCAAACTTCCCAACTATCCCAGGTCTTCCGCTGCGGCGGACCAGACCAGGGAACTCGGCATGGGAGCGCCGACCCCTCAGCGGACCTTGCGCAAGCCGTCCCGCTACCACCTTTGAAAAGCACCCTTTGGGGCGCCGGACAAGAATTTATGTGCTCTTTTATACACAGCGATGGTACACTAGCCCCAGCGTTAGAATCGAACCGGGCAGCAGCAGCACTCGCCCCAAACAAGCAAGATTCTGCCAGTGGTCGCTCCGATTCCTCCAGCGCAATTCAATCCAGGAAACACGATCAAATGGAACAAGGTACTGTGAAGTGGTTCAATGACGCGAAGGGCTTCGGCTTCATCTCGCGCCAGAACGGCGAAGACGTCTTCGTTCACTACTCTGCAATCAACTCGAGTGGTTTCAAGAGCCTGCAGGAAGGTCAAGCCGTGCAGTTCAACGTTGTGAAGGGCCCCAAGGGATGGCAGGCTGCCGACGTGCAACCGCTCTAAGCCCCTCCAGGCCGGATTCCGGCAGAATCTAGCAACAGCTAACTCACGAGGGCTGGGATTCGTCCCAGCCCTCGTGCTGTTTGCTGCGCCTGCCGGGCAGGACTGGAGGACGGGACCGACGCTGGGGCGCATGCAGAACCGCCCCGAATGCGTTGCCGGGTAGACCTGGGCGTGGACCGCAGCGCCGGCCTCGCCCGCATCGGTTGGCGGGAGAACCGAATCGCCTGCCCGGAAAGCTGAGGGTATCCTGGCCGGCAGCCGAATGGGCAAAATGGGAGCTCCGGTTTACTCTATATAGACTTGGAAAGGATGCCGTACCCCATGACCGTGACCTCAAACCTGCCGGGGGGTGCCACGTTGGATTCTCAGCCGCAGGCCGGCGCTGCCAATCAGGCTCTGGAAAAGCTGGCACTGGTCATTCCCACTCTCTGCGAAGAGCAGAACATCGGCGCTGTGCTGGTTCAGGTCCGTTCCGTGCTTGACCCGCTCAACATCCCCTACGAGATCCTGGTTGTCGACGACGACAGCTCCGACGGCACTGGAGCCGTTGTGACCGCCATCTCCAAGCTGGACCCGCGCGTGCGTCTCGTGGTCCGCATGGGTGAGCGGGGACTCTCCGGGGCCATCTTTTACGGCTGGCAGCGCACCGACGCCGCCATCCTGGGCGTGATGGACGCCGACCGGCAGCATCCGCCGGAGGTGTTGCCCAAGCTGATTTCCGCAATCTATGGGGGCCGCGACCTGGTCATCGGCAGCCGTTACACAGCGGGCGGCGGCGTGGGGAGCTGGAACCCGGCCAGAAGGCTGGTGTCGGCGGTTGCGGTATGGGTCACCTGGCCGCTGCAACGGAACCATCTCCGCGTCAAGGACCCCATGTCCGGCTTGTTCATGGTGCGCCGCCGCTGCCTGCCGCAGACCGTGTTTCAGAAGACCGGCTTCAAGCTGCTGCTCGATCTTCTGGTGCGCGGCAACATTCAGTCGGTCACCGAGGTTCCCTTTGCCTTTGGCCTGCGCTCCCACGGCGAGAGCAAGGCCAACTTCAAAACGGCCTGGGATTACGGGGTGCTTCTGCTCAGGCTCTACGCGGACCGGCTGGGATTCGGACGCCGCTCCCGAGGCAACGCCGCGCGTCTTTACGATAAATAAGAGAACCAGTTAGCTCCCCAATTGCACCCATAGTAAGATGGCGTCATGGCAAGGCAGTCAGCGCCGGCGGCGGCAAATCAAACTCTGGAGAATGAGTGGTGGACGCCGCGACTGGCCGGCCCCGTTCTGTTGGCCGCCGTGATTCGGTTCGGGATGCTGGCTCTGGCACTTGTCAGAACCGGAACGACTGCAGTTGGCGGCACCGATACGGTTAGCTATCTCAGCCCGGGACGGAACTTGCTGTTGCACGGAACCTTCTCCGCGGATGGCGTGCCGGCGGTGATGCGGACACCAGGGTATCCGTTGTTTCTCGCCATGACCAGCCTTGCTGGCCTGACCGTCGCCGCCGTGATCAATGTGCTGCTCTCTCTCTTTTGCTTGGTCCTGGTCTGGAGGCTAGCCAAAGCTGTCTCTGGCGATGACCGACTTGCCATTTGCGCCGCCTGGCTGATGGCCATCGAGCCGCTCACCATCATCTTCTCCATCCTGCTGCTTTCCGAAACGCTTTTCATGGCCTTCTTCCTGTTCGGTGCGGAGAGACTCGCCTGGTTCTTTCGCGTGCATCGGTTGCGGCTGCTGGCCGTCTCAGGTGTCTCGCTTGCCGCCGCGGCCCTGGTGCGTCCGGCTGCTTACTACCTGCCGGTGGCCATGGCGTTCGGGCTGCTCATTGTCCTGGTCCGCGTGCCGGGCCTTCGCTGGAAGGCGCCGGCCGTGCTGCTGATCAGCTGCCTGCCCTGGCTGGCTATCTGGCAGATTCGGAACAAGGTGGAGACCGGCTATGGGGGTTTTTCCAGCGCCCGCGAGCTGAATCTCTACTTCACGAATGCCGTTGGGATTACCGCCAGGCTGGAGCACCGGAACTACTTTGATGTGCACAATGAGTTCGGCTACTCCCCGTTCTTCGGGCGCAGCGGACAAGTCTATCTCGCCCAGGAATGGGTCGACCACCATCCCGAGCAGGCCGGATGGACCCAGGCGCAGCGCATCGCCTTCATGGGCGAGGAGGGCAGCCGCGTGATTCGAGCGCATCCGAGGATGTATGCGCGGACCTGCATCGAGCCGCTGGTGTCCATGATGCTGGAACCGGGCGCCGGCTATTTTGCCCGCATGCTGAGCCTGCAAGACAGCGAGCTGTCGAACGGCGTTGGCACCAACCAAGGCATGGTCCATTTCGGCATCAATCTCATTAAGACGCATCCAGCAATCGCCGCATCGAAGGCCGTTTTCATGGTTGTGCTGGCGGCGCTCTACCTGCTTGCACTGAAGGGAATCCTGCGCGGGAGCATCGGAAGTCCTTACCTGGCGCTGCTGGTGGGAACGGCGTTCTACTTCATCGGCCTCTGCGCCGTCACGGCCGGTCCCGGTTATGATCCGCGCTTCCGCATCCCCTTGCTGCCCATTGTTTGTATCTTTGCCGCGGCTGGGCTGCTGCGGAAAAAGCCAACCGCGGCCTAGACGGCGGCCGGCCAGGTCTCTCGAGCGTTTGCACTTGGGTTGCGCCCAATGGTTGCTTGCCGGGAACCGGCGCGGAATTCGATACACTTGAGTAGTAGACAAGTTGCGGTGTGGCAAGCAAACAAATCCCCTCTGCA